>JAGGYI010000092.1 GCA_021162655.1 Anaerolineae bacterium
GATACTAGCGGGCTTTTGAAGGATGGAAAGAGATCCCCGGCAATACAGGGATTTTGAGTTCAACTTGCGCGAGCTGGCCGGCTCGATGGGGGATTTTGGAACGCTTTTCCCCCTGGCCATTGGGTTGATCGCTGTCTGCGGGGTGGACCCGACGGCCCTTTTTGTGATGATTGGTCTGACGAACCTCATCACAGGGATCGTCTACCGCCTGCCTATGCCGGTGGAGCCTAAAAAGGTCATCGCAGTGACAGCGATCGCCCAAGGATGGTCGGCTTCTTTGGTCACTGCCTCGGGGCTGGGGTTGGGGCTCCTTTGGCTCCTCGTGGTCATCTCGGGGGCAGTGCGCAAGCTTGCCAAGATGACTCCCCTTTTCCTCATCCGTGGTATTCAGCTTGCTTTGGGCGTCTCTCTGGGAGTCCAAGCGGTGAGGATGATCTGGCCAAACCCCCTCTTGGGCCTCTTGGCCATAGGGATCATTTTAGCTTTGCGCAAGAATCGCTACGCTCCTGCTGCTTTGGTGATTATGGTGGTGGGTATTGTGGTGATGGCTTGGGAGGGGAACCTGGGCGCCCATCTCGAGTGGGGCTTCTCTTGGCCGCGCTTTTCTCTGCCTAGGTGGTCGGAAGTATGGCAAGCAATGGTGTTAGCTGGTTTTGCCCAAGTGCCCCTAACTCTGACAAACGCGGTTCTGGCCACGGCGGCAATGATTCGGGAGCTCTTTCCAGAAAAGCCTGTGAGCGAAGAGAGACTCCTCCTCAATATGGGGCTGATGAATGTGGCCTCTTCTTTCTTTGGTGGCATGCCCATGTGCCATGGTTCGGGAGGGCTAGCGGGGCAGTATTATTTTGGCGCCCGCACTGGGGGAGCGAACATCCTGGAAGGGCTCATTGAAATTAGTCTGGGGGTCTTTTTAGGGCGTTCGCTTTTAGCAGTTTTGCGGGCCTTTCCATTGCCCCTAGTGGGAGGAATGATGTTCATGGTGGGGATACAGCTCGTACGCCCGATTCTCAAGCTCCGGCGCTGGCCCTTGGCTTTGGGGGTGTTGACGGCGGCTGTCTCTGTTTACTGGAACATGGGAGTAGGCTTTTTGGTGGGGTTGCTCAGCACTCAACTGGCTCGCTGGGCTGCCGGGCGAGGGCTCCTTTCGGAGGAGGGCCTCTTCTGAGGAAAAAGGCCCGCGGACGGCCATGGCCATCCGCGGGGAGAGAGCCTATTGGCATTTAGCGTCGGGAGTGGCGGCCAAAGCCGCGTCCTTCCTGGCGCATGCCCTGGTAGGAGGCTGAGGTTTCTTCGCCATGTTGGCCTCGTTGCCCATGGGGGCCACCTTCAGAGTGCTCCTCGCATTCGCCAGCGCATTCTCCTTTATGTCCCTGTTGAGGACCCCTCTCGTGTTGAGGAGAGAAGCTGTCCAGATGATCGTAGGCCTCTTCCTCTAGATGGCTGAGCATCTGCTCTGCCTGCTCTTGGCTGAGCCGTCCCTCAGAGACGAGCTGCTCGATAACCTCCTGACGGGCGCTGATGAACTTGGCAACGATTTCCTCGGGATCTCCTCCTTTTTCTTCAATCAGCTCCCGGAGGGTTTTACCCTCTTCTAACGCTTGGAGCACGTCTTGCGAGGAAAGCCCCAGGCTCTCAGCGGTGATGCTGATTAGGCCGCCTTTGTCAGAAGCTCCTTGATTGCCAAAACCTCGGCGGCCGTTGGTGCGCCCAGCTCGCCCTCCCGCCTCCATTTCGCCCCAGGCGTGGCAAGGGCCAACCTCCTGTTGGGTTGAGCGTTCTGGGGAGGATTTGGGCCCCCAAGCCGAGACGGTGCCGATGACGAGAAGGCTCAGAACGATGAGCCCTGTTCCCAAAGCCAACCAAAGTGTATGCTTTTTCATTTTATTCCCTCCAAAATAGTAAGATGCTCCTTTTGAACATCTGCAGCTTTATCATAGCGGAGCGATATGGAGAGAATGTGAGGGAAATGTGGATGTTTGATGGAGCTCGAGCCGCCCGGGGTTTTCAGGGGCTGTTGCGAGTGGGCGTTTCCTTGGGCAAGGGAGAGGGGCTGGGGGAGGGTTGGATGTACTGATAGGATTGGTAGAGCTGAGGCAAGTACCAGACTTCTACGGGGGTGATCGTCTTCACAGGGATGTGGCTCTGGAGATAGTTTTTGTAAAATTCACCAAAGATGGTGAGCCGGTCAGGATGTCGCCAATCGTAAAGAGCTCCGTTGAATCCACCGGGGGTGTTTTCGTAAAAAGGAAAGTTCAGGCTAAACCATAGCCAACGCTGTACTAGGCGCCCCTGGTCTGCCGGGTAGCCGAGGAGAGGATCACGGGCGGAGAGTAGATAATCAAAGGTGCCTTGCATAAAGTCGAGGACGCTTTGATCTCCTTGAGGAAGGTAGGAGGAAGGCATCAGGACGCCATATTCAGAGATGATCACTGGTTTATTGCGTTCACCCCGTTCATAGAGCCAGGTGCAGAACTCTTGAATGAGCGTCTTGAACGCCTCGACATTGCAATTGTCAATGATCTCATAGAGCCTTCCCTCGTCCTCAGTGAGGCCAAAGGGGATGCCACAGCCCCAATCGCCGCGTTTTTCCTGAAGGATCTGCATATGGATGTTCCAGACGTCGATGGACATGGGTTCCCCGTAGGTTTGCTGATAGTAATCCATGCAGAGTTCTATCCATTTAAGGCGTAAGGGGGTAGGCATAACAACCCCACCAATGGCGATCTGGGCGGAGGGATCAGTGCCCTTGATGAAATGGTAGGCCTCATAGTAGCGCTGGGCGTATTCTTCGGGTGTGTGTTCTCCTTGGCCGCGGGTTTCGGGTTCGTTTCCGATGATCCAAAGGGCGCCGGGGTTCGCCTGGATGGCCCGCTCGAGATAGGCCCAGTTGGGGGGCCAGTTGCGCGTGTTGAGGAGTTGGGCGAACTCTATCCCGTTGGGTTCTTCGGGGGATTCGCGAACGGTCCAGTCGGAATACCAGCCAAAGCCAAGCTCTGTGACCCCGGCAAAGTCGCTGAGCCGACCAGGGAAATCGGGTATCCCTTTGAAGGCAGGGGCAACGTTCACCCCAAAGCGTTGGCGCACAGAGTAGAGAGGGAAAGGGCTCTGCCCTTTGGCGGGAAATGAAAGCCCCGTCAGCAACAATGTGCCGAGGATGATGAGAACAGTGCATAGGGGAAGCTGACGGGGCTTGAGCATGCAGCTGAAACCTCTCCTAGACGGGTTGCAAGCCGGAATTAACGTATCCGGCTGTTCTCTTGGCCTTGCCAATAATCGGCGTTAGGCCCTAGCTTGATGCGCAGTTCCTCAGTCGCCTCATCCAGCTTGGCAATGACTTCCGGAGGCAATTTGAGCGAGGCAGCCTCGATGTTTCTCGCGAGCTGGTCTCTTTTGCGGCTGCCCACCAGCACACAGCTGATCCCTGGCTTGGAAGCTACCCAAGCCAAGGCGACGTGAGCCATGGGATATCCCAGTTCATCGGCAATCTGGCGGATGCGCTCTAGAGCGGCAAATGTTTCTGCCTCGGCGCCTGGTTCACCGTGCCGAGCCATGGGGCGGTCCTTACTAAAGTGGCGCGTTCGTGCCCGGAAGGGGGGTACTTCGTCGGGAGAGCGATAGATGCCGGCTAGGAGCCCCTGCATTAGGCCCATGTAGGTGATGACTCCCAATCCGTGCTCTCGACAGAAGGGCAGGATCTCGCTTTCAATGGCTCGTGAGAGCAAATTGTAGCACAGTTGATTGCTGACGATGGGTACCCCAGTGGCCAGCACTTGGCGTAGTTGCTCCACGCCGTGGTTGCTCACTCCGATGGCCCGGATCTTGCCCTCTTGCTGCAGGTCCAGCAAGGTGGCGAAGGCGTCTTCGACAGAGTTGTTGGTGGCAGGCCAGATGGGCCAATGTACTTGGTAAAGGTCGATATAATCCGTCCGTAGGCGCCTTAAGCTGGCCTCGCAGTGTGCACGCAAAGTCGCTGGTTCGGTGTTCGTTGGAGAGACCTTGGTGGCAATGAGGGCCTTGTCTCGACGGTCCTCCAAAGCCTTGCCTAGCACTTCTTCGCTTCGTCCGTTGTTGTATCCTTCGGCGGTATCGAAAAAGTTGATGCCATAGTCAAGGGCTGCGTGGACTGTGGCTATGGATTCTCGCTCATCTTGATCTCCCCAGCCAGGTCCCCCTCCAAGGGGCCAGCAGCCTAACCCAAAGACGCTTACCTCTATTTCAGATGTTCCCAATCTTCTCTTTTCCATCATACCTCCCGCTTGAGCAACGGCCCAGGGTTGTGCTTCTTGGATATAGTGATGGTATGGGAGGAGGGGAGAGCTGTCAACTGAGGGTTTTTTTATTTTAAGACGAGAAGGGTGGGCAGGGGTTACTGCTTCTTCTTGCCCACCCTTCAGCGGATGATGTGCCTCCCGCCTCGGCTTGGTTTGGGTTGAATGACTCGCAGCTTGGTCGTGCGCCGCGGAGCCTTGCGCTTGGGGGCTCGCTTTGCGGGCTGGTTGTTCTTTTTTGTAGTTAGCTGCAAGGCTTTGTATTCATAGTAGTGGCCGATTAGGCGAAGGATAAAGGTTCCCAATGAGGCGAGGATGAGAAGCCAGGCAACAAGGATGCCTCGCCAGGGTTGCGGAACCTGGTAGATGGCGAAACTGAGGACGAGACCGACGATCGATAGATTGATAAAAAAGATCCCTTTAGCAAGTGATCGTCCCATCGGTACTCCTTTCTATGCTTATTGTTCTCTCTGGCTGGCTCGGCTGTAGAGCATTTGCTGGGCAGCGGCGATGGCGCGGCGGGCCTTGGCCCGGTTAAAGCCCCCTGTAGGGAGCATAGCTCTCGTTGTGCGGTAGACCCAGTTTGAGGAAGGAGGCTCGTGATACTTTTGGATGTAGCGCTGGATCTCTCGAATGACGGATAGAGGGATTTCATCGAGAGGACGCCCTCCCTTCCCCGGCCTCCAAGCTCTGGGCCCAGCCGATGTGAGGGTAGATGTGCGTTGAGGGTTGATCGGCACCCGGGGAGGGCGAGGAGGGTAGCGCTGGGCCCATTCTCTGAGGGTTTTAGGGGGCACAAAGGCAGCCTGAAAATGCCGCATGATAGGGCCATTGACGACGATAAAATCTCCGCTGCCGCGGAGGCTCTCTGCCCCTGTGTCGCTGCGCCCTGTGGCATGGTAGGCCGCTGTGCGATCAGCCACTCGGCCGACGAGCCGTACGGGGATGTTGCGCATGGTTAGGGAGCCGAGTTCGCTGGCCAGAGGGTGCTGAGCCCCGATGATGAGATGGACGCCTGCGTGTCGTCCTGCTTGGGCAAGGCGTGCGAGATGATCGCGGATGCGTGGGCGCTGCATGATGAGTTCGGGGACCTCGTCTACAAAGACGTAAAGTAGGCCGTGGTGCTTCTTCCCGATGGAGCGAGCGAGGGCTGCCAAGCCGCGTTCACAGTCTTCGGGGGAGTGAAAAAGCCCTCCGCGCCATACGGAAGGATGCCCTGAGAGGGGGCGAAAGCCGCCGCTGGGATCAAAGAGGGCCACACGCGAGCCTCCAACGAGCTGGGCGGAAAGGATCATCGTGCGCATAAGGGTGGATTTGCCACTGCCGGTCATTCCAATGACGGCAGCGTGGACGTTGGCGGGGGAGGTGAGATCGAGCAGGAGTTGCTGGTGGTCATCGTCAATGCCAAGAAGGAGATTCCCTCGGGGGATGCGCGGGGCGATGGACCAAGCTTCTTGAAAGGTGATGGTGCGCTTTGCCTCGTCTCGCGGGCGGGGTACGCGGATGTAGACGATGTTTCCATCGACCTCCACCGAGACGGTGGGAACGTTCAAGGCATAGGCGAATTGGGGTCCCATCGTCTTGAGCCGAGGGAGAACTCGGGGATTTACGCGGAGGCCATATTTCTCGTACTGGGGAGTGACCAAAACGCTTCCTGCCGGTTCGATGTCATCGACGCGTTTGATCTCACTGGTGCCATTGCGATAGGTGACCCGCTCCTCGTGCCAGAGGATCCCACAATCCTGACAGACCCCGAGGATGCGGTGCATGCGATCCGAATAGTGGGTGCCGCGCTTTTTTCGGTCCAAAGAGGCCCTGAGGATGTTCATCTTACACTCCCTCCCCACCGTTTTAGAACGTATGTTCTAAAAATATTATAGTATGGCATCTCTGTCTTGTCAAGATTATTGCAATAAATATCTTTATTTTGTGATAATTGGGATATATGGTAAACTATATTGGGAATTTTTGGGAAAGAAGTCGGGCCTCGAGGTGGGGTTCCCTTCTCTGGTGAGGGGGGCGAGTTGGATCATGGCTTGCCTAAAAGGGCTTTCTGTGATATTCTTAATGCAAGAGTACCGCGAGGCGCCGAGCTCGCGGTGTTTTCTATCCTGCAAATTCGCTGAGGGGAGAAAGGCTGTTGCTGAAGCAACTCATCCATAACGGCGTCATAGTACCAGAACCCCCGGAGCCTGTGGGCTTGAGCATCGTCGTTCGGGGCAAAAAGATCAAGCTAACTCCAAAACAGGAAGAGATGGCCCTTGCCTGGGCGCGTAAGAAGGATACACCCTATGTGCAGGACCCGGTCTTTGTGGCGAACTTTTTGCGCGATTTCAGTGCGGCCTTGGGTGTTGAGCCGGTGCTTCGCCTTGAGGAGATCGATTTCAGTGAATGTTATGCCTATGTCGATAGAGAGCGAGAGATCAAGGCGAACATGACCAAGGAGGAGCGCAAGGCTCTGGCCGCTGAGCGTAGAGCTCGTCGTGAGGCGCTCAAGGCCAAATATGGCTATGCAATCGTCAACGGCCAGCGGGTCGAACTAGGCACATACATGGTAGAACCCAGTGGCATCTTTATGGGGCGAGGTCAGCACCCTCTGCGGGGAAGGTGGAAGGAGGGCGCAAAGCAGTCGGACATCACCTTGAACCTCAGCCCCGATGCTCCCCCTGTGGAGGGGGACTGGGCGGAGATCGTCTGGCAGCCCGAGTCGATGTGGGTAGCCAGGTGGAAGGACAAGCTGACGGGTAAGCTCAAGTATATTTGGCTGAGCGACACTGCACCCATCAAGCAGGAGCGGGAGGCACAAAAGTTCGACAAGGCAGAGGATCTGGACGCCGAGCTTGAGCGCGTCCGTGAGCAGATCCAGCGCGACTTGGTGGCTCCCGATCCGCGGAAGCGGATGATCGCCACGGTGTGCTATTTGATCGATGCCCTCTGCCTGCGTGTGGGCGACGAAAAGGATCCTGATGAAGCGGACACTGTTGGCGCAACGACCCTCCGCCCAGAGCATGTAAAAATTCGCCCCGATGGGGTGGTAGAGTTCAAGTTTCTTGGCAAGGATTCGGTCGAGTGGCACAAAACACTCGAGCCCCCTCAAGTTGTCTTGAGGAATTTGGAGGAGCTCATCCGCAATGCGCGGCCTTCGCGCAATGGCGAAGGGGGACATCCTACTCGGGATCTGCCACAGCTCTTTCCTGATATTACCAGCCGGGATGTGAATGCCTATCTTTCTGGCATCATGCCAGGGCTGACGGCCAAGGTCTTTCGTACGCACCATGCAACACGAGTTGTCCAAGAGAGCCTTAACAAATCGGGGGTGCGGGCAGAGGATCCCGAGTACCTCAAGTGGAAGGCGGCGAGCTTGGCGAATTGGGAGGCTGCCGTTCTCTGCAATCATACCAAGCAGTACAAAGGGAACTGGGAGCGGACCAAGGAGCGTTATGCGCAGCGGCGGCAGAGGGCCGAGGAGCGTATCGAGCGTTACCGGCAGAGAGTGAAAGAGCTGCGCGAGAAATTGCGTGCACTCAGACAGGAAGCTAGGGAAAAAATCGCCGCCGCAAAGACGCCTGAGCGGCGCCAGAAGGTGCGTGAGCGCTATGAAAAACGGATAGCCAAGGCCCAGGCTCGTTTGGAGGCAGCGCGCCAGCGGCGCACCAGGGCGGAGGTAGCCTTGGCCAAGATCAAAGCCCAGTTCATGATGGCCAGTAAAAAGCGTACCTGGAACTTGGGAACCAGCCTCAAATCCTATATCGATCCTCGCGTCTACTATGAATGGGGGAAGCAAGTCGATTACGATGTGCTTGCGCGCTATTACCCGGCGGCTCTGCGGCGCAAGTTCGCTTGGGTGCGGGCATTGGATGAGGAAGAGCTCTCTAGGGAGGCTAGACTGAGCCTGCGCACTTGTATGTCTGCCGATCTTGAGCAGGTGGCTCAGCTCTTTGCTCTGGCTCAGGAGGAGGGGCTGGATATCCCCGTAGAGCCGACGGAGATTGGCGAGAGGTATCTGCCGGCCCTGGGAGAGAGCTGGCGTGAGGCCTTTATCGCTGTGCAAGAGGATGGGGAGGTTGTTGCTTTTGTGGCCCTTGGACCCGAATGGCAGGAGGAGGAACAGCTTTACCTTGATATCTTTGCCCTTGTCCACCCGAGTCGGCGCAGTGTGCGGCTGGGGCAATTGTTGGCTGCTGAAGTGAGCCGGCGTCTTCGGGGTTATGAGGTACAACATCCCAAAGCGCGCTATGAACTCAGGCCCAGGGACGAACGTTGGTTCTCCTTGGCTCCGGGCCTGGCGGAGGCGCTGGGGTTACTCGAGGAAGAAGCCGCTTCTGAAGACGAGTTGGAAGAGGCAGAGGTCGTGCTTTCCTGAGGGGTTTACTCGTCCTCGGCAAAGAGATAGCGTAAGAGGGCCTGGCTTTCGCGAAAATCGGGAATGATGATGTGGGCCCCCGCGCGAATGAGGCGTTCCCTTTTCCAGAGATTTATCCCTTGACGGCGTACCTCGTCGCTGGCAACCCCGATAGCGATCCCTCCGACAGCGACAGTATTTTCGATCTCGACAAAGCCATCGCCAAAAGTGACGAGTTCGTGCCCGTGAAGATCATGCTCCCGAAGGATATGCTCGATGAGCATGGCCTTGGAAAAGTTCTCCCAATCATCTAGCGCCCCGTAGATGCCCCCGTAAAAATAAGAGGCAATGCCCAAAGCTTCAGCTTCGTCGTGTACATAGGCAATGTCTGTGCCGCTGGCGAGGTAGCAGACGACTCCCCCTTCCTGTAGTGCTTGGAGGATCTCCAAGCTTCCAGGTACGAGGAGCTCCTGGCGGGAGATGCGGCCTGTTTTCAAGCCTTCGACGCGCTCCCGAATGTGTTCCCAAAGGAGCTCCAAATAGCGGTGTTTGTATTCCAAGGGGTCCCGAGGGGTTCCTCCGCGGGACGCGACCTCCTCCTGGAGGCGGATCATCTGATAGATGGTTTGCTTACCCGTCAGCTCGTCGACAAAGTCACGGACGATGCGGTACAGTTCCTCCCGGGTTTCGTGGCGAGGGGTTTGAAGAAGGATCTCTACCATCATGGGCACCATGACATCTTGCCAGCCCTGGCGGATGAGCGAGAGGGTGCCGTCAAAGTCAAAAAGGGCATGTTTGATCGCTCCTCGTTGGAAGCCCGGACGGACAAGCTCGATAGACGGAGGAAGCATCTTTTCCCCCTTTAAAGGATTGTGGTTTGCGATGTTAAAGAGGTTCGCGCTCTCTGTCAAGGATGGGGAAATTTGGCAGGGGGGGCTTCTTATACTATAATCACCCTTCGTGGACATGTAGGGAAAGGCGGTGACCAGAAATGGCTGACATATTGCGTCTCTTTGATCCGGAACCCAATCCGAATATCCCCGAGATTCGTCCGGGAGATACGGTGCGTGTTCATGCTCGTATCATTGAGGGCGAGAAGGAACGTATTCAGGTGTTCCAGGGAGTGGTAATGCGGCTGCGTAAGAGCGGGGCGAATGCTAGTTTTACAGTGCGCCGCATTGCAGCTCATGGAATCGGCGTAGAGCGAACTTTTCCTCTGCATTCCCCTCGAATTGAAAAGATCGAGATCCTTCGCCGTGCAAAAGTGCGGCGTGCTCAGCTCTATTTCTTGCGCAAGTATCGAGGCAAGGCAGCGCGCCTCAAAGAAGACCGTTCCTTGTACGAGCGCAAAAAGCAAGAGCAGCAATAGGGCTTGGCGAGGGATGAGAGGATGGGCCAGCAGCCAGGTCTCGCTTGGGAAAGGGACCTGTTGGCTCAGGGGTATGCTTTGATTGCTGGCTTGGATGAAGCCGGCCGTGGCGCATGGGCGGGGCCCGTGGTCGCGGCCGCTGTTATTTTGCCCCTTTACCGTCCTGATTTGGAACAGGTCTTGGCCCCAGTCCGCGATTCCAAACTACTCTCTCCGCATCAGCGTGAGGAGTGCTATGAGCTGATCGTGCGCTGTGCTTTGGGGTATGGTGTGGGGATGGTCCCTGCTGTGGAGATCGATCGTCTAGGGATCGTGCCGGCCACGCGGTTGGCAATGTGGCAGGCGCTTTCGGCGCTGACGCTCTCTCCTGATTACCTCCTCATCGATGGGCTGGGGTTGCCACAGCTTCCTCTACCTCAGCGGGCGATTCCCAAAGGGGACCGGACCTGCCTTTCCATTGCGGCAGCTTCTATCCTTGCCAAAGTGACCCGCGATCACTGGATGATCGCTCTGGAGAAGCGCTTGCCGGGGTATGGCCTAGCAGCTCACAAAGGATACGGTACACGTCAACACAAGGCTGCCCTGGAGAAGCTTGGCCCCACAGCCTATCACCGACACACCTTTGCCCCTATTCGGTTATTGGACGAGATGAGCGATGGTCGATCTTGATACTCCTATCGACCAGGTAACTTTGGCTTTCTGTGATGTAGAGACCACCGGGCTTTCCCCTTCCCGAGGGGATCGCGTCTGTGAAGTGGCTGTGCTGCGTTGCCGAGGGCTGGAGGTGGAGGGCTCTTTTGCGCATCTAGTGAACCCGCGTCGTCCTTCCAGCTCTGGCGCCTATGCTGTCCATCACATTGCCGAAACGGAGCTCTTGCAAGCCCCACCTTTTATAGAGGTAGCGCCCCAGCTTCTCCGTCTGTTAGAGGGGGCAGTGTTTGTTGGCCATAATGCCCCTTTTGATCTGGATTTCATCACGGCAGAGCTCCGCAGGGTGGGGATGCCTGTTCCCCAGCTTTTGGCCTTGGATACCCTCTTATTGGCCCGCAAGACTTTTGATCTTTCTAGCTATTCGCTCCGCCGAGTGTCGAGAGCTTTGGGACTTCGAGTTCAAGGCCAAGCCCATCGGGCGATGGCCGACGTATTGCTAACCCGAGAGCTCTTTTTGCATCTGGTGCGGGTGCTTTGGCGGCAAGGGATACGCACATTGCGAGACTATGTTGCTCACCAGGGAGATTATCTGAGGATCAAGCCGGAGCCGGGGATATCTTCTCCCCTTCCTCCTCTCCTTCGGGAGGCCCTCCTGGGGAACTATTTGCTCCGCCTGCGTTATCTTTCGCGACAAGGAAGAGTAACGGAAAGGCTTGTCTTTCCCTTGCGCGTCTCTGAACGCAGGGGGCAGTTGCTTCTTGAGGGCTATTGCTTCCTTCGTCAGGCACAGAGGGCGTTTCGTTTGGATCACATCCTTCAGATGGAGCTCGTTGAACGGGATTGGTCCAAATGGGCCTGATTTCCCCCTTTCCTCCTCTTTTGCTATCCCTATTGAAAGCCTCTCCCTTTTATGTTAGAATGCAGGCGTATCTATCTTTGCCCTAATACTCCTTGGCGAGGTGAAGGTCATGACAGAAGGACCGGCGGCTCTTTGGCGCAGGTGGCGCCTTCCTATTCTTGTCCTTTTGGGCTTTCTCGTCGGTGTTGGGTTGGGTCTCCTCTTTGGCTGGGTCATCTGGCCGGTGCGATGGTATAACACGGATCCGGCGGATCTACGCGTGGAACACCAGAAGGACTATGTGTTGATGGTGGCGGATTCGCTGGCGGTCAATGGCGATGTGGAACTGGCAAAGCGGCGTCTCCTCCTGCTGACGGATGAGGACACGGGATGGGATCAGGTTGGTAGCTTTGTCTGGGCCTTGGCCAAGGAGCGGGAAAAGGCTGGGGATAGGGCAATGGCCATCCGGTTGGAGACGTTGGCTCAAAAGGTGGGGTTGCCCTCTTCTGGGCCTCCGTTTGCTCCACCGAAGAAAAAGCTGGGTATGCCGGGAAGCTGGCTTCTTCTGCTTTTAGGTTTCGGAGTGTTCCTCATCGTCTTGGCTTTGCTTCTTTGGGCTGTCCTCCGCTTTATGCGCCAAAAAGAGCAAGCGCAAGAGGAAGAGTGGAGCCCTTCCCTCTGGGAGGATTTGGGAGAAGAAGAGGAGGAAGAATTCGAGGAGGAGGCGTTCCCCTATCCAGAGGAGTCGCTCCCTTCGCAGGCACTTTCCTTTGAGGAGGAGAGCCCTACTTTGGAGGAAGGGGAACCTCTCGAA
>JAGGYI010000034.1 GCA_021162655.1 Anaerolineae bacterium
CGACAGTTATCGCGTCCATAATTCGTTGGAGCAAGGCTTCGGGCTTTTGGGTGTTATAACCCAAATACTCTGCAAAAGGAGCTGTGATTTGCGAAATTTCCCAAACATCGCTCATAGGAACACCAGGGGATTCCCTATCTAGAGTCTCACTGTACCTAGTGCCCTTTTCACTTTTCCTATCGACCCTGACTTTTCCTTTCCACTGTCGCCGACTTGATTCAGATAGTTCCTCGTACAGTTGGTTCCAAACATATTCACTGCTCGCGGATTTTGAATACCACAAGATGGTGTCGTGCATCCTTTGAAACAATTTAGATTTGCTAGGCCAACGCCTATATCGCCAAACGATTTCATTCCTGAAAGCATCCGCACCGAAGATATCGTCCATTAGCGCGCGCAAATAGAAGTTTACTCTCCAGTCACAATGCACATAAATACTCCCCCGCTCGCTGAGCAGGTCGTGCATCAGGGTCAACCGTTCGTACATCATGTGCAGGTAGGAATCGGTGCCCTTGCCCCAGGTGTCGCGGTAGGCCACCGCCTCCAAGATGGACTGCTCCTTTTGCACCTGCTCCCTGCCATCGCCGATCTGCACCTTCATGGTGAAATCTGCACCCACGTCGAAGGGTGGGTCGATGTAGATCAGGTCGATCTTGCCGCGGAATTCCTGTAGCAGGGAGGCCATCACCAGCTTGTTATCTCCCCAGATGAGCATGTTGCGCCAGTCGTCGCGGTGGGCCTGCTGGCGGAAGTCTTCTTCCTCAAAGGGCAGGCCCTGTTGGATGGCCTGCGCTTTGTATGTATCCCGTGGGGCATCGATGGTCTCGATGCGCTGTAGTGGCAGTGGGGATTCAGGCAGGCGCACGGGCCGGCGGTTGCCGTATTCGTCGTACTTGCCCTCCCAGACCAGTTCAGTTTTCATACGAGAAAGCGGATGAGGATTGTCGGGTCCCCATTGGCTCATTGCCTCATTCTCCTTTTGTAGGGCTTCTCCATCCGTTGTCGCTCGTTATCATTATATCTTGCCAGCGCGACGATGCAAGGCGCTTCCGCTTGCCCTCCGCTCTCTGGGGCGTAGAATGGAGGTGGGTTCAAAGGAAGGAGGCCGAGGGTGATCTCCAAGGAGCTGTTTGCCGATTATGTACGTGATGCCCTGGGAGGCTTTTATGACCCTGTGCATCTGCAGACGCATCCTTTGGCCGCGCTCTTGCTTCCCGATCATGAGGAGGAGAATCGCGGTCAAGCGCTGCGGCAACTTCTTTTGGAGGCAATAGAATCTCTGCGCCCTGAGGGAGGGATCCCCTTTGGTAGGCCAGAGTGGCAGGGATACAGAGTGCTTTGGCTGCGCTATGTGGAGTCACTTCCTCGGGAGGAGATTTGCCAGGAACTGGGGATTGGGAGGACTTCTTTTTATCGCCAGCTTCAGCGGGCCCTTGAGGCAGTGGTGAGCTTGCTTTGGGCTCGCTATCGTCGGGGCCAAAGAGGGGAGGCAAGGGAGCAGCAGCCTGGGATGAGCTCCCAACAGGTTCGGAATGAGGTCGTGCATCTGGTGCGTAGCTCGTCGCGTGAGTGGGTGAACCTGCGTGAGGTGCTCGACAGGGTGTTGGAAACCGTTCAGCCTCTCATCGAACAACGGGGAGTCCGTTTGCTGCTCCAAGCTCCTGAGGAACTGCCGCCTACGCACGGGGATCCTGCTATCTTGCGCCAGATCATCCTCAATGTGCTCACCGAGACGCTGCGCTTTGTGGAGGGAGGAGAGCTCTATTTGCGCATAACCGTGGAGGGGCGGCGTTCGTCATGGTGTCTTTCCAAGTTAGCTCAGGCGGCAGAGATAACCAGGAGCGATGGGGTGGAGGTGGCGCAAAGCCTCCTCCAGGCGTATGGGGGAAAGCTTTGGTTTGTGTATGAAGGACAGGGAGCACCCGCACTCTGTTTCTCCTTGCCCGTCTCGGTGCCCAAAAGCATTCTCGTCATCGATGACAACCCTGACGCGATCGAGCTCTATCGGCGTTATTTCCCCGCACGGGAATATGTCCTTCTCTTTGCCCGCAATGCCCGGGAGGCGTGGAAGCACTTGGAGGCTTCCTTGCCCGATCTCATCCTCCTCGACGTCCTGATGCCCCGTGAGGATGGTTGGGAGATTCTCCAACGCCTCAAGTTGATGCCTCGCACGGCCCACATTCCGGTGGTGATCTGTTCTGTGCTAAGCCAACCTCAACTGGCCCTTACCCTGGGGGCGGCGGCCGTCCTGCAAAAGCCTGTCGAGCCAGAGCGCCTTCTCAGTGAGGTGCGGGCGCTGCTCCAAGGTACTGAGGATTGACCGTGCTCAGGAGAGCATGGAGGCACTTGGCCCCCTTGGCGATATCCAGGGGTTGCCGCCGATAGAGGCTGAAGGGCATGCGCAGAAAAATGCCATCTTCTACCCAATCCCGGGCAGAGACGATGACGACCGGAATCTCGCAGAGCTGCTCCTCTTGGCGCATTTGTTGAAGCACCTGGTAGCCGTCAACCTCGGGCATGACGAGGTCCAAAAAGACCACGTCGGGCACAAGTTGGCGCATCATCGCCAAAGCCTGGAGGCCATCGTAAGCTTTGTAGATGTTGTATGGACGAGGAAGGGAGATGAGCATGCGTTCGAGAAGGCGGACGGCATCCGGTTCGTCATCTACAAGGAGGATGGTCGTCTCTCCATCACGTTCCACCTGATGGACGATGGAGGTGAGCACTTGGGGAGAGATCGGCTTGACGAGGTAGCTGAGGATGCCGTTGAGGCGGCACTGCTTTCCTAGTCGGGGCATCCTACAGGAGATGATGGGGATATCGAAATCGCTTTTTGCCAGTTGTGTTTTGATGGTCTCTGCCTGCTCGTTTGAGGTGATGATGGCGCGAGGGTAGAGGTCTTTGATAAAAGTGAGCAGCTCTCGACCGCTAGGCACCCCGACGATGCGAAAGTCCTCGATGTAACGCGCCAGTGTGCGCACGACAAAGGGATCGTCGTGGACAACAAGGCAGACGGGCGTGGGGCATTGGCGGTCTCGGCGTTCCACCTTGACGATGGGAGAGAGTGAGCGTTGCCTCCCTGGGAGGGGGAGGGTAAAGTGGAGTTTCGTCCCCATGCCTGGCTCGCTTTCCGCCCAGATCTGCCCGCCATGGAGCTCTACCAGATGTTTGCTGATGGCCAGCCCCAGCCCGCTTCCCTCTTGGTTCCTGTCGGGATGGACTTGGTGGAAGGCCTTGAAAAGCTTGGGCATGTCCTCGGGGGCAATGCCTGGCCCGGTGTCTTCAACGCTGACGAGGATCTGGCCCTCGAGAAGGGTGGTGCGCACGGTGATGTGTCCTGCCTCTGTAAAGCGGATGGCGTTGTGCAAGAGGTTGAGCAGCACCTGCCGCAGGCGTACTTGGTCAGCAAGTATCCAGGGAAGGTTGCCTGCCAGCTCCTGTCGGATGCTGAGCCCTTTGCGTTCAACAAGGGGGCGGACGATCTCGATGGCTTTTTTAATGACGTCTTTTTCGAGGTCGATCTGATCCTTGACCAGGGGAAGGCGTTCTGCCTCGATTTGAGAGAGGTCGAGAATATCATCAACGAGGGCAGCCAGGTGTTGGGTGTTCCGATAGATGGCGTGGATATCGGCTCGATAGGCCCGCGGTAGGGGCTCGCCATAGACCTCCGGCGTGAGGACCATGAGTTTACTGAAACCGAGGATCAAGTGCAGGGGGCCACGAAGCTCATGGCTGACCGTGGCCACGAGCCGTGCCTTGAGTGCCCGAGCGAGCTCGGCCTCCTTTTGGGCGGTGAGGAGCTCTTCATTCATGTGTTCGATGCGGTATGTGGCTTCTTCCAGGGCTTTGAGCGCTCGGTAGAGCTCCATCCGTCGGTTGCGCGCCTCGGTGAGCAGTTGTCGCGAGCGGGCCCAGCCGGCAAGGGCCCAGTCGATGGAGGTTTGTAAGGGGTGGGCAACGGCCCAGGCAGCAAGGGAGACAAGGGCGTAGAGGAGGAGCATGTAGGGGATAAAGGTGGGGGAATACCTCCCCGAGAGGGAGCTGAAGAGGAGGTTGACCCCACAGAGAAGCAGAGTGGCGCCGAGCATCCCACCTGTGCCCAAGAGCGCGTTCGCTGCCAAGATGATAGGCGTGCCAAAGGCGATAGCAACTGGTAGCGAGTGGCTCGTGGCGAAAAAGGCCTCGGTGAGGATCATTCCCGCGACAAGGATCCAGCGAGCTTTCAGAGGGTGTTTGCGGCGGAGCTTGTGGGCCAGGTAGGCGCTCCCAAAGAGGGCGAGGATTCCCCTGTCGCCCGATTGAAAAGCCCGCTGGCTGATGGCGATGTAAGCCAGCCAGATCCATCCTGTGCCCACCATGGCCCAAAGGAGTGTGGAAAGCAGCTCTCGGCGCAATCCGTCAAGCTCTACCTGAAAGCTTCTCATAGCCTGGGGAGGGTTTTTCAGGGTGCCCATGCTCTCTCCTCTCGTGCCACTAGCTGCCTTTATCCTAGCTGGCTGCCCAGGTTATGTCAATGGAAAAAGGCGGCCTCTGACCAGAGGCCGCCTTGGTTTCTTTGCTTGCCTAGTGTTGCTCTACCCAAATGGGGCTGATCCAAGCCGTGTGCCCATCTCGCTGGCTGACCCGTACATAGTACCAGTTCTCTCCTTTGGGGGGATGGGGATCGGTAAGCTCGATCTCTGCCCAAAAGGCTTTTTCTGGCACCCCTTGAGTAACCCGCAATTTATAAGCGTTGTGATAGTAGATGTCTGGGTTCTCTACCTCTTTGGGAGACACCCCAAAGCGCTTCTGAATGAGCGCTTTGCTGCCTTCCAGATCGGCCCAGAGCGAGGTACGCGAGAGAAGCTCCTTGACGGTGAGGGATACATCAAAGGGGGCTGCCTCGATGGAGAGGCGGGCTGAGCGGGGGGCACGGGCTTCGAGGATGAAGGCCTGCATGGGGGTGGGCTGAAGCATCGCGGTGATGGCTCTCCACCCTCGGGGGACGTTTCCTGCGCTGGTACGCAGGCTGAACCCGACGGTTTTCTCATTCACCTGTTCGAGGGAATTGCCAAAGTCCGTCCAACATCCCTGAACGATAGAGAGCTCTCCCTCCGAGATAGTGACTTGCCCTTGCCATTCCTTGATGATGTCGTGAAAACCATAGAGGGGCTGGGGTCCCCAGCCAAGCTCTATTCGGAAGCGTAGCCGGATAAGGGGCTCGGCGTCCTCCTCTGGGAGGTGCTCTTGGTGGCAGTAGGTTTGTAGGACGCGGTTGTTGCGGATCCATTCGATGCGATCCAGCGCTTGCGGGCATTCCACTTGGATGCGAGCCCGGACAGGACCGTGAGAAGAGATCTCCGAGCCCATCCAAGCGTCGTTGATCTGGTAGCGCACAACCATGCGGTCGCCTGTGGTGCCATAGACCCGGCGGGCGAGAAAGGCTTCCCAGAGGGCCTCGCGGGTGAGGGCCTCTGCCCAGACGGCCATGATCCCACGGCCGTAGGCCCCTGCAAAGCGGTTGTGATTATCTCCACTGCAGATAAGCCCCACTTTGAGCCCTCTTGCCAGGGCGTCTTCAAGGGCTCCTCCGCTCGTCCAAGGGCCCATGGGGTGGTTTGTGTGAGCAAAGCTGTTTACGGGGGTCTCGCTGCAGCCATGTGCGCTATAGATCTCGGCGAAAGGGGAGAGCTGGGGGTCGAAATGGTCCCAGTCCTTGCCGCGTTGCCCTACCATATAGGCGATGTGATGGGGGATGGCAAGGCCCTTCCTTTTGCGGAGTGCGGCATAGAGGTCCTCGATATCATCGGTGTCGTCCAAGGGGTTCCCCTCGGCAAAGTAATAGACGTTGTGATCTCCCCAGCGTGTACGGTTGCCGTGCCATTCGTAGCCCGGGAAGGTGACAAACTCTCCTGGCTTGTAGTGCTTGGCACAGAGGGCGTTGATCTCTTCCCAGTCTTGGAGGAACTCGGGGCGGTTGTGCCAGGATTCGACGCGGAGCCCGCAATCCATCTGGTAGAACTCCATGGGGTAGTAGGCGATGGGGAGAAAGTCGAGGTGTTCCCTGGCTGCTTGAAAGGCGAGTTCAAAGTCTTGCCGATCTCGATGGTGTAGGTTGAGGTGACTATCTCCCCAGTAGAGGTGCAAGCTCATGGCCGTTCCTCCTGGCGCATCTTTGAGACAACGCTCTCGACATAATCAACATCCTGATGGCTGACATCTTCACGGTCGTGGTAGATCACCAAATCTGCCTCTTGAAGGCAGCGGCTGGTGATTGCACGAACGCGGGCAGTTATCCTATCTTGGGCGTACTCGGTGGGGGTGGGGGGCATCGCAGAGATGTGCGCGACGACGACGAGATGATCGCAAGCCTGGCAGAAGGCTTGATACTCTCCAAAGAGTTCTTTGACAAAGCGTTCTTCATCGGCTGGAGAGCCTGGCCAGTGGGTGGCCCGCTCTCGTGCATAAACGCCCCAACCATCCAAGAGGACGGCGGTGGGGCCTTTGTGGTGGCTGATCTCCTCGCGGGCTGGTTCTAGAGAGTTGCTGATCTCGATGAGCTTCCACGTCTTTGGTCGTCGTGCAGCGTGTTTGGCGATGGTTTCCATCCATTGGGGAGTTCTAGGCAGGGTGCCGATGTAGAACTTGCTTCCAGGGAGCCGCGCAAAGATCTCCTCTGCAAGCTCGGACTTGCCCGATTTTGCCTCCCCCAGAATCCAAAGGATGCTCATAGAAGATGCCTCCTTGAACTAGCATGGGGGGAACCCTTTCTCAGCGCGAGTATAGGGGAAGGCTACGGTGCTCGTCAAGGGGGGGGAAAGAGAAAGCAGGTTCCCTTGGCAGTGGCCTACTCTTCCGCCCCGTTTCCAGGGAAGTACCATCGGCGCTGGAGGGCTTAACTGCCGGGTTCGGGATGGAGCCGGGTGTTTCCCCTCCGCTCGAACCACCAAAGGAA
>JAGGYI010000220.1 GCA_021162655.1 Anaerolineae bacterium
AGTTTCTTCTGCAAAGACGCCCACAAAGCGGGCAGTACAGCCTTCTCTGCGGAGAGAGATGATGATTTCTCTGGCTTGCTCAGGAGTGAGAAACCGAGGACTCTGAGGCACAAAGATAAAGCCCAAGAGATCCGCGCCACATTGCCAAGCATGGCGAGCATCTTCGAGGCAGCCAAGTCCGCAGATTTTGATAGCCGTCATTGCTTTGCCTCCTTGAGGGAGCGAATCTTGGCCGCGGGGTCCGGAGCGGTAACGAGAGCTTCCCCGACAAGGGCGGCGTCTACCTGGAGGTCTGCCAAGAAACGCATCTGCTCAGGCTCGCGGATGCCGCTTTCTGCGACAACTAAACATTCCTTGGGAATAAGAGGCCGCAGTCGGGCAGTGGTGCTCAGGTCTACTGCAAAGGTCCGCAGGTCACGGTTGTTGATGCCGATCACCAAGGGTTGGAGCTGCAAAGCTCGTTCGAGTTCTCTTTCATTATGGACCTCTACAAGGGGGGTGAGCCCCAGATCGAGGGCTTGGTTGTAAAGTTGCTTTAGGCTAAAGTCATCAAGGGCTGCAACAATGAGGAGCACCGCGTCCGCTCCCCAGATGCGGCTTTCCAAGAGTTGGTAGGGGTCGATGATAAAGTCTTTGCGCAAAAGAGGGCAACGGAGCCCTTTTTGGTGGAGGGCGGCTTGAGCTAGGATGAGATCATCGGGGTGCCCGAAAAAGAATCTCTCCTCGGTGAGGACAGAGATGGCGTCTGCCCCAGCTTGGGCGTAGGTGAGAGCAAGCTGTCTGGGGTCTAGCTTCAGCCGCAAAGCTCCCCGCGATGGCGAAGCTCGTTTGATTTCCGCAATGAGCGAAACCCCTGGTTGACGCAAAGCTTGAGCAAAGTCTGCCGTAGGAGGGAGACTCTCGACTCGCCTCCGGAGTGCCTCGATGGGCAGAAGGTTTTTGCGCTTTTCGAGGCGGAGGCGATTTGCGGCGAGAATTTTCTCGAGGATCATCTTTTCCCCTCCGTGAAAGCGACGAGTTCTTTGAGAACACGCAGGGCTCGACCACTATCGATAGACTCTTGGGCCCGCTCGATGCCCTCTGCTAGGTCTTGAGCAACGCCACTTGCAAGAAGAGCCAAGCTGGCATTGAGGAGGACGGTCTCCCGATGAGGCCCTGGGCTTCCTTCGAGAACTTGGGTGGTGATGCGCGCGTTTGTCATGGCGTCTCCACCTCGGATGGCCGTCGAGGGATAGCGGGCAAAGCCATATCGAGAGGGATCCAGCTCTAGCAGTTGGACTTGCCCTCCCTGAAGCTGGGCGACTATGTTGGGGCCAGCAAGGGAGAGTTCGTCCAGCCCGTCGGAGCTGTGGACAACGTAGGCCCTTTCGCTACCTAGTTCTCCCAACACTTGGGCGAGAGGTTCCACTAGAGCGGCGTCGTATACTCCTAGGAGCTGCGAAGTGGCGCCGGCTGGATTCGTCAGAGGGCCAAGGACGTTAAAAACAGTGCGGACACCTAGCTCACGGCGGGGGCCGATGGCATGTTTCATTGCTGGATGGAGCTTGGGGGCAAAGAGGAAGCCAAAGCCCACTTGGTCAATGCACTCGCCAATCTCCTCCGGGGAGAGATCCAGGTTCACCCCCAGGGCGAGGAGAACGTCGGCGCTCCCACACTGGCTGGAAACAGAGCGGTTCCCGTGTTTCGCGACGGCAACTCCGGCTCCAGCGACGACTAGAGCGGTTGTAGTGGAGATGTTAAAGGTGCAAGCACCGTCGCCACCGGTGCCGCAAGTATCGAGGAGGGGGTATCGATGAGTGGGTACTTGGATGGCGTACTTGCGCATGGCCCGGACAAAGCCGGTGATCTCGGGAATGGTCTCTCCTTTGGCGCGCAATGCTGTTAGGAGGGCTCCGATCTGTACTTCCGTCATCTTGCCCTCCATGATCTGAGTCATGATGCTTTCTGCCTCTGCAGCAGAAAGATGCTCACGCATAAGAAGTCGTTCAAGCGCTTCCCTGGGGGAGAGGGCTGTTTCCGTGGTCGTCTTTTGGAAGGTAGGAGAGGGGGAGCGGTTCAGAGAGATAAAGTTTTCTAAAAGCTTTTTCCCATATGGAGTGAGAATCGACTCGGGATGGAACTGAACTCCAAAGGTAGGGGCTTGGCGGTGGCGTAGAGCCATGATCTCTCCATCGGGACTCCGAGCAAGCACTTGAAGCTCTGGAGGTAGTGGCTCTTGGACGATCAGAGAGTGGTAGCGGGTGGCCTCAAAAGATGTCGGGATGCCGGCGAAAAGTTCTCCCCCTTGGTGGATGATCCGGGAGACTTTGCCATGTTTAGGTTGGGAGGCCCGCCCTACTCGGGCTCCGAAGGTGTGGGCGATGCATTGGTGGCCGAGGCAAACTCCGAGGATGGGTACTTGGCCATGAAAGCGCCGAATGACTTGGTTAGAGATGCCGGCATCTTTTTCTGGAGTGCCTGGCCCGGGGGAGATGACGATGTGAGAGGGCTGCATGCTGCTGAGTTCCCCCAACGTTATCTCATCATTGCGAAAGACCCAGGGCTCGGCTCCCAATTCTCCGAGATATTGTACAAGGTTGTAGGTGAACGAATCATAGTTGTCTATGACAATGATCATGGCAACCTCCTTTCACATTTCCTCTTCAGCCAACGAGAGGGCTTGGGCAAGGGCCGAAAGCTTGTTCTCTGTTTCCACGAATTCTCGGGCTGGGTCCGAATCTGCGACGATGCCGGCTCCTGCCTGTAGGTAAACTCGGTCTCCCTGCATGACGATGGTACGAATGGTGATGCAGGTATCCATGTTGCCGTAGAGGTCGAAATAGCCCACTGCGCCAGCATAGGGCCCGCGTTGTTCCGGTTCGAGCTCCTCGATGATCTCCATGGCTCGCACTTTGGGAGCGCCAGAGACCGTGCCGGCAGGGAAACAGGCTCGCAGTACGTCAAAAGCATCCTTCCCTGGAGCGAGCTCTCCCCGAACGTCGGAAACTATGTGCATGACGTGGGAGTATCGTTCGATCTCCATTAGAGTGGGGGTGTTGACGGTACCAAAGCGGCAGACGCGCCCCAAGTCGTTGCGAGCAAGATCGACAAGCATGATATGCTCAGCTCGCTCTTTGGGGTCTGCAAGGAGTTCGGTGGCCAGGGCTTGGTCTTCCGCGGGGGTGGCGCCGCGTTTCCTCGTGCCGGCCAGGGGTCTGCTTTCTACTGTGCCTCGGTCCACTCGCACGAGGACCTCTGGAGAGGAGCCGATGAGGCGGAGTCCTTCAGGGAGCTCAAGATAGAACATATAGGGAGAGGGGTTGATTCGGCGGAGGGCCCGGTAGATGTCAAAGGGGCGAGCGTGAGTGCGGCGGTGGATACGCCGTGAGAGAACGACCTGGAAAATATCGCCGGCAGCGATGTACTCTTTGGCCTTTTGTACAGCTCGCTCAAAGCTAGTTTGCTCAAAAGCGGAAGAAAAGGGCTCTTGCTCTTTTCTCTGAGCTGGGGCGAGCTGGTGAAAAGGAAGAGGACGCCGCAAACGAGCTATCATTTCCTCAATGGTAGCTTTGGCCTCTTGTAAGGAGTCGGCATTATCGTGGGCGTGGGCAATGAGCAGCAAGCGGTGCTTGAGATGGTCGTAGACGACGAGATGGTCACAGAACATGAAGGTGGCTTCGGGGAGGCCCAAAGTATCTTGCGCTTGGCGAGGGATCCTTTCCCAGGAGCGGATGAGATCGTATCCCATATAGCCGACGGCTCCGCCGGTGAAGCGGGGGAGGTCATCCGTTGATGGTGGCTCTTGTTGGGGCAGGTGAGCCTTGAGGAGATCGAGCACATCCTGTCCGCGGAGGGCGAACTTTTGCCAGTGTCCCTCCTGCTCCAGGATAGCGTGTTCCCTCCAGGAGCGAAGGATGGCTCTTGGTTGTGTACCGATAAAAGAGTAACGTGCAAGGTGGGCTCCCCCCTCAACGCTTTCAAGGAGGAATGAAGGCCCCAAGCCTCGCAGTTTGAGATAGATGGAGATAGGGGTGTCAACGTCAGCTGGCAACTCCCGAACAAGAGGGTGAAGAACCTCTTTAGGTGGGGACATCTCATATGCGCTCATTTTGCACCTCCATGGTAAGGTCTATTGAATAAAAAAGCTCCTCGTTCCCCCGTTTGCTCCCAGCTGGGGGAACAAACGGCAGGACGAGGAGCAGAAAATCCCCGCGGTGCCACCCGCCTTAGGGGCTTTGCCGGATAAAAAAACCCGTCGAGAGACGGGTAAATAAAGCAAAGCCAACCTCTCTCTGCGGATACGGGGCCCTGTCCAAGGCCATTGACAGAAGCCCGATATCCCGCGCTCTGATAACGGGGCGTCTCCGGTGCGGACTACTCAAGCCGGGGGCTCTTTCGGCGCACAGCTCGCAGGTCCATTCCACCATGCCGTTGGCGTCGGGCTCCCACCTCATCCCGACTCTCTGGGCCTCGTTACATGGTGTACTCTTCCTGGTCTTCGCTTTTTGGATGTTAATTTTACTTTCTCTACTATAGGGGAAAAGGAGGGATTTGTCAAGGCCCGAAATTCGCTTTCCAGGCTCTTGACAAATCAAAAGCCATATGCTATTATTAGCACTCGGAAAGCTCGAGTGCTAACGGAGGGGTTGGCAGAAGGTTTCTTGAGCGATGATTGAGAAGGGTTTTGGCGAGGATATTGTCAAGTCCCTTCTCTTTTTCTGTCTATAATCAGGGTAAGGAGGTTGCAATGGAAAAGATCAATCTCAGACCATTGGCCGATCGTGTTATTGTGGAGCCGTTGGAGGAGGAAGAGGTAACGGCTGGTGGTATCGTTCTGCCTGAGACGGCCAAGGAAAAGCCCCAAAAGGGCAAGGTACTGGCGGTTGGCCCTGGCAAGAAGGATGACCAAGGTAAGGTGATCCCCATGGATGTCAAAGTTGGGGATGTGGTGCTCTATGCCAAATATGCAGGTACCGAAGTCAAGTTGGATAGCGATCGTACCGTTCTTGTCTTGCGCGAGAGTGATGTTTTGGCGATTGTAGAGTAAGACCTTGTACAAGGAGGATTTGAAAGATGGCCAAGCAACTCAAGTTCTCTGAGGAAGCAAGGGCTTCTTTGAAAAAGGGTCTGGATATTCTGGCGGCAGCTGTTGGTGCGACGCTGGGCCCCAAGGGGCGCAATGTGGCCTTGGATAAAAAGTGGGGTGCTCCGACGGTGACCCACGACGGCGTGACGGTGGCCAAGGAGATCGAGCTGGAGGATCCCTATGAGAATATGGGGGCTCAGCTGCTCAAAGAGGCGGCCACCAAGACAAACGATGTGGCCGGCGATGGCACCACCACGGCGACCGTTTTGGCTCAGGCGATCGTCAACGAGGGAATGAAGAACGTCGCCGCAGGCGCGAACCCCATGCTCCTCAAGCGCGGCATCGAGGCGGCTACCGAGGTGGCTGTGAAGGCGATCAAGGATTCGGCCCGCTCGGTGGATACGCGTGAGGACATTGCCAACGTGGCGGCGATCTCGGCGGCGGATAGGGAGATCGGTGAGCTGATCGCCGAGGTGATGGACAAAGTGGGGAAAGACGGTGTGATCACCGTCGAAGAGTCCAAGGGGCTCGAGTTTGAGACCGAGTATGTCGAGGGTATGGAGTTCGATCGAGGCTATATCTCGCCTTATTTCATCACCAACCCCGAGACGGGCGAGGCCGTGCTTGAGGATGCCTATATCCTCTTGCATGATAAAAAGATCTCTGCTGCGGCGGACCTGGTGCCCATTCTGGAAAAGATGGTCCAGTCCGGACGGCGCAACCTCTTGGTAGTTGCCGAGGATGTTGAAGGTGAGGCGCTGGCCACGCTGGTGCTGAACAAGCTGCGTGGGGTGATGAACGTAGTGGCGGTCAAGGCGCCGGCCTTTGGTGATAGGCGGAAGGAGATGCTCCGCGACATCGCCATTCTGACGGGTGGCCAGGTGATCACAGAGGAGATGGGCCGCAAGCTCGAGACGGCGCAGCTTTCGGACTTGGGTGAGGCCCGCCGAGTGGTGGTGACCAAGGACGATACGACGATCATCGAGGGCAAGGGGTCCGAGGCGGAGATCAAAGGGCGCATTGAGCAGATCAAGGCGCAGATCGAGACGACGACCTCGGACTATGATCGGGAGAAGCTGCAGGAGCGCCTGGCCAAGCTTTCTGGCGGCGTGGCGGTGATCCGCGTGGGTGCGGCCACGGAAGTGGAGCTGAAGGAGAAGAAGCATCGCGTGGAGGATGCGCTTTCGGCGACGCGGGCGGCGGTCGAGGAAGGGATCGTCGCGGGTGGCGGCGTGACTCTGCTGAATGCAGCTGAGGCGTTGGATGATCTGAAGCTGGAGCTGCCCGACGAGAATACCGGGGTGGCTATCGTCCGTCGTGCTTTGGAGGCTCCACTTCGTGGGATTGTGGAGAACGCCGGCTTGGATGGCGCGGTAGTGATCGCGGAGATCAAGCGCCGTCAGGAGGAGACGGGCAACAAGAACATTGGCTATGACGTCATGCGAAACGAGTATGTGGACATGTTCGAGGCGGGGATCATCGACCCCTGCAAGGTGACCCGTTCGGCGGTAGAGAATGCGGCCTCTATTGCGGCGATGATTCTCTCCACTGAGGCGCTGATCACCGATATCCCCGAGCCAGAGAAGCCGGCGGCAGCGCCAGCGCCCGAGTACTAGGCCCAAGTCTAAAAGGGCTGAATGCGGGGAATAGCTCCATGGAGCTGTTCCCCTGTTTTTTATGGGGAGAGATGGGGCACGACGTAAAACCAGAGGCAAAAGAGGGTGAAGCCGGCCATCCCAAGGTAGAAAAGAAAGATAAAGAGGCCGCTCTTGAGTCGCTCCAATGCGGAACCCAGTGGAGCAAGCAAAGCCAGCCCCAGCGCTATGATGAAGGTGTACCCTTTGATATCTCCTAGAAAGAGACCGCTGAGGAAGAGGCCTCCTGCCAGGGCACCAAAGATAAAGGTGCAGAGACGGCTTGCTCGAGAGACGCACTCTTGGAGACCGATGGTAAAGATCAGCCCCAGCGGAATGATGGCAGCAAAGAGGTAACGTCCCTGGGGCTGGAGATATTTTGTATTGTACCAAAGGTATCCAGCAACGGTGATCAAGATCCAGCTGGCCAGCAATACCAAACGGCGGGAGGGAAATCTATGCTCGTGGAGCAGCCTCATGCTCTTAGCACCTACCCCTATTGCCACCCAACAGCATAGAAGGAAAAGAGCGAGATAGATGCGTTGGTCCAAGGGTACACCCATCCAGCCGAATTGCCCCCAAAAGCTCTGAAAGGTGGTTTGCACAAAGTGCCGGAGGAGCTCAATATAGTTGTGCATGCTAAGGAACTCTTTGGTGGTGAGCTGCCCTACGACGACCTGATCGTGCCGTTTGAGGGCCAGGAGATCTCGAGGCCCGTAAACAAGGGCGTTGCGGATAAGCCAGGGGGCAGTAAGGGCTAGAGCTACCCCAAAGAGCAAGCAAATGTGATAACGGGGGGAGCTTGTTTTGGTGGTTTCGTGTGCATCCCAGGCCAAGAGCACAAGGATCATCCCCAGAACGATGAAGGCTTGCATTTTCGTTAAAAAGGCAAGCCCTAGAAGGATTCCCAACCCTGCTGCATGTCGGGGAGACATTTTTGCCAAGGGCGTTTTTGCCAGCTGCCAGGCGGTAAGGTTGATGATGAGTTCTATTAAGACGTCGTTATTGATTCCCGCATTCATGGCAACGTGCATAGGTAGAGTGGCCGCAAAGGCTACTGTACCTATAGCGAGGGGCATTTGAGAGGGCCAGAGGGTGCGGATGGTTTTATATCCTGCGAAAAGGGATAGGGCTCCGAGAAAGAGGGAGAAAAAACGAAGCACCAAGGGGACCAAAGGGGGAGAGAAAGTTCGTTCAGCGACTAGGTAGATAGGAGCTGCCAAGAGGTAGTAAAGGGGAGGCTGATGTGCCTCATAACGGATGGGTTCGATGGACATTGTAGGGGGGAAGCGACGGGCTTTGATCTCTTCCAAGTAGTCGTGTGGATAGTCCCCTGGTTTGAGCTCAGGGAGCTGGCCATGCTCGGCGATGTACTTGATGTAATTGAAGTGGGCGGGTTCATCGGGCACCTGCCAAAGAGGCGTGTATAGAGCGTACGCTCCACCTAGAACGAGATAGATGACCAGGATGAGGGCAAGGGGAGCTTTTTGTATCGCTGTTCTTTGCATTATCTTCCTCATCATCCAAGTGCGAGGGCGTGACCTCTGGGGAAGGTCACATCTTCGTCTTTAGCCTAGCCCAAGCGAGCAAGTTCCTCTTCGACGATCGAATCGTCAAGCTTGCGAAAGAGGGGCTTGGGGCGTCGGAGAAGCTGTCCTGGAGGAAGTTCGCTAGGTTTCCAAAGGTCCTGATCTTGATAGTCGTAGTGGTAGGTGAGCGCGATGTGCTTGTGGCTGTTTTCCTGGAATTCGGCCACTTCTTGTTGGCCAAAGAGATCGCCCTCATAGCCCAGGTACTCATGAAGCCGCTGGGAAGAGAAGGGAAGGAAGGGAAGGAAAAGTGTTTTGAGGGAGTCAATGACGCGCAATGCCACATAGGTGGCGGTCGCCGCGCGCTCTGGATCGCTCTTGAGAATCTTCCACGGGGAGGTGAGATCGAGGTAGCGGTTAGCTTCTCGGGCCACGGCCATCACCTGGGAGATGGCAGAGCGAAAGCGGCAGGCATCCAGTTCTGCCCCTACCGTTTCAAAGGCCTTTTCTACTTGCATGATGATCCCCTGGTCTGTCTCGTTGAGTTCCCCCGGAGTAGGGACGGCTTTGTCAAAGTTTTTGAAAGCAAAGGTGAGCATGCGATGGGCCAGGTTGCCCCAAGTGCCAACAAGCTCGTTGTTGTTGCGCTCGACAAACTCGCGCCAAGAGAAATCAGCGTCGGCTGTCTCTGGAGCGTGGACGGTCAGGTAGTAGCGAAGGGGATCAGGGTCATAACGGGAAAGATAGTCCGGGGCCCAGACGGCCCAATTGCGGCTGGAAGAAATCTTGCGCCCTTCTAGGGTCAGATATTCGTTGGCTGGGACGTCGTAAGGGAGCTGGCGGTCTCCGTAGCCCATTAGCATGGCTGGCCAAATGAGGGTATGGAAAAAGATGTTGTCCTTGCCGATAAAGTAATAGCTCCGACAGGGTTTGTCGAGGTCCCACCATTCGTGCCAGAGTTCGGGGAATCCCTTATTATGGGCCCATTCGACGCTAGCGGAAAAGTATCCGATGACGGCATCGAACCAGACATAGATGCGTTTGTCGGAATATCCCTCTACAGGCACAGGAATTCCCCAGTCGATGTCTCTGGTTATGGCGCGTCCTCGCAATCCTTCGTTCAGAAGGTTCAACGTAAAATTGCGCACGCTAGGACGCCAATGGGTCTTATCGGCTACCCATTCTTTTAACGGTTCGGTGAATTTGGGTAGGTCGAGGAAAAAGTGTTCCGTCTCCCGGACGACGGGTGTATGTCCGCAGAACTTGCAGCGGGGGTTGATCAGCTCCAGCGCGTCCAGAGGCTTGCCGCAGTTATCGCATTGGTCTCCACGGGCATCTTCAAAATGGCAGAACGGACAGGTGCCTTCCACATAACGGTCGGGAAGGAAGCGATGACAGTGCTCACAGTAAAGGGCTCGCATTTTCTCTTTGTAGATATAACCTTTCTCCAGGAGGCGGAGGAACATGTCGGTAGTAATAGCCCAATGGTTCTCGGTGTTTGTGTACGTAAAGAGGTCAAAAGAGATCCCAAGCCCCTGAAAAGATTCGATAAAGCTCTTGTGGTAGCGGTCGATCACCTCTTCTGGAGAGATTCCTTCCTGTTCGGCTGTGACGGTAATAGGAGTTCCATGGGTGTCGGATCCGGAAACCATGAGCACATCGTTGCCCCGCAGGCGATGGTAGCGGGCAAAAATGTCAGGCGGAATGTATGCTCCCGCAAGATGCCCTAAATGCAGATGTGAATTCGCATATGGCCAAGCAACGCCGATAAAAATCTTCTCTTTCATTGCTCTCCTCGTTTTCTAGACAGGCAAAATGATCTCTGGGGATCAGTGAAACGTTCATTAGGGGGAAGTGAGCTAAAGAGCTCAGCGGAGGAATGGAGAGATCGGGGGGAAGCCCCCCATATGTCCTTTGGCAGCCCGGCATTGTCGATGGGCCAGGTGCCCTTGGGACAAGGTTAGGATGGATGAAGGGTGAATTGGGAAACGGCTTGGAAAAGCGAGATCCCTAAACACAAAACTCTCCTCATCTCGCCATGGATATAGCCCTATCTTACTCAGGAAAGGGAGGTGCGTCAACCTGAGGCATACGCTTTTGATGCGTTGGTTTGGGCAGGCTAATCTATCCTGCATAACAGTAAGCACAACGATGGCAGCGAGCCCACCAGCCATAGTTGCCTACATCAAAATAGTGAGCACATCCACAACCAGGTCTGCTCCCTTTAAAGGGAACTCGGCCCGGATCCCGGCCAGAAAGAGTGACGAACCAGGCATAATCTCCACAAGCAGCGGGGCGGAGCCCTTCTACTTCTTGGGCCAAAAAGGCGGATTCTGCGCAACAGGCGAGGGTGATACCCACTTGGGCAGCCAGGGCGACAAGCTCTTTGGCCACCGCTTTCATCCATTCGCGGTTGTACCCAGGCATCCCTTCTGCCCACCCTGGGAGCAATCTGGCCAGTCGCCGGTCCACTCGCTTGTAACGTCCTGGTGGAGCGATGAAATTGATCACTCCTTGGGTAATGCCCATGCGGGAGGCCTCTTGAGCTAACTGCCAGAAGCGTTCTGTTGTGTGAACGCCGGGAATGATGGGGTCGTAACGCCATTTAATGTGGTCTGGGCCACCGATAAGGGCAGCCAAGCGGGGAACTTGGGTGAGGACGTTGGGAGGAACCAGGGGCTCAAAGGGTGTCCCTGCCAGCCCCGTTACTGTTATCTGGGCGGTGATGGTTGTCCCTTGGGAGATAAGCGAGCGAAGAAACCCCTCACCTAAGTGTAAGGCTCCAGCAATGTCCTTTGTCCAAAGTTGAACAACCCACGGAGGACCGTACGTGTCGACGACTTCTTGGAGATTCTTCCAGACTTGGGGGATGCGTGCTGGATCGGCCCGCCGAGTGATATCGATGTAAGTAGCTTCCCCGACCAGTGCTCGATATTTGGCATAGTTTTCAAGGCGGTAGAAGAGCCCCATGCTTTTACTGGTTCTCGATAGCCCGGCCGCCTAAAAAGATCTTCTGAGGCTCGAGGGTCACCGGGTCTAGAATCAGGATGTCTGCATAGCATCCTCTGGCGAGGCGTCCTACTTTTTGCTCCATGCCAATGATGCGAGCTGGGGTCAGCGTGGCCATTTGAAGGGCTTCTTTCAATGAAATGCCCACCACTTGAACGACGTGTTGAAGGCATTGCTGAAGGGTGCTGATGGAACCGGCAAAAGCTTTGCGATCTGGCGTGATGGCCACACCTCCGCCCTCTTCGACGATAGCTTTGATCCCAGCGACTTCGTACTCTCCAGGGCCCATCCCAGAAGCGCGCATGGCGTCGCTGATGAGACAAAGCTTCTCTGGTCCTTTCATCCGATAGGCCAAGCGCATTAGGCTGGTGGGGAGGTGGTAGCCGTCGGCAATGATCTCCCCGGTTAACCCATCCTCTACTAGGGCAGCCTCGAGCATCCCTGCGTAGCGTTTGGGGCCGATGCGCCGCACCATCGACATTCCGCTCCAAAGGTGCGTGATGTGGCGCATTCCCGCTTCCATAGCGAGGCAAACTTGCTCATAAAGGGCGTCAGAATGGGCACCGGAGATGAGTACTCCTTCGCTGCTGAGGTGGGAGATGATCTCTAGAGCTCCTTCGCGCTCTGGCGCAATGCTCAAACGAACGAGCTCTGGAACGTAGCTATAAAGCTTCTCCTTCTCTTCAGCATTGGGCATGCGCAAGAGCTCCGGTGCGTGGGCCCCTCTTTGGGAAAGAGAGAAAAAGGGGCCCTCCATGTGAATGCCCAAGACTCTTGCCTCATTAGAGTAGGGAG
>JAGGYI010000266.1 GCA_021162655.1 Anaerolineae bacterium
GAACGATAGCCATTGCCCGCCGCCGAACCCACCACATGGGTGCCATGGCCAGTGTTCAGATCCGCCGCCCCATCATTATCCAGAGGGTTATTCAAAAGGGAATAAAACCGGGACGAAATAGGCCAACTATGGATGTGAATCACCCGGTTGTCAATATCCCGGTGGATATCCCCCTCTACTTGGGGATGGTCCCGTCCCGTATCGATGCCTGTATCGGCAAAGGCGATAACCTGCCCCTCGCCGGCATAGCCTACATCCTGCCAAACGAGCGTTGCCGAGATCTCCTGGGTTGCCACATCATTAAAAAGCCGAGCCCGATGGAAAGGATGCACCCAGCGTACACCCGGCAGGCGAGAGAGGGCCTCGAGCTGAGAGCGAGTGGCCCTCACCAAAAGGGTTTGGGCCTCCTGGCCAATGAGCTTGATACCCAGCCTCTCCAGAGACTCTTGCCACTCCTCCTGAGCTCCTTTCTGGAGCTCCACCTCAAAAAGCCCCTCTTTGGCGCGAGGGGCACCCAGCACCTCCGGACTAAGGCGATAACCCACATACCAAGGCCCCACCCAGATGACCCCTGGAAGACGCTCTAGCTGGGAAAGCAGGGAAGGCTCTTTGATGGATACTTTGTAAGCATAATCGGGGATATAGTCGAGAATCTGGGCCCCCGTCTCCTCAAGGGCAGCACGCCACTCTGGAAGGATGGGCCCCCGGAACTGCACCAAGTACTCTTGCCTGGCTGGCGCCCCCATACTCGTAGGTAGGGCCTTCAATGCCCGAGGGAGAGAAGGTTGCTGACCTGCCGAAGGAACGAAGCATTGTCCTCGCAGGCGGATGGCCGGAGCCCCGCCTTCCTGGCTCGAAGAAGCCAAGAGCAAGGCCCCCTGGCCAAACACTAGAATAAAGAGTCCCACCACCAGAGCTTGGAAAAATCGTCGCATCCTCATCATCCACTTCCCTTTTCCCTTGGGGTCATTCTAGCACGGGGATCGTTCCCACCAAAAAATAAGACGGCTAGCACACCTAAAAAGTGCCAGCCGTCAAGAACCTGGGCAAGCTCTAAGGGGCCACCACCGCCAAGGCAGCGACAAGGCCCTTTCCTCCATGGACGGCCAACACTGCCCCTGCCTCTCCTATAGGAATGCGCTCCCGAGGAATGCCCGTTGCCTGAGCCAAGCTCTGCGCTAATTTCTCTCCCGCCTCCGGGTTGCGCATATGCATCACACAGAGCGATTCCAAAGGCCCCAAGCGCGAAACCTCGCGGACAATGCGCTGCATCCCCTTGTTGAAAGAGCGCACCGCCCCGAAAAGCTTGAGCTCCCCCTTTTCGACGGAGAGGAGTACCTTGATGTGCAACGCACGAGCAATGCGGTCGATTATAGGAAAGAGCTGCGAAGCCCGCCCTCCCCGGCGGAGATGTTCGAGCGTATCAAGCAGGATAAGAATGTGAGAGCGCTCACGCAGCGAGTGAAGTGCCTGGAGGATCTCCTCCATCGTGGCGCCCTCTCGGGCCATGCGGGCCGCACGAATAGCCTGCCAGCCCAACCCCCAAGAGAGGGAAAGCGAATCCCAAACGACCACCCGATCTCCAAAAGGCTGAGCAGCCATCTTGGCCGAATTGAAGGTGCCACTATGGCGCCCAGTGATCGTCAGACAGAGGACATCGTATCCGCGACTGACCAAGCGCTCAAAAGCCTGCTGAAAAACTCCCATCGGCGGAAGGGAGGTCTTGGGATGTTCCAGCTCCTCTGCGAGGCGCCAGAACTCCTCCGGAGAGAGCTCTGTATCCAAAAAGGTTTTGGAACCGAAGGTAACGTTCAAAGGAACGATGGTGATATCCAGTTCCCGAACGACCTCCTCAGGGAGGTCCGCAGAGCTGTCGACAACGATTTTGATCCCCGGCATCTTTTTCTCCTGAACTCTACCGTTTGGTAGGGATATCGTACATGCGGTACGTCCGGTAGTGCACGCCTCCCATACTTTCGATATCGCGAATCACCTTAAAGTTGTCCTCAAGAATCCAAGACATCTCGGCCCATTCATAGCCCTTGCGCAAAGCCTCCTTCCAACCCGTCAGGAAGAAGAGGGCCTCAATGCCCTTGATTCTGTGTTCTTCCAACACCCCCATAATAAGCACCCGCACGCCCATGATCTTGCGCCGATACCAAAGGAACTTGGCCCAGCCAAAGGGGAAAAGCTTTCCTCCCAAGTGCTTGAGCACCTGATGATAGTCCGCCAAAGTAAGGAAACAGCCCACCGCCTCATCGCCGATAAAGGCCAGATAGGAAAGATCCGGATCGGCGACCACCTTGAGGGCCTCAGCCAAATAATCAAACTCGGCATCCGTCAAAGGAACAGCACCCCAGTTCTTTTCCCAGGCCTTGCGATAGATGGGCTTGATGAGCTCTACCTCCCGATCAACGTGCTTGAGCTCCAGCTTGCGGGTCCAAACATAGTAGCGCTCCTGCGCTATGCGGGCCACCCTCTGCAACCGATCCATATTTGGATCATGCTCACGAATATTCACCTTGTAAGCATAGAGATCCTTAGCCTTGGTAAAGCCATACCCCTCCACAAGCTGCTGATAATATGGCGGGTTATAGGGCATCATGATCACCGGCGGGCCATCGAACCCCTCGATCAGCAAGCCACACTCATCGTTGATGTTCAGATTCATCGGCCCGCGCATCACCTCCCGCCCTCGGGCGGCCAGCCACTCTCGGGCAGCATCAAAAAGCTTGGCTGCCACCTCCGCATCATCGATGCACTCAAAGACGCCCCAAAAGCCCACTGGCTCGTTCCACGTCTTGATATGCATCTCATCGGCGATGGCACCAATGGTTCCAACCGTCTGCCCGTCGCGCACTGCCCGGAAGAGCTGCATCTCGGCATGTTCGAAGAAAGGATTGCGTTGTGGGTCATAGTGTTCCATCCGCTCGCTGATGAGCGGCGGCACCCAATTAGGATCCCCCCGATAGAGGGAAAACGGGAACATGACGACATCCTTTAGCTCCCGGCGACTCGTCACCGGCACGATCTGCACCTCTGAAACTGCCATAACTCCTCCTCGATAGAAAAGACAACCCCAACCACATTAAGCTTAACACAAGATGGCCCTCCAAGCTACGCCCTCCCGCTGACCCACCTTGGGCGATTTGACAGCTCACCCGCCAAGTCCATAATCAGAAAGAACTCCTGCCAAGAGGAGGTCTCCTTGTGAAGATCAAGTTTCTAGGAGCCATTCGCACTGTCACGGGTTCCATGCATTTGCTCTATGTAAACGGTGCCCGCATTCTCTTAGAATGCGGTCTCTTTCAGGGGCGCAGGCAGGAATCCTTTGAACGAAACCGTCACCTGCCGTTTGATGCCAGCAAGATCGATGCCCTGATCCTCTCTCATGCCCACATCGATCACAGCGGAAACATCCCCAACCTTGTGCTCTCTGGCTTTCGGGGGAATATTTACACCACCTTTGCTTCACGGGATCTCTGCAGCATCATGCTCCGGGATGCTGGACATATTATGGAAGCGGATGTGGCCTATGTCAATAAAAAGCGGCGACGCAAAGGCCTCCCCCCCGTCGAGCCTATCTATACGATTGCCGATGCCACTCGCAGCCTCCAATACTTTGTCGGGATAGATTATGAGCGGCCCATTTGGGTTGCCCCAGGCGTGAAACTCACCTTCTACGACGCCGGGCACATCCTCGGCTCGGCCCTCTGTGCTCTCGACATCACAGAAAAGGGCCGAGAACCCTACCGGCTCCTTTTCACTGGCGACCTGGGCCGCCCCAACATGCTCATCCTCCGTGATCCACAGGTAGTACCAGATGTCGATTACCTCATCACAGAGAGCACCTACGGCGCCCGACTTCATGGGACCCTCCAAGATGCTGAGGAGCGCCTAGCTCAAGTGGTAAACGAAACCTTCGCCCGTGGAGGAAAGCTCATCATCCCCGCCTTTTCCGTGGGGCGCACGCAAGAGATCGTTTACGCCCTTCACCGCCTGCACAACGCCGGCAGGATCCCTCACATCCCCATTTTTGTCGATTCTCCCCTCTCAACGAACGCCACAGAAGTCTTTCGCTTGCACCCCGAATACTATGACGAGGAAACCCACGAGTTCATGCTCAAATATCGGGATCCATTCGGTTTTGGCGAGCTACGCTACATCCGCCAAGTGGAGGAAAGCAAAGCCCTCAACGACCGCCACGAACCCATGATCATCATCAGCGCCTCAGGCATGTGTGAGCATGGGCGCATCCTCCACCACCTGAAAAACAACATCGAAGATAGCCGCAACACCATCCTCTTTGTGGGGTTCCAGGCAGAGCACACCCTGGGGCGGCGTATCCTCGAAAGGCGTAAGACGGTCTCTATCTTTGGGGAAGAGTATCGCCTTCGGGCGCACGTAGAGAGCATCGACGGCTACAGTGCCCACGCGGATCGCAACGAGCTCCTGAGCTACATCCGCCGTCTCAACCCCAACCGCATCCGCAGCACTTTTATCGTCCATGGAGACGAGGAGAACGCCTTCGGCCTCAAAGAGGGTTTAGAGAGCCTGGGAATGCACAAGGTGGCCGTCCCTGTCCCTGGAGAAGAAGTCAAGATATAACAAAAGGCCCTGTGATCTACAGGGCCTTTCTAAGGGGATACCCCTCACTCCCGAGCGCGGATATCCACTCGTCGTAAGAGGTTAGCATTGCTTACAACGGTAACCGAACTGGTAGCCATTGCCACCTCGGCCAGGGCAGGGTGCATCAACCCCAACACAGCCAGGGGTATCATGACCAAGTTGTAGAAAAAGGCCCAAAAAGGGCACGCTCCACCGTGCGCGCACAGCTCGTGCAAGTCATCCCCCAAACATCTAGTTGAACGGTTCGCCGCTCCATCCTGCTCCTCTCCTAAAACTCTACCCTTTAATCCTAACATACTTGAGCTTAATTGTTAATAATTACCCAGCCAGGAGGCCCTCCTTTCGTAGATTTTGCGTCAATTTTTCTTTCTCAAGCCAGAAAGGGCGGGCCTAGAGGGCGAAGAAAGATTGACGCTCAGCATCCCGTCCGCTATAATCGAAATAGTTTCAACCAAATTCAAAGCATTCTAAAAGGTTTCCCCTTTCAAGCCAGCCGCCGCGTTTGCGGCTTTTCCCCA
>JAGGYI010000175.1 GCA_021162655.1 Anaerolineae bacterium
AGGTGCAATGATGACCAAGAAAACGCTTCTTTTCAATGGAACTCTCTATACTCGCGATGGAACCCACCGCGAGGGGTGGCTCTTGGTAGACGGGAGCCGCATCGCTGCCCTAGGTGAGGGGGAACCCCCTGAGATAGAGGCCAGGCGTCTCGACCTAGGAGGGCAGAGGCTGATTCCCGGCCTCATCGACATCCACGTTCACGGGGCCATGGGCCATGACACTATGGATGCCACTCCCCAAGCTCTGGAAGAGATGGCCCGTTTCTATGCTCGGCACGGCGTCACCGGCTTTCTGGCCACCACGGTGGCAGCCAGCGAAAAGGCTATCATGGCAGCCCTCGAGAACATCGCCCGAGTGATGCGCCAAGGCACAGGAGGAGCCCGCATCCTCGGGGCCCACGTTGAAGGTCCCTACCTCAATGTGGAACGCCGAGGCGCCCAGCATGCCGAGGAGGTGCGCCTCGCCCAGCCCCAAGAATACCGGCGCTTTTTTGCTACTGGGGTGGTACGGCTCATCACCCTAGCCCCCGAGTACCCTGAGAATCAGGAGCTGCTCCGCTTCGCCGTGACCCACGGCGCAGCCGTGGCCATTGGGCACACCAAGGCCAGCTATGAGATCATTCGCCAGGCGGTGGCCTTAGGAGCCACTCAGGTCACTCACCTCTTTAACGGCATGGAACCTATGCATCATCGCAACCCCGGCGTCGTGGGCGCTGCCCTTACGCTGGATGCCCTCTACTGCCAATTGATTGCCGACAATATCCACATCCAGCCCCCAGTGCTCAAGCTCGCCGTGCGCGCCAAAGGCCCAGAGCGGATCATCCTCATCACCGATGCCATGCGCGGCACGGGGATGCCAGATGGCGACTATACCCTCGGTGAAGAAAAGGTCACCGTGCGCCAAGGCATCGCCCGCACCGAGACGGGGGCCCTCGCTGGCAGCACCCTCACCCTAGAACGCGCCCTGGCCAACATCATGGCCGCCACCGAGCTCTCTTTTGCCGAGGCTTTACCTATGGCCACGCGCATCCCTGCCCAGACCCTTGGGCTAGAACGGCACAAGGGCTCCCTCGCTGTAGGGATGGATGCGGACTTGGCGGTGATCGACGACAATTTCCAAGTTTCCCTCACCATGGTTGAGGGAGAGATCGTCTACCAGAAGGGATAAACCTCAAGGAAAAGAGGGGGCAAGCACAAAAGCTTGCCCCCTCTTGTATTACCCAATCCCCGTTCATCAGCCAGAACGACGGGAGATCTGCCTCTGTACGTGAGGCATCAACCAAGAGAGAAAAGCATCGGCGCTGCGTGTCTGCAGGTAGATGCGCCCCGGCCCAGTGAGATCCACCACCAAACCCTCTCCACTGAAAAGGGTGGACTTGAGCCCGCCAACGGCCCGCACCTTGAAGCCAATCCCCTCATCAAAAGCAACGAGGTGCCCTGTGTCCACCGTATAGCGCTCCCCATCCTCCAGGTCTACCTCGTGAATGGCCCCATAACTGGAAAGAATAAGCGTTCCCTGGCCGCTACAGCGCAGCAAAAAGAGCCCCTCGCTGGCGAAAAAGGTCTTTGCACCGCCCCATTTGGTGTCTATCTCTATCTCGATGGCCGACCCCAAATAAGAACCCGACTGCACAAGAAGGGGCCTGTCCGATTCGAGCTCGAGAACAAGGACATCCCCTGGAAGCGCCGGAGCCAGGGTCACGGTACCTCCCTGCTCCGAAGCGGCAAACTCGTTCATGAAAAAGCTCTCCCCACCCAAAAGAGAGCGCTTGAGCGAGGCCAAGAACCCACCTGCCGCCTTGGTTTGCAGCGAAACCCCTGCCGACATGCTCACCATGGCCCCCGCCTCTGCCCGCATACGCTCCCCCGGAGCCAGCTCTACCACAGCGAGAGAATAGGAAGGCCGATACAACACCTCTGTCTTCATCCCCACACCACCTTTCTTTTTCAAAGAGAAACCACCTTTTGCAAGGCCTGGGCGATGCCCTCAGCCATTCGATACATACCGTGTGGATCCGGATGGACGAGATCGACCGTCAAGCCACGCTCATCCCCAATGAGCTGTAATCCATCGAGTAGAGCCAGATGGGGATCCTGCTGGGCCCGAGCCCGCACCACCTGGGTGATGGCCTCTCGGTAGGCCTGCGGCGTATCCCCTCGGAGGTTGGGCACTGCCGGCGGACCATCCTCTCGGCGCCAAATGGGCGTGATGCAGAGGATAGGCTTTTCGGGATGCCTCTCTCGAATGATCTCTAGAAAACGCTCATAGCGCCGTGCAAAGTCCGCAGCGGGCTCTTTGCTGCCCCCATACGTATTCGTACCAATAGCGATGCTCAGTACATCCCAATCCTGGCGCGAAGCAATATACTCTGCCACAGGGGCATCCCCCCAAGCGGACCCTCCAAATCCCAGATTCAAGGCATCCCAACCAAGGGCATCCGCCACCAAATGCACATAGGTCATCCCTGGAGAGAGCGCCCTCGCCCCTTGGGTGATGGAATCCCCATGGGCCAGCCAACGCAGAGGGCGAGCAGAAGGCGCACTCAGCTCCACCCCCTCTGAAAGATAAAGGGCCTTGACGGCCGTCTGCGCACCATAGGGGAGGAGGATGCGCCAAGGTGCCTCCTCGATCCCCGGGAAGAGTTCCTCATTCTGATAGAGGGTGAGCCTGCCAGAGAAACGCGGTGTTGGCAAGGAGATGAGACGCAGGCAACGATAGCCATGGTAGAGCGCCAAGATCACGGAATAATTCGGCAGTCCCTCGGTGCTTAGCTCCAAGGCGATGTAGCGAGTGGCTGCCCGAAAACGCAATTCTATACCTGCTGATTGGGTGGCACGGAAAGCCGTCCGCTCTGGAAAGCGTTCCCGCCAGCTCTTGGGAACCCGGTAGAGCATGAGCCCCCGTCGGCTGGGAACGATCTCGGCGGCATTATGATAGTGAACGGGGAATCCCTCTTTGGTAGAAAGGATGATCTTTTGCAACGTCTCCCTCCTGATCTACTTCTCCTCCCCTTCCTTCTCTTGCTCTTCAAGGGGAGAAGGGCCTCCCCCCTCCTCAACCTCGGAGGGTTCGGGGGTTGGTTGCTCTTTCTCCTCGGGCGGCTGCCAGGGCTCCCCAGGGACATAGATCATCCCCGGACGACGCAGTTTGCGCCGAATGAAAAGCAGCGCCCCGAAAAAGACGATGGACCCTATGGAAACCAGCTGCGCCACGGGGATGCCCGCAATCTTCCAAGCATCGGGCCGGAGGAATTCGATAAAGAAGCGAATGACAGGATAGATGATGCCATAGAGGAAAAAGATGTCGCCATAGAGGCGGTTCTTGCGCCAGTGGCGTGCGACATAATAAAGGATCAAAAAGCCCCCAAAATTGAGCACCGACTCGTAGAAAAAGGTGGGATGAAAGTGCGTGTAGGCTTCATACCCTGGCAGACGATGCTCCGGCGCTATATAGATCCCCCAAGGGAGATCTGTCGGTGGGCCATAGAGCTCCTGGTTGAAAAAGTTGCCCCAGCGCCCGATGGCCTGAGCCAGAAGCAACCCCGGCGCTGCATAATCAGCCCATTCAAGAAAGCGCAGCTTGTAGTACTTGGTAAAGATCCAGACGCCAAAAAGCCCGCCAAAGACGGCTCCAAAGATGCCAAAGCCACTCATCTGCAGGCCAAAGATCTGATCGGGATGAAGGCGATAATAATCCCAGCTAGAGATAACATGATAAAGGCGCGCTCCGATGATGCCCGTCACCAAGCAAACAAGCAAAAGGTTCCAGGCGATCTCGGGATCGTGCCCATTGCGCCGCGAGAGGATGCTGGCAATGTGGGCAGCCAACATCGCTCCCGAGACGATGAGCACCCCATACCAATAAATAGCAATGGGGCCAATGCGAATCAAAACAGGATTAGGCTGCATGAGAGGACCTCCTCCTCGGCTCAACTTGCAGACTCTACTATTATAGCCCAAAAGATGCACCCGCCAAGGACCCTCCCTCCCCGATTGACAGCCCCTCCGAGCCCTCTATAATCGCAAACATATCGTGGATTCTGCACCTACGCCCAACGGAGGCGCCATGGTCTGGAGACCCAAAAGAACGTTGGGGGTCTTGACAGGGCTTTTTATCTTGGCCGTTCTCGTAGGAATGGGAGCCTTGCTTTTTGAAGGTGCCACCCGGCAGCCCTGGGGGCTGGGGCTCTACCTCACCATGCTAGCCTGGGCCCCTCTAGGGGGTGCGCTTTATCTTTGGGGGCGCTGGTACTATGAGCTCCTCACATTGCGCTACTACTTGGATAGGAACACTCTTATCATCGTCTGCGGTACCCATCGCCACATCATCCCTCTGCCATCCATCTACCAAGCACAAAAAGGGTATCACCTAGATGAGGTTCAGGGGCTAAGCTGGCCCGGGTATATCCACGGGCAAGCCCTTTGGGCGGGAAAGCCTCTCCACGTTCAAGCGAGCGAACCTCCGCAGCGGCAAATCCTCCTCCTAACGAAAGAGAGTGCCTATGGCATCTCTCCCAGCGACCCCGAGGGCTTTCTTCGAGAGCTGGCTAGACACCAAGCCTTGGGCGCCATCCGGCAGCTGGCCCCGCACACAGAGCCGGCTCCCTGGCTGGCACTGCCCCTCTGGAAAGATCGCACCTTTTGGGGAACGGCACTGGGAGCCTTGATAGTCAATGCAGCTCTCTTGGGGCTGCTCGCTCTCCACCCAGAGGAGAGCCATCCCCCTGGCTCTTGGCTCTCCTTGGTTCGATCGCCGTTCTTCTTCCCCCTGGCAGGAGCGGCAGTATGGGGAGTGAATACCCTTCTGGGTGGGCTCTGTTACCTTCGTGACCGATTGGCAGCCTACTTGCTGACAGGAAGTTCCCTAGTGTTAGAGGGCTTGCTTTGGCTAGCCACTTGGCAGGCACTGAGAGGATGAGGGAAAAGGGGAAATGGTTAAAAACCTGGCCCTAGGATTGATCCTAGGAGGAGCGTTGGGGTTCATCGGCCAGCGCACGCGCTTTCTCACCTGGAGCGGAGCTCTTGCCCTTACCCTGATGAGTGCCCTCGTTTTCGCCGCCAACGGGTGGACCTGGGGGGCTCCACTGCTCCTCGTCGTGGCTAGCGAGAACATCTGGGCACGCTACCGAGCCTCCCGTAAGGAGCCCTTGGGCGATCGCTTCCGACAAGGAGCTCGGCGTGGCTGGCCCGCCCTCTTTGCGCGAATAGGCTGGGCCAGCGTCCTGGCCCTTCTCTACGCCCTAGCCGCCCCCACCAAAGGGATTCACATCGCTTTCATTGGGGCCCTGGCCACAGCGGCAGCCGACAGCTGGGCCACCGAGCTCGGCGTGCTCAGCGCACAACCCCCTCGGTCTCTGCTCACCTGGCGTCGGGTCAAAGCCGGCCACGAGGGAGCCATCAGCGTGCTGGGCCTAGTAGCCGCCCTGGGCGCCAGCTGGCTTACCGGCTTTGCCGGGCTCCTCTGCCAAGCCATCGCCAGCTGGTTGCAGAGAAGCCTGGTCGAGCGAGCCTTCCTCTGGCTGCCCCTAGCCGCCCTGCTAGGAGGGACGGCCGGCTGCCTGCTAGATAGCTTCCTTGGAGCAACGGCCCAAGGCATCTACTACTGCGAGCACTGCAACGAGCGCAGCGAGAGCCGGCTACACTCTTGTGGCAGGGAGGCTGAGCAAATTCGGGGGTGGGCTTGGTTGACGAATGACGGCATCAACTTTGTGAGCAGCGTGGTAGGCGCAGCAGTGGCCGTAGGGGCGGTTGCTTGGCTTGCGCAAACAAGCTTGCGGTGGTAAAATGCTCACACCCTCATGAGGTGGCGTCGGCACTTTAGGTTCAAGGAGGTTCAGGAATGGGTCACAAGGAGACGATCTACGAAGGTATCATCAAAGGCAATGCCAAGGCGGTGGAAGAGGCAGTCAAGGCGGCTTTGGCAGAGGGCATTCCCGCACCAGAGATCTTGGATGAGGCGATGATCCCCGCCATGACAGAGGTGGGGCGGCTGTTCGAAATCAACGAGTATTACGTTCCAGAGATGCTCATCGCCGCACGCGCGATGAAGACCGGGCTGGCCGTCCTCAAGCCCGAGTTGGTCAAGGCGGCAGTCGAGCCCAAGGGGAAAGTAGCCCTGGGCACCGTCAAGGGAGACCTTCACGACATCGGCAAGAACCTTGTCGCCATCATGATCGAGGGTGCAGGCTTTGAGGTAATCGACCTGGGCGTGGATGTAAGCCCGGAAAAGTTTGTTCAAACGGTACAAGAGCAAGATGTAGACGTCATTGGCATGTCGGCTCTTTTGACCACCACAATGCCCAACATGAAAAACACTATCGAGGCCCTCAAAGAGGCCGGCGTGCGAGACAAAGTCAAGGTAATCATCGGCGGCGCCCCAGTGACGCAAAAGTACGCCGACGAGATTGGAGCAGATGGCTACAGCCGCGACGCGGCCGGTGCAGCTCGGCTGGTGCAGGAGCTACTCAACGTCGCCTGACGCGCTGGCCCAAGGCCACACTAGGAGCAGGAGCCCGGCAGGATCTGCTGGGCTTCTTTTTTTGCCGGATGACGCCGCAAACCCTCCTGTGGTATAATTAGAGACGACAAGGGAGGAAGGAGCATGCCAGAACGCGTCATCTCGCCGTCGGCCCAACCGGGGGAACCCCCCATCGAACAGAACCTACGGCCCCGCACTTTGGAGGAATACATCGGCCAAGAACGGGTGATCGAAAACCTCAAGATCTGCCTTGAGGCGGCCAAAGCACGAGGCGAAACTCTCGATCACATCCTTCTCTACGGCCCCCCTGGCCTGGGAAAAACGACCCTCGCCCACGTCATCGCGGCCGAGATGGGCGTGAACATCAAAGTTACCTCCGGGCCAGTGATTGAACGCCCCGGAGATCTGGCAGCCATCCTAACGAACCTCCATCAAGGAGACATCCTCTTTGTCGACGAGGTGCACCGCCTGAGCCGAGCGGTGGAAGAAGTGCTCTATCCAGCGATGGAGGACTTTGCTCTCGACATCATCATCGGCAAGGGGCCAGCTGCGCGGAGCATCCGGCTGAGCCTTCCTCGCTTCACTCTCATCGGCGCCACCACGCGGATCGCTCTCCTCACATCTCCCCTCCGCGACCGTTTTGGCGTCATCTACCGGCTGGATTTCTATAGCCAGGAAGCCATGGAGGCCATCGTCCAGCGTTCGGCAGCTATCCTGGGCATTCCCATCGATAAGGGGGGTGCCTATGAGATCGCCAGCCGAGCCAGAGGAACCCCCCGTGTTGCCAACCGTCTCCTCAAACGCGTGCGCGACTATGCCCAGGTGCGTGGCAAAGGGGTCATCGATCGGGAGACCGCTCGAGAGGCTCTCGACATGCTCGAGGTCGATGAATTGGGGCTCGACAATTCGGACCGACGGGTGCTCCTCACGCTCATCGACAAGTTCGATGGTGGCCCCGTGGGATTAGATACCATCGCCGCTGCCCTCAATGAGGATGCCGATACCATCATGGACGTCTATGAGCCGTATCTGATCCAGCTGGGCTTTCTTGAGCGCACCCCACGCGGGCGGGTAGCTACCCGCCGCGCCTATGAGCATCTACAGCGCCCCTATAAACCCGAAGCACAACAGGCTAGCCTCTTCTAATGAAACGCGCCACCGTTTTGGATGCACGGGGGAAGGAGCTTTCCCCCTGCTCGGAGGATAGAGCCCGCAAACTGGTACAGACGGGCAAAGCCGAACTCCTCAGTGAGGATCCTCTCGTTATCCGCCTTTACCGTACGGTGGAACTACCTCCACCCAAACCTCGTGAGGCGGAGACCCATCCCCTACAGGGTAAAAAATTGCTCCTGCACATCTGCTGCGGCCCCTGTGCAACTTATTCGGTCAAGCGCCTGCGTGAGGAAGGAGCCGAGGTCACCGGTTATTGGTTCAACCCCAACATCCACCCCTACAGCGAACACGAGCGCCGACGAGAATCGCTGGCCCACTTGGCTGAACAAATTGAACTGCCAATGATCTGGGAACCAGGCTACGAGATGCCCACCTTTCTGCGAGCTGTAGTAGGCCACGAACGCTTTGGGGAACGCTGCCTGATCTGCTACCGAATGCGCCTGGAGCGCACAGCCCAAGTCGCTGCCCGGGAGGGATTCGAGCTCTTTACCACGACACTGCTCATCAGCCCCTATCAGAACCAAAGGGCCATCAAACACATTGGCGAGGAACTAGCAGAACAATATGGCGTTCCCTTTTACTTTGAGAACCTGCGCCGAGGCTTTGCTGAGCACTACCGCCTGGCCAGAGAGTACGGGCTCTACATGCAACGTTATTGCGGCTGCATCTATAGCGAATGGGAGTCCCTCGATCCGGAAGCCTCCACCCATCCCCGGCGCCGGAGCACCCCCTCCGGCTGAACATCCTCAACCCCTTTTTGGCAGCAACGGAGCAGGACCACTATAATGAACAAGAGAAAAGCACCTTGGTCGGAGACCAAGCCCAAGAACAAGGAGGGAAACAATGCCTGGCATGGAGGAGATGGGACGCGTTCTCCTCATCATGGGTGGACTTATCGTGCTTTTGGGCTTTCTCCTCATCTTGGGGGGGAAGATCCCCTTCCTGGGCAAGCTCCCTGGGGATATCCACATCCAGCGGGATAACTTTTCCTGTGTCTTTCCACTAGCAACGTGCCTATTGCTCAGCCTTCTCCTCACCATCGTGTTGAATATCATCCTGCGCCTGATCCACCGGTAAAAGGGCTAACGATGCTGACCAAAGAGTTTGACTACGAACTCCCCCCAGAGCTGATCGCGCAGGAACCCATAGAACCACGGGACGCTTCGCGGCTGCTCGTCCTCCATCGTGATCGCGAGCTGATAGAACACCGCCGCTTTCGCGATATCGTCGAATATCTGCGCCCAGGGGACCTTTTGGTAGTCAACGAAACGCGGGTGATCCCCGCACGCCTATATGCCCGCAAGGTGCCCACTGGCGGCAAGGTAGAGCTGCTCCTCCTGGCCAAACGCGGAGAGCGAGCTTGGGAAGCTCTAGTCAAAGGACGCAAAGTGCCCGTGGGGCAGGAGATCGAGCTCGTCGGCGATGGCAAGCGCACCCTCCGCGGCCAAGTGCAGGCCATCACCGAGGCAGGGGGAAGGCTCATTCAATTCGAGAAACCCATCGAGCCCTACCTGGATCGGCTGGGGATTGTACCCCTTCCTCCTTACATCCACCGCCCTTTAAAAGACAGCGAACGCTACCAGACCGTCTACGCTCGGGTCAAAGGCTCCGTGGCTGCACCTACTGCCGGCCTGCATTTTACCCCCGAGCTCATCCAGCAAACTCGCGAGATGGGCGTCGAGTGGGTCTCGGTGGTGTTACACATCGGGCTAGATACCTTCCGCCCCGTTCGAGAAGAAATCGTCGAAAAGCACCGCATCCACACGGAATATTGCCAGTTGAGCCCCGAGGCGGCCCAGCAGATCAACCAGGCCAAAAAGGAAGGCCGGCGAGTCATCGCGGTGGGCACAACCTCCGTACGGGTGCTCGAAACGGCCGCGCGGGATGCTCCTTTTGGCGTGCGCCCCTGGGATGGCCCCACCGATCTCTTTATCTACCCTGGGTTCAAATTTCGCGTGGTGGATGCGTTGATTACCAACTTTCACCTACCACGCTCCTCCCTGATTATGCTCGTCGCGGCCTTTGCTGGGCTGGAACGCATCAAAAAAGCCTATGCTGAAGCCGTGCGCCTACGCTACCGCTTCTACAGCTTTGGCGATAGCATGCTCATTCTCTAGCCCATAAAAAGGCCCGCCCCTCAGCGGGCGGGCCTTTTCCCTTAGGCTTCCCATTCCTCCGAAGGTCTGGGCCCCACATCGCTTAGATCAATTGGCTGAAAGCCCAAAGCAAAAGCGGGAGAATCTTTGGCAAGGGTAAAATCCCTCTCGGCCAAGTTGCGACAGCGCGGATCGGCCACTATAGAGTGGCGATCTTGCCCCAAAGCCTGCCATTCCTCCATAGAGAAGCGGCGGGCCACTTCTTGGCGGGCCTTTTCAGTAACGTGATAAACCTTTCCTTCAGAAACATCCCAAAAGAGGTTCAAGTCGCTGAAAAAGCCCCTTTCCTCCAAGGGGGCCAGCCAGCCTCCCACAAAGCAGGGCTTCCCCTCGGTGATAAAGATATTTCGCTCAAAATAGAGAGCTTGGTGCTTTTCTTCCAATTCGGGGCGATACCTTCCCTCACGGCCATGGAGGCGCGTCAACCGCGCCTGCCCCGCACGGCCAAAGGCAAAGATGTTGTTCCGCACAAGGCAAGCCCGGCCGTAATGCATATGAAAAGGCTGGTTATCCGTGTCATAACAGACGTTCCCCTCGACAAGGATATGCGAACTGCCTTCATCGAGGTAGACAGCCCAGCCACTATACTCCCAGCGCTCTACATCGTGGATGAGGTTCCCCCCGATGACCGTCCCCGGCTGGACACCCAAGGTATAGATGCCCCCCATGTCGCTGAGCAAGCCCTTGCCCAGGTGATGGATGTGATTCTTGAGGATAAGGTTATCCCGGCTGACGCTTTCCCCATATCCCCAAACCCAGCCACAGGAAATGCCACTGTAATACAGATCATGGATATGGTTATGCGAGATCTCGTTGCCAAAAGAGTGGGTGAGCAACACCCCTATCGCACTGTGGAAGACATGGCCTCCATCGTAAATGTGGTTATCTGTGATGCGGTTATAGCCCGTTCGCAGGGCACGCGGGCCCTGAGCGTCCGCTCCCAGCACCTTGACGCCACCTGCACCCAGGTCATAGATCTCGTTGCCAACAAGGCGGATGCCATGACAGCCTTCGGCAATCTCGACACCATACCAGCCTATATGGCGAATGGTGCAACCCTGGAAGGTACAATGCCGCGCCCCACGCACCCAGAGTGCTCCAGGCACGTGCAAGGCTGCCTGCGGAGCCGAGGCATAATCCTTCCTCTCCGCCCACCAAAAGCCCTTGCCACCTCCCTTGGGTTGATACCAAGCTCCATGCTCAAAGGTAAGCCCTTGGAAGGAAAGAAACTCTACATACTGGCCCTCCTCGGGCGTCCCCTCGAGGCGCAAAAGTTGGGGCAGACGTGGAACAAAGATCTCGGTCTCCTCCAAAGCTTCCTCTGGGAGGGGCAGATAGTAGAGCGTGCCATCGCTGCGATCGAGATACCATTCGCCCGGCTCGCCGAGCGCTTCGAAAACGTTCTCTACCCAGTAACGGCAGAATCGGGACCTCCAGCCATCGCGCAATACAAAGATGCTCGTCCGCGAAGAGACGACCGTGTTCGTCTCGGGATCAAAGGAAAGGATGGGCATGCGCTCATCAACCCAGAAATGAGGAACGACGATCTCCACATCCGTCAGATTGCGCCACAGCTGAATATCCCCTGGCGCACAACGAAAGGTGTTCGTCCCCTCGTGAAAAGGAGTCTCTGGCGTCACTCCGGGGACGTCTGCCATCTGGAAAAAGCCCTCCTTGGGCAGACGCGTCCGGGGACGGCGCTTTCCATTGACAAAGAGCTGGCGAAAGTACCACTTGCCCGCTGCCACCTCTGGGAGACGCACCGTCCAAACCCTCTGCCCGTGAAGCTCGCTCTCCTGCCAGCCCGTGATGCGCACCCCTCCATCGAGGATGGGCTCTTCTCCAGGATAGGCCGCATAGGTTACCGGGGCAGCATCCTCGGGGGTAAAGGCCAGGGGCCGGGCCAACGAATAACGCCCGCCCCGCAACCAAACGGTGATCGGGCCTGCCAACCCACCATAACGCGCAAGCTGCCGAATGCGTTCTTGAGCGGCTTCAATCGTGGCCAAAGGGCCATCGGTGCCGGCTGCGTTGGGCTCTGGCAACCTACCCGACCAGCTATCCCTCCCCTCTGGGGAAACGTACAACTCGCGTAAAGAATCAGCCATTGATTCCTCCTTTGCTGGATCACCGCTCCAATATAGTCCAAAAGAGGAAGCACCGTCAATGAGATCCTCTAGGCCATTTGACGAATACCCTACCCCCTAGTAAACTGTCAAAAGCGTTGGGCTCGGGGAATCCCCGAGCCATCCTACTCTGGAGGTTCAGCATAAGCGTGTCTAGATGGCACCTGCGCGCCCTCTTGGTGGGTGCGGTTCTTCTCCTCGCTTTGGGAGGGTGCGGGCCACGCAAGTTGCTCTACAACGTGAGCATCCGCCCAAAGGTGATCTCGCCGAACGCAGACGGCCAGGATGACATCGCCGAGATCAAATATTCCCTCTCGCGTCAGTCCACCATCACCATCTATCTCGTTGACGCGAATGGGCAGCGCCACTATTTCCGCCTGAACAAACGCCGTTCCAAAGGGGACCGCACAGCATATTTTGGCGGAGTGATCGATGGGCGCCTTCTCCCCGACGGCGAGTATACCGTCGTCTTTGAGGCCACCGATGAGCGCGGGCACAAAGAGACTGTGAAGAAAACCATCCGCCTGGTCAATGGAGACAAAGTGCCCCTACGCATCGAGCACCTGAACATCTGGCCTCCCAAGTTTACCCCCAACCGAGATGGCATCACCGACCGAGTGACCATTGGCTACAGCTTGAATAAAAAGGCCGTGCGTGTGGAGGTCTATTTGCTCGATAAAGAGGGCCACAAGTACCCTGTGCCAGAGGACAAGATCCGTGAAATGGGCGCTCCGGGCACCCACGAGCACGATTACGATGCTGGGGTAGACTTGGGAGCTACCCCTCCTCCTGACGGCACCTACACCGTAGTCGTCGAGGCAGAAGACGCTGTAGGGAACAAAGCCCGCGTCGAAGGCAAGCTCACCATCGAAGGAGGAGGAGTCCCTCGAGTGGAGATCGTCAACCGCGCAGCCGTCTTCTCCCCAACGGTGGTTCCCCTGGGAGGCACACTTACCTTCACCTGCACAGTCAAGAACATCGGCACCGTTCCTGTGCGCACCAAAGGGCCAGAATCAGGGACAACCTATACCACCTCACAGAATTTCAACACGCTCAAAGAGTACGAAGAGCCGGGTGTGTTCCGCATCGGGCTAGACTTTGAAGGAAACAGCGCCGGGCGCGTCTATCCCTTCCGCTGGCAGCTGGGCAAAGACGAGGAGCTCACCGTCATCAATACAGAGATCGGCCCACAAAAGTACCTTATGCCTGGGCAGACGGTCACTGTCGTCGGGCACCTGCGCATCATCGATAAACCCCCCAAGGCAGAGCCCTATTATTGGATCGGGCTCATCCACGAACAGGTCGAGATCGTCCAGGACAGAGTAGAGCCCACACCTATCAGCATAGGCTTTTAGCCCCTATGGACTTGGGCATTGTCATCGTTAGCTATAACACACGTGAACTGACGGCTCGTTGCTTGGATTCCGTCTATCGGGAACTGGCAAAAGCCCCCTTTACAGCCCACGTCTGGGTGGTAGATAACGCCTCGCACGATGGCAGTGCCGAGATGATCCGCCAACGCTATCCTCAGGCTACCCTTATCGCCAGCCAGGAAAACCTGGGCTTTGCCCGTGGCACAAACTTGGCCCTTCAAGAGATCGGCGCCCTCTCCCCTCCACCGAGACACGTCCTTCTCCTCAACCCGGATACTGAGGTCCTTCACGGGGCCCTGGACGAGATGCTCACCTTCCTCGATAGGCACCCCCAGGTGGGGGCAGTAGGCGCCCAGTTGCTCTATGCTGACGGGCGCTTTCAACATGGAGCCTTTCATTTTCCAACCTTGGCGATGGCCTTTTTCGATTTTTGGACCATCCACCACCGCCTGCTCGATTCTCGCCTCAATGGGCGCTACCCCAAGCGGCTCTACGCTCGAGGGGACCCCTTCCCCATCGACCATCCCTTGGGGGCAGCCATGATGATCCGTTGGCAAGCTTTGGAACAGGTAGGCCCGCTAGACCCTGGCTATTTTATGTATTGCGAGGAAATCGACTGGTGCCTGCGAGCCAAAGCCCAGGGCTGGCAGATCTACTGCGTGCCCAAGGCCAAGATCATTCACCTCGGGGGCCAAAGCACTCGCCAATTCCGCGAAAGAATGTTCCTCGCTCTCTGGAAGAGTCGCTACCGGCTCTTTCAACGGCACTATAGCAAAACATACCAAATCCTTGTGCGGCTCATCGTGCGGGCAGGCCTACAACGACGCATCGCCCAAACCAAACGGGCGCTAAAGCGAGGCGAACTCTCACCGAAAGAGGCTGAGAAGCGCATCACAACCTATCGGCAGGTGATGGAGCTGTAGAGATGCCTCATCTCACCGTGGCTATCCTGGCCGGCAATAGTGAAAAGGATATCGGGGAATGTCTGGAGAGCGTCTCCTGGGCCGATGAGCGAATCGTCATCCTCGACACACGCAGCCAAGACCGTACCGCGGTCATCGCCCAAGAGATGGGGGCCCGCGTCGTGCCCCACAAGTTCGAGGATTTTGCTCGGCAACGGGAATTCGGCCTGAGCTTGCCCCAGGGAGAGTGGCTCTTTTATGTGGATTCTGACGAGCGCGCCACCCCTGCACTAGCCGCGGAGATCCGCCGGGTGATCGCGGAGAAGGAGCACGTCGGCTGGTGGGTTCCCCGAAGGAACTTTATCTGGGGCAAAGAGATTCGCCATGGGGGATGGTATCCCGACTATCAGCTGCGCTTGCTCAAGCTGGGCCACGCCCACTATGACTTGGCCCGCCCCGTGCATGAAGTCGTCATCCTCGACGGCTCTGCAGGGTACCTGAAAGAACCCCTGCTCCACTATAACTATCGCTCCCTGAGCGAATTCCTCCACAAGCAGCGGCAATACATCAGCTACGAGGCCGCCATCCTCCTAGAGAAGGGAATCCGCCCCAAGCCCTGGACCTTTTTCACTCAGCCAGCTCGCGAGTTTTGGCGGCGCTATGTGAGGCTCCAGGGATACAAGGACGGCGCCCATGGTTTCCTCCTCTGCTCCCTCGTGGCCTACTACTATGGCTTTCGCGTCAGCGTGGAGCTGGCGCGCCTCTGGGCCCAAAAGAGATAACAAAAAAGGCCTGGCAAGTAGCCAGGCCCTCTATCACTCCTATCCCCGCACTTTAGGCCAGCTCGGGGATCAAAAGGCCATACCCTCCATCGCGCCGCCGATAGACCACGTTGAACTGTTCATCCTCAGCATTGTAAAAGAGGAAAAAGTCGTGCCCCAAAAGCTCCATCTGCTCAATGGCCTCCTCCACGTCCATCGGGCGCGTCTCAAAGCGCTTGATGCGCACAAGCTCGGCAGTGGTCTCCTCTTCCTCCTCAGGCACTACGGCCTCTTCCACCGCCGCCACCGGCCGGCTTTGGGATTGCCAATGCTTACCCTTATAACGCTTGATCTGGCGGACCATCTTGTCCAAAGCTGCGTCGAAAGAAGCCCGCAGATCATCAGAGCGCTCCTCGGCCCGCAGGATGAGGCCATTGGCTGCCCGCAAAGTGATCTGGGCCGCTTGGCGATCCTGGGCACTCTTGGCACTGCGGATGGAGAGATCAACCTCTACCTCGTCGATATTGGGCAAAAAGCGGTCTAGCTTTTTTATCCTCTTTTCCACATAAGACCTCAAAGCATCCGAGACCTCCAGGTTCCTACCTTTGATTACATATTCCATCTTGCAACTCCTTTCTTATGTTTCGTTCGCCATTGAACGCTCCCAATGCAAAAGGGGGGAAACGTCTGAACCTGGACCTATGGGATAGCTCCCTCTAATTAGGAAAATAACATTTTAAACCTTAACTGTCAACCCTTGGGAAGGTAAAAAGAGGGCATCCCTATTTTTTAGACGAAAGGAGGAGAAAGCGGGTTCCCTCAGCCCGAAGCTACCAGCTGAGCTCCTCGGCCAGGCCCCCATTCTTGAGCGAGCGATTCGCCCCCTCAAGGATCTTGACGACATTCAGGCCCACTACGCCATCGCTACGCGGGGAACGCCCCTCACGGATGCACTCCAAGAAATGGCGACATTCCAGTTCAAGGGGCTCGGCATTAGAGATGGCCGGCGTGGTAATATCTCCATAGCGGTAGGAGAGACGAAATTCCTCTAACGTATCCGAATAGGGGGGTGCATCGACCCCCTTGTCATAGATTTTGATCTTTTCCGTGGGTTCGACGTCATCATAAACGATCATCTTTTTGGACCCCACTACAGTGATGCGGCGAATCTTGCAGGGATCAAGCCAACTCACCCGAATATCCGCCATGATCCCCGTGGGGAAATAAAGGGTCACATAAGCCACATCCTCAATGTTGGGCTGCACATAGGCTGCCCCGCGGGCACTTACCTGAGTGGGCTTCATCCCCAGGATGTAGAGAAGGATCGAGACATCATGCGGGGCGAGATCCCAGATTACATTGATATCCTGCTGAAAGATACCCAAGTTCACCCTGGTGCAATTGATATAGTAGACTCGGCCCAGCTCCCCTTTGGCAATATACTCTTTGAGGTACTGCACCGCCGGATTGTACTCAAAAGTGTGCCCCACCATAAGGACACGCCCCCGCTCTTTGGCCAGAGCGATGAGCTCCTCAGCCTCGCGCGAGTCGCGCGTCAGAGGCTTTTCTACCAAGACATGCTTATTGTGCAAGAGGGCCTCTTTGGCCATCTGGTAGTGGGTCGAGACGGGTGTGGCAACGGCCACTGCCTCCACCGGAGAAGCCAAAAGCTCCCGATAATCCTTGGTCGTGCGCACCCCGGGGTAAAGGCCGCGGATGTGATCTAAACGGTCCTGGCGCAGATCCGCCACGATGTACATATCTGCCCCAGGAATAGACTGAAAGTTGCGGACCAGCTTGGGCCCCCAGTAACCACAGCCAACAACCCCTACCCGAATATTGCGCATCTTGTTATCGATCAATGGTCGACCCTCTCACCCTTTTGCCCCATACTACCAGATAACGGCCATAATGTAAAATGCATTCTCCCAGCCGCCGAACAGGGGCCCTATCAGCAACCTGGCCCACCTCCCCTTGATTTTGCCCCCCAAGCCACTATAATGAAAGGGAACCTCGTTCTATCATGAGTTCTTTCATATTGGAGTGGCCGACTATACCTCTTGGCCACTCCAAGCCGTCTTAGGAGAGCCAACGTGAGGGGAGCCAAGGAGAGTGGTCCACCGATAGCCGAAAAGCGCGTCTGGATGCTTGAAAATGGGCGCCTGCAGGAGAGAACCATCGCCGTCGTGTTGGAAGAGCCCCTTGCCCTGGAGATCAATGGCCGCCAAGCGGCGGTGCTGATGCGCCTTCCGGGGATGGAAAAAGAGCTCGCCGTCGGCTTTTGCCTCAGTGAAGGGCTTGTAGAGCGCTTTGAGGACATCCTCCTTGTGCACCACTGCGGCCAAGGCTTGCCCGCTCCCGGAGAAGACAGCCCCGAGGGAGAGGGCCTCTCAGGCAACCGAGTTCAGATGCGCGTCCGCACCGAGGCCCTGAGGGAGGAGGCACGGCTAGAAGTCATCCGCCTGGTCCGGGCAGGATGTGGTGCAGTGGATATTGAAAGAGCCGAACTGCCCTTGCAGGCTCTCGAAGAAGGCCCCCAAGTAGATGCCCAAGCCCTCCTCAAAATGGGGGAGATCATCCGCAGGGAGCAACCACTTCACAAGCTGGCGGGAGGGGTTCACGCCGCGGCGCTTTTCCACCTCGATGGCACGCTCGTCGCCCTCTGTGAAGATGTCGGCCGGCACAACGCCGTCGATAAGGCCATCGGCCACTGCCTTTTGCGCCACATCCCCCTGCGAGATAAAGTCCTCCTCTGCACGGGGAGGCTCAGCTACGAGATGGTCACCAAAGCTATCCGCATAGGCATCCCCATCCTCGCTTCTCTCTCAGCCCCCACTGCCCTCGCGGTACAACTGGCTGAACAGTTTCGCCTCACCATTGTTGGCTATTTGCGAGGACAACGCATGCGCATCTATGCTCACCCCCAACGCATCCGCACCTAGGGATGGATGGTGAGCCTCTCCAAAAGTTCCTTCTGCCCCATTGCCTGAAGAAATAGCCGATAGCTCCCTGGCTTGAGCTCTGCAGGCAAGGGGAGCTTGTGTATGTCGCGAACGACCTCTCCTTCCCGCCAATCAGAGGGGGGATAGCTCCCTCCCACAACCTGGATAGGCCAGCGAGCGAGGACGCGCCCCTCGCGGTCTTGCAACACCGCCTCCAAGGCATATGGGCAGAGAGCCGGCCCCTCTTTGCGCCAAAAGAGCACAAGCTCGAGCACATCCCCTGGGTGGAGAGGAGCAGTAGGCTGATGAGCGAAACCCAACCGGTGAGCATTATGCCCTAAAAGCCGCAGCCCTCCCCAGGAAACATCATCCTTGGCGCGTAAATCCAGAGCGGCAAGAGGAGGGGGGGCCTTGGCCGGCAGCACCATCAAGGGTGTCAACTGAAGAGCATCGCCGACTTGCTTGCCAGCCCAGACGATTGGCAGGCGCTGCCCATCCTCCAGGCCATACATCCCCACCACCAAAGTATGCTGGCCCGGTGGCGTCCCCGGACGAATGAGCACCCCATAGTTATCGGCGAGGGTTTCCCCAGGTTTCCAGGTAGTGGTCAGGCGTCCCCCACCTCCTGGCTCGCTATCACGCTGACCAACGATGTTCCCCCGAGCATCAACAAGGTGCACAAAAACCTTGTAGCGCTTGGCTATGGGGGCCAAAGCCTCCCAAAAGAGGGTGAGTTGGACGATTTCCCCACTGCGCGGCCGAGGTGTGAGGAGGGTGTATCCTCGCAGGCGAATTTTATCCCCCAAGACAACGTCCAAAGGATGGGCGATCTCCTGGGCAGGGGCCCGTGGCACGGCATAGACTACCAACCGCACATTACCAAACCAACTATCCATGGCCTTGAAACAGTGGCGATCAAGCCACCCTTCGACGAACCCCTGGGGATCGCTCTCACGCGTGGCCCAAAAGATGGCATAGATGCGCGGATGCCGGGCGACGATCTCCTTGAGCTCTGCTTCAGTGCGCTGAGGATCCATCGGGCGCTGCCGCGGCAAGGGATACTGGGCAAGAGGGCCGTGATAATAATAATCCACCGTCTCAATCTGCGAGGGAGCGTTGATGAGGATGGCATCCTGGGGGCCTGCCGTCGCTTCAATATAGGCAACGATCCCCCGGTAATCATCCCGGAAACAGGAAGGATCAAAATAAAGGCGTTGAAGGGCCAGAGCATCGCCTAGGCAAAGCCCTATCACCAACACCAAGGCCATCCCCCAAGCGACCCAGCGTTGCCACGCCAGAGCCCCCCTCAAGAAGGCCAAAGAGAACACCCCCCTTGCCTGAAGAGCCAGAAAAGCTGGACTCACCAAAAGGAGGAACTTGGACTTGAACATGGGACGAGAAAGAGAGAGGAGATAGAGCACTCCCAACGGCACAAGCAAATAAGCTGCTATCATCACAAGGCCCCACCCAGGGCGGGCAACCCTTCGCTCTCTGGGGAGGCAGAGCCCCAAGATGACAAGCAGAGCCTGACCCCAAGTCAACCAACGCACCCAGGGCAGCCCTTTGCTGGCAACGCCAAAGGAGAGCGTCCGCACCGCTTGAGCGCCAAAATGCCACAGGTGCAGGGGTTCACTCACCGCAGGCCAACTCCGCAAAGAGGCCCAGGAAAGCCGGAGCCAAGGCAGGTAGCTCAAGAGGAGAAGTACCTGCACCCCCACCCAAGCTCCAAGCAATCGCCAAGGGTGAAGGGCCTCCCTTCTCAGAGCGACCCAAAGCACAAGGGCCACCCCCTGGGCTATCAAGAGGAAGAAGGACAGATAATGACTGTAGATGGCCAAGAGGGAAGAAAAGAAATAAGCTGCCCAAAGCCCAAGACCCGCGCGCTTTTTCTCTGTTCGCAAAAGCGCACTCAATGCCCAGGTAGAGCAGAGCCCCAAAAGGGACATCAGGATGTACATCCGCGCCTCTTGGGAATAGTAAACCTGGAAAGGGGCCACAGCCACCAAAAAGGCCGCCAGGAGCGCCTCTTCAGGGCTCCACAGAGAGCGCAACCAGCCGTAGAGGCCAGCAACCAAAAGCGTACCCAAAAGAGCTGAGAGGGCCCGCACAGCCACCTCACTGGTACCCCAAAGCCTCACCCAAAAGTGCAAAAGGTAATAATAGAACGGCGGATGGATATCGTGAGCGGCGTTTTGGGTAATGGTGGCAAGATCTCGCTGAGCCAGGGCCACACTAGTGCCCTCATCATTCCAGAGGCTCTGGGCAGAGAGGCGATAGAAACGCAGCCCCAAGGCCAAGCCAAGGATCAAGAGAAAGGCGAGCAACTCCTTCCAACGCGCCGACCTCATCGACGCTCCTCCTGATAAAGGCGCTGCCGAAGCACAAGCGCCAAGCTGGCCAGCAGGGCAATCCCCGCCACCAAGAGGAGGCTCCCAAAGGGCGGCTGCCGCCAAACGATCAGACCATCAAGGGCAAGTTCGCCCTCAGCAACAGTCAGGTGTGCACGATGACGGCCATCCTTCAACCACTGGGCCACAGTAATAGCCGATGCTCCCTCTGAAGACCTGACCAGCCGAGGGAGAGACACTCGGCGCCCGTCGATGCTGAGCTCCAGATGGTCCAGCTGAGCAGGACCCCGCAACACCAAGGCCAAGCCCGTGCCTTCGAAATAGAAATCCAGGGTGGCCCCTTCTCGCCCCAAGGCATAGGCCCCCAACACGGCCTCCTCGGCACGCAGGTGCTGCCAAGGCCCCGCATAGTGCAAGGCCCAATGATCCTCCTGATGATAGCCTATGTGCACCACAGGGGGCTGCTTAGCCAACCAGGAGAGAGCCCCATAAACTGGAAGTGGCGTGAAATCTGGCTCGAGCATACGAAAGTAATACCAAGCCTGATCTTTTTCCAGATCGCTGGGCCGGCGCAGGAACCAATAGTTCATCACCCCCATCCAGGGCCACTCGCGCGCGGCACGCATATAAGCCTCTACCGCATAGGCAGCTTGTTGTTCCTCGCTGACTCGCCCATAAATGGCCGGCCCGGCAAAATCCTTGGGGAGAGCATTCCAGCCCACCTCCGTCGCCCAGATAGGCTTGTGGGCATCGCCATGACGTACCATGATCTCGCGGATCAATTGTACCCGGGCGAAATTCGTGCGATCTGGGCTCACCCGTCGGTCATAGGGGCCCGTCCAAAGGCCATAGACCATGGCCCCCATAATATCAAAATAATCCTTGGCCCCCGCCTGGTACATCCGCTCAAGGTAGACGAGGTCGCTCATATTGCGGGCGCTCATCTCGGTCGTCTGAGCCAAGCCGGCCGCCAAGATCACACAGTCAGGATCCGCTTCCTTGGCCCGGCGGTAGGCCACCTTGAGCAGCTCCACATAAGCCTCTGGATTCGGTGGTTGATCCCCCCACTCGGGGAAGATATTTGGCTCGTTCCAGATCTGGTAATAGCGTACCCGCCCCCGATAACGGCTGACGACAGCATAGACGAAATCGCCAAAATCCTCATAATCGTCGGGGGGAGCTTTGGTCCACCCCGGAGCATTACCAACCTTGCGCGACCAAGCAGGAGGATTATCCAAGCGGGCAATGATCTCCAACCCATATTTATTCGCCAAGTCGACGATGCGGTCGTATTTCTCCCAGGCACTCTTGTTCCAACGGTGATCCCAAAAATCACCCTTGGCCGAGATCTCGATATCCTCCCAGGGGAACTCTTGACGAATCCAATGGAAACCCGCCGCAGCGACAAGCTGCAAGCTTCGCTCCACCTTGGCGGGCTCCACCTCCTGCTCAAGAAAGGTGTTCACTCCGTACGGAGAGACCCCTGCATGGGCAATAGGACATAGGGGTCAGTACGCGGAGGCAGACGGGTGAGGCGGAGATAGGCCAGCGCTAGGGTGCCCTTGATCTGCTCGCGCAGGTCTTCCTCTCCCGTCCAACTGGCCATCAAACGCCGGAGGGACCTTTGCTCGCCATAGACCAAGGCGGCCAGCACGAGGAGTGCCAGCACCAGCCAGATGAGCTTATACCATTTCGCTGTCCTCTTCATCGCTCACCTCACTGGGGCAAGACGCTCCCCGGCGAGAGCAGGTTCCCTCAACGGAAACAGGGCTAGGAGAATAAACACTGGCACCTCACAAGCGCTGCCGGGTGGAGCGGCGGGGTTTCTTGGACAGTGCCCCCCGGTAGCTGGGCACATCGATATCCACCAACGTACAGACCGAGGTATCCAAAAGGCGGCTCCGTAGGCGCTCGTCGAGAAGCTCCCAATCAGCAGTGGCAACGGTAATGATGGTAGGCAAACGGGCGACATAGCGGTAGTTTAGGATCTGAAAGAGCTTCTCCTGAGCCCAGGGGGTAACGTTTTTGACGCCCAGGTCATCGAGAACGAGAAGCCAAGCCCGGCGCACCTCGTTAAAACGCTGATCGTAAGAGACGGGGCTCCCTGGCTGGAAGGTTGCCCGCAGGTGATCGAGGAGATCGGCCGCCACTACAAAGAGGACGCGCATCCCGCTATGGGCCACTTTGTTTGCCACCGAGGCCGCCAGATGAGTCTTGCCCACGCCATAGCCCCCCCGCAAGAGCAACCAATTCACCGGGTGCTCGGCATACTCTTTGACCGTCTTGACCACCCGACGGAGATGGCGCACCTGAGCGGGCTCGAGCTCGCCACCACGATCAGAGAAAGTACCAAAAGTCATCCCACTGTAAAGACCCAGGCTACCAAAGGTCTCATCCTTGCCCTGCACGCGGAAATCGGTAGCATAGATGGGCACCGTGCGCACAAGGTTCTGATCGCGCAGGCGAGAAGCCAGACGGGGATCCATATCGGCAAAGGTCTGGTTGGTAGTGATGACGGTGGGCAGCTCAGCATTATAGCGATAGTTCAACAACTGGTAGAGCTTTTCCACCGCCCAGGGAGTAGCATTCTGGGTACCCAGATCATCCAAAATGAGGAGCTCAATATCCCGCACCTGCTCAAAGCGCTCATCATAGCTCACCGGGCTGGTAGGGGCATAGGAGGCTCGCAGATAATCCAGCAGATCGGGCACAACAACAAAAAGCACGGGCTGCCCATGCTCCACGCGATAGTTGGCGATGGCCGCGGCCAGGTGGGTTTTCCCACAGCCATAGGGCCCCATAAAAAGGAGCCACCCCTGCGGATCCGCGGCGAACTCGCGGGCCGTATTCAACGCATCTCGCAGGCTAAAGGCCACTTCGGTAGAGACATCCTCCCCCACCTGAAAGGTCTCAAAGGTCATATGGCGCAAGTGTTGCAGGTTGCTCGCTTTACGCAGCTGCGCCAATCGCTTCTCTCGAATCTCACGGCGCTTGCAGATGCAAGGCACCGCCTTCCCAAAGAGGGGATGCCCCACCGGCACCTTGAGGCGCACGAAACCCAGCCCACCACAGATGGGACAAACCTCTTGGCTATCTTTTTCAGAAGAAACAGGGATAGGCTTTTCTGCCAATGTGCTTCCTTTCCTCTACCGCGGGCCAGAGACAGCCCTAGGTCGTGAAAAGCGCGAGCCGTCGTCCTTGCCCTCCGTTGCCCAACGCTCCAAGATGCGTTTGATATAACGCCAATTACGCACGTTGCGCTCTACCGCGATGCGAAAGGCCTCCTCGATCCACTCTGCAGGGTAGGTAGCAGCGGCCTCCTCCAGCTCCTCCACTAAAAGGGGACGAAGGAGACCGATGTTTTCCTCATAGAGAGTAAAAATGTTGGGGCGCGGACGGGGAACATAGGGCTCGCGCACTGGCCCCACCTTATCGAGCACGAGCTCACCCCGTTTAACCTCCTGAACGGCCTTGCGCCCCTGAGGAGTATTCAAAAAAAGATAATCCGTCGTCCCCTCCTCGTCTTCGATGCTCAACTGCAAAAGAGTGCCCCGCTGCACGGCCCTGGCCACCGCTTGGTGCAAGAGCTCTACAGGGTTTTGGCCCTCTGCGCCAGCCTCCAGCGCCCGCATCAAGACTCCCTCCGCCTCCAGCTCAGCCATGGTCATATAGCGAGGATATCCCCGTTGGCGATTGAGGAACCAAAACATATAAAGCGTCACCTTGAGCTCGGCGAGATCATCGATAGCGGGCAAGAGCTCGGCAAAAAAAAGATCGGGGATGGGGGTGAAACGCGTCTTTCCCGGAGGGAACCCAGAGAACTTCATACGCTGTAATCTTCGTCAGAGAAAAATTCCTCATCTATCTCGCGCATGACCAGGTCCGAAAACTTGGTCAAGGAAGGATCAAAGTAGAGAGAAACTGTGTCTGTAGGGCCATTACGGTGCTTGGCGACGATGATATCGGCGATGTGCTCCCGTTCCGAGGTCTCGTCGTAAAAATCCTGCCGATGGATAAACATTACCACATCGGCATCCTGCTCGATGGAACCGCTCTCTCGCAGGTCGGAGAGAAGAGGACGCTTGTCGGCCCGGCGTTCGATCTCCCGGGAAAGCTGAGAAAGCGCCACCACCGGCACTTTGAGCTCTCTGGCCAGCGATTTGAGGGAACGGGAGATATAGGCAATCTCCTGCGCGCGGTTCTCTGCCCGTCGATCGCCCCCTTCCATCAGCTGGAGATAATCGATGATGATGAGATCGAGCTTGTATTCGGCGGCCAGACGGCGAGCCTTGGTGCGGATCTCCATCGGCGAGGGCGAAGGGGTGTCATCGATAAAGATCTGGGCCTCGGAGAGCATTCCGCTGACGCGGGTAAACTCTTCCCACTCTGTGTCCTCGATGCGGCCCAAGCGCAGCCGCTGCGAATCAATCCCCGCGTGGGAGGAGATCATCCTCTGGACAACCTGCTCGGCCGACATCTCGAGGGTGAAAAAGGCCACCACCGAATTGTAGCGCAGGGCCGCATTGCAAGCGATCGAGATCGCCAAGCTCGTCTTGCCCATGGCAGGGCGCGCCGCGATGATGATCAGATCCGAGGGCTGTAGGCCACCGAGGAGCCGATCAAGATCCACAAACCCCGTGGGCACCCCCAGCGACTCGTCGCGATGCTCCACGAGGAACTCGATGCGATCGTAATACTCTTTGATGATATCCCGAATGGGGATCAACGCCCGGCTGATGCGCCGCTGAGAAACCTCAAAGAGGATCTGCTCTGCCTTGTCGATGACCTCATCAACTTCCTCACGCTCCTCGTAAGCCAGGGCAGCGATCCTGCCGGCGGCGTCGATCAGCTGGCGCATAATGCTCGTGCGCTCGACGATATGCCCATAATACTCGACGTGGATCGAGGTGGGCACGGCATTGATCAGCGAGGTTAGGTAGGCCGCTCCTCCGACGAAATCCAACTGCCCCTGGCGCTCAAGCTCATCCGTGACGGTGACGAGGTCGAGGGGCTGGCGCTTCTCATGGAGCTTGAGGAGTGCCCGGTAGATAGCCTGGTGAGCCTCGTTGTAAAAATCCTCAGGGCGGAGAAAGCTCCCCACCTTGATGATGGCATCAGGGTCGATAAGCAAACTCCCCAGGACCGACCTCTCGGCATCGAGGTTCTGGGGAGGGAGGCGATCAACGGAGGCCATGGATTAATCTCCCAAATCGTCGAGGTCCAAGGTATCGACAAAATCACGAAAGATATCGAGGTTGTCCTCTTCCTCCCCCTGCTCCTCTTCCTCTTTGGCAGAACGAATGTCGGGAGAGGAGACGATGCCCGCCTTGTCCATCACGCTTTCTTCAACAAAGATGGGTACAGCCGTACGAACGGCCAGGGCGATGGCATCGCTGGGGCGCGAATCGATGAGCTGAAGCTCCCCATCATGGACCACTGCAATGCGCGCATAGAAGGTGTTATTATGGAGGTCATTCACTACAATATACTGCACTGCCCCGCCCAGCTCTGCGATCACATTGGCCAGAAGGTCATGGGTCAGAGGACGAGGCACCGAGGCTCCCTGCAAACGCATCGCTATCGCCTCTGACTCGTACTGCCCGATCCAGATGGGTAGGTAACGCTCACCATGGGTCTCTTTGAGCAACACGATACGATGGCGCGAGAGCAGGCTATAGAGCACCGCGTACACGCTTACCTCGATCACGAGCGCACCCCCTTTTATGGCTCAGCAATCTAAAAATCATTATACCACAAAGCCCAAAGCACTCAACTCGAACCCAAAGATTGCATATAACAAATATGTGAAATTCTTGACACACCCTCGAGGATATGCCATACTTGGAGCGGCAACTTGGGAGGAAAGGGGATGAAGAAGGAGGTTCCTCTCTCACGTGCGCATCGCTTGTTCGCTGGGCGGCCAACCTGCCTATTGACAGTGCGCTACAAAGGGCAGGTGAACGTGATGACCATCGCCTGGGTTTGCCCTATTAGCCTGGAACCTCCACTGGTGGCCATGGCCATTCACCCCGCGACCTATACCCACGACATGCTCAAACGCAGCGAAGAATGTGTGCTCAACATCCCTGGCCGTCCCCTTGCCGAGCAGGTGCTCAAGTGCGGGCAGGCCTCTGGCGAAGATGTAGACAAGATCGAGCTCACGGGGTTAACCCTCGAGTCGGGGCACCGGGTGGAGGTTCCCTGGATCGATGAATGCCTGGCCCACGTGGAATGTGCCGTCGTCGATATCGTCGCCCCAGGGGATCATTCCCTTTTCATTGCGCAGATCGTGGGCGCCTGGGCCGAAGAAGAAGCCTTTGAAGAGACCTGGCTCGCTCCAGAGGATACAGAGGAGCTCTTGCCTCTGCTCCACCTGGGCGGCAAGCTTTTTGCGCTCTTGGGGAAAAAGATCGACCTTAGCGGAAAGGCATGAGCCCTGGCAAAGGAGCGCACTGTGACGCCCATACTGACCGATCACTCGCTGAATATTATCACCCACAGCCCCAAGCAAACCTTTTTGGTGGGCGAGCGGTTGGGGCGTCTTCTTCGTCCCGGAGATATCGTTTGCCTTCAGGGAGACCTGGGAAGCGGCAAAACCTGCCTTACCCAGGGGATCGGTGCGGGGCTGTGTGTGGAGGGTGTCATCAACAGCCCCACTTTTGTTTATATCAATGAGCACGCCCCCCTGGATACGGGGCCCTACCTCTATCACGTCGATCTGTATCGCATTCGCGATTACTTTGACGCCTTTGCCCTCGGGTTGGAAGACTATCTCTATGGCGACGGCGTTACCGTCATCGAGTGGGCCGAGCGAGCAAAGGAGCTTATCCCAGAGGAGCGCCTTTGGATCACCCTTTCTTACCTCAGCTACACAAAGCGCAGCCTCCTCTTTGAAGCCAGCGGAGAGCACTATTTGGAGATCCTACATACACTCCGCCAAGAGCTGTTTGGCCCCAAAGCAAAAGGGGGGGAGAAACCCTGAAACTCTCATGAGAGGAGACGATGCTACTAGCCATTGACACGGCAACCCGCTACGCCAGCGTAGCATTCTATAACAGCTCGGGCATTGTGGCTGAGCAAAGTTGGTACTCACCCAACAACCACTCGGTAGAGATGATGCCTGCCATCGTGCAGATGGCCGAACGGCAGGGCATCTCTCCAGAGGATCTGACGGCGGTAGCCGTCGCCAAAGGTCCGGGCTCTTTTACCGGGCTACGCATCGGCATGAGCCTTGCTAAAGGGCTCTGCTTAGCCTTGGGGATCCCTATCATTGCCATTCCAACCCTCGACATCATTACCTATGCAGTGGGAGATCCAGGATGTCCTGTATTGGCTGTACTCGAAGCAGGGCGTGGGCGCATCTGTGTGGCCACCTACCGCTTTGAAGAGGGGCTCCCTGCCCAGGTAGGCGAGATAGAGCTTGTCAAGGAAAACGAATGGGTGGTCGATGCCAAAGAGCCCGTTCTGGTAGCGGGGGAGGTCAGTGCAGAGCTGGCCGAGCGCCTTTCTGCCCAACCCAACGCAGAGAACATCGCCATTGCTTCTCTGGCTGGCTCACTACGGCGGGCAGGGTACCTGGCCGAGCTCGCTTGGGAAAGGCTCCAAGCCGGCCAGACGGACGATCTCGACACCCTCAGCCCCATCTATCTTCACTATCCCGCGCCCAACAAGGGACCAAGCGATGCTTCTTGAAGGGTTGCCCTACGTGCTTACCCCAATGACGCTGGACGACGTCCCGTTCGTCGCCGAGATCGAGCGCCGAGTGTTTCCTTCGCCCTGGCCAGCCACGGCCTTTCGCTACGAAATCGCCCATAATGCCGCTTCGCGGTACCTGGTGCTACGCTACCGCCCCTGGATTCACCGAGGCGTAAAGGCCAGAAGACGAGGCCTTTGGCAGTTGCTCCAACGAGCACCAAGCGATGACCCCTCTCTTATTGGCTATGGGGGTTTTTGGCTGATCGTCGATGAGGCTCACATCAGCACGCTAGCAGTACGCCCCGAGTGGCGAGGACGGGGACTGGGGGAGTTGATCCTCTCTTCACTCATTGCAAAAGCCCTCAAAGAGCATGCTCAGCTCATCACCCTGGAAGTACGGGCGAGCAACGTGGTCGCCCAGAACCTCTACCGCAAATATGGCTTTCGAGTAGTGGGAAGGCGCAAAGGCTACTACTCTAACAACAGGGAAGATGCTCTCATTATGAGCATCGAGAGGGCCAATGAATTGCTCTATCGCCAGCGCTTTGCTGAACTGCGCGCCAAATTGCGCGCTAGGCTGCTTGCTCAGCCCAATACCCCTCCGGAGCAGCTTTTGGAAACGGCAGGGAATGGCCGAGGCGAATCGCACAACCACTCAGAGGATGAGAAATGAGCGAGAACACCAAGCCCCTAATCCTATTGACCAATGACGACGGCATCTATGCTCCTGGGCTCATCCCCCTTGCCCGAGCCCTTGAACGGGTTGGGCAAGTCATCGTCATCGCGCCAGAGCATAACTGGTCAGCAGCAGGCCACTCCAAGACGATGCATAAGCCTCTGCGAGTTTGGTCAATCGAACTCTCTGACGGCACGGAGGCTTTGGCTTCCAACGGGTCCCCCTCCGACTGCGTTGCTCTAGCTCTCTTGGGCATCGTGGAACGGCCGCCTCAGCTGGTGGTTTCAGGCATCAACTTGGGGGCCAATGTAGGCACGGACCTCACCTACTCGGGCACAGTGGCCGCCGCCATGGAAGCCGTCATCTGGGGCATCTCTGGCATCGCCGTCTCGCTGGACTCGTTCACCCCCAACACGTACGAGGCCGCGGCACACTTTACTGCACAGCTCGCCCAGCGCGTCCTCGCCGCTGGCTTGGAGGAGCCGCTTTTACTCAACGTGAACGTGCCCAACCTTCCAGAAGAGGAGATCAAGGGAGTACAGATTACCCGCTTAGGACGCCGCCTCTACCGCGACGCCCTGGTAAAGCGCCTCGACCCTCGCGGGCGCCCATACTACTGGATCGGCGGAGACCCTCCAGAGGGAATCCCCGAAGAGGGGACCGACATAGGGGCCCTTACAGAGGGGTATATCTCTGTCACCCCTATCCTGCTGGATCTGACAGATTATGCCCGGCTACCACTATTGGCCTCTTGGGAGCTCACCTTTCCCCTAAAGGAAAGCAACAAAACTTAGAGCCACCAGGGGCGTTCCATCTGCCAAACGATGGGGGGACGGCTAGGCATCAGATGGCCAGAAGGTCCCTGCTGTTGTGGGCTCTGAGGAGGCTGAGGAGACCCAGGAAGTCTGAATCCACAGGTCTGCAGAATGGTGATCACGAAAAAGATAGCCAGAGCGATGTATAACCAAAGCTTGGCCGTCTGTTGAGGATCGCGCTTCTTTTTCGGCTTGGGCTTGGGAAGCTCTCGATCGCAACGCCAACAGGTTGTGCGGCCTTCGGGATTGTACGCACCACAATATGGACAGTCCATCTCCCTCGCTCACCACTGAAATGATCACAACCTATTATATCACAGTGGGCAAGGAGGAGCAATCGAGCTAGAGCCTCGCTAGGCAATTTCTCTGGCTGATGGTATAATTTCAGCGAAATGTTCTTGCCGGCGTGATTCAGGAGGTGTGAGGATGTCTGGACATAGCAAATGGGCCACCATCAAACGAGCCAAAGCAGCCAACGACGCGAAACGCGGCAAGCTCTTTACCAAGATCGGCCACGAGATCATGGTAGCCGTCCGCCAAGGTGGGCCAGACCCTGAGGTAAACTTTCGCCTGCGCATGGCCTTGGAAAAGGCCAAGCGAGCGAACATGCCCAAGGACAATATCGAGCGGGCCATTAAGCGCGGAGCAGGCGAGACGGGCGAGGGGGCTGACCTTATCGAGTGCATCTATGAGGGCTATGGTCCCCATGGAACAGCCATCATGGTCCAAGCTCTGACGGACAATCGCAACCGTACCGTCTCGGAAGTGCGGCACACCTTTGCGCGCTATGGCGGCAACCTCGGAGCTGAGGGCTGCGTCGCGTGGATGTTCTCGCGCAAGGGATATATCGCCATCAACCCCCGGGACGAAGATCCCGAAGAAGTGGCCCTGGCCGCCATCGATGCAGGCGCCGAGGACGTGGAGATCAGCGATGACCTGGTCGAGGTATACACCCAAGTCGAGGACTTTAAAGCCGTACAGGAAGCCTTGGAGGCGGCCTCCTATGAGATCGTCAGCGCTCAGCTCTCCTGGATCCCCCAAAGCACGATGAGCCTGGGGGAGAAAGAAACCCTCCAGACGATGAAGCTGCTCGAGGCATTGGAAGAGTTGGATGATGTACAGGAGGTCTATTCAAACCTCGACATCCAGGATGAGATGATCGCCAAGTACGAGGAAGCCGCCTAAGCGATGTTGGTTCTGGGCCTAGACCCTGGCTTAGCTATCACGGGGTATGGCTTGGTAGAAGGTGACGGAGAGCATCTGCGCCTAGTCGCCTATGGGGTGTTTCGCACGCCGGCCAAGATGGCCAAGCCCGCCCGACTTTGCCAACTTTACCAGCAACTTGGCCAGGCGCTGGCCCAATATCAACCAGATGTGGCCGCAGTAGAGAAACTCTTTTTCAGTACGAATGCTCGCACTGCTATGATGGTGGGTGAGGCCAGGGGGGTGCTCCTCCTGGCTCTCGCAGAAGCGGGTTTAGAGATCGCAGAATACACCCCCCTTCAAATCAAGCAAGCCATCACAGGGTATGGCCAGGCCGATAAGCAGCAGGTGCAGCAGATGGTGCGCATCCTCCTGCACCTCGACTTTATCCCTCAGCCCGACGATGCTGCCGATGCCCTGGCCGTCTCTATCTGCCATCATCATACCGCCCAGATGGGCTCGCTCTTGCAACAAGCTTGAGCAAGGAGAGAGCGGGGTGATCGCAAGTATCCTCGGCGAGATCCAAGCCATCCGAAAAGACTCGCTGGTTATCCAGGTGGGGGGTGTGGGCTTTTGTGTCTATGTGCCAAATTCCCTTCTCAACGGCTCCCTTCACGTCGGCCAGACGGTTGAGCTTTACACCCATATGTGCGTGCGCGAAAACGACATCTCCCTCTATGGTTTTCGCACTCCAGAGGAAGAGCAGATCTTTGGCACCCTCTTGGGCATCAGCGGAATTGGTCCGCGCCTTGCCCTGAGCATCCTTTCAGCCCTTCCCCCAGAGAGCTTGCGCACAGCGATCGCCCAAGGAGATGTCTCCCTCCTCACACGCATCCCGGGCATCGGCCCCAAAACAGCACAGCGCCTTCTCTTTAATTTGCGGGAAAAAATCGGAGACCTTTCCGAGCCACAGCTGCCCCCCAGCCAAGAGGATACCGAAGTGCTCAACGCACTGACCGCTCTGGGCTACAGCATCAGCGAAGCCCAACGCGCCCTGGCAGCCATCCCGCAGGACGTCCAAGGACTTGACGAGCGCATTCTGGCCGCCCTTCGCTTCCTGGGAAGCCACTGAACATCTCGGAGGAGCACGATGACCAAGGTGGACTGGGCCCTTTTGCTCATTCTCCTCTCCTTTATGGTAATTGGGGCCATCCAAGGGCTCGCCCGCCAGCTTTTTGGGCTAGCCGGGTTCTGCCTTGGTTTGGTGGCCACAGCTGCCCTCTGGCACAGGTTTGCTCTCAACCTGGCAGGGCCCCTCCCCGCTGCCCCCTTGCTCCTCCCCTCCCTTGCTTTCACCATCATCTTTTTAGGCATCTGGGCTCTCTGTGGAGCATTGGGGTTCATCGTCTCGAAACAGTTCTCCTCAACGAACAGCCATTGGCTAGACGAAGCCACTGGAGCCCTGGTAGGGCTGCTTTCTGGCATCGCTCTACTTGTCGTCCTCTACTGGGGAGCCACTGCCCTTGGGCTAGATGTCGGTGCAAGTGCGGCGCTCCCGGCTCGGAGTTTGGTTTATCTCTCTCGCCCAAGCCATTGGGCATTCCCTCTACAGCCACTCCGCCCCGCCCTGAGGTAAAGCGTTCTCTAGGGAGGTCAGATGTTCCACACTTTACGTAGCAAGCTAGTTCTCTCTTACATCCTCCTTGTTCTCCTCTGCCTCATTCTCCTTGGGCTAGCAGCAGGGGCCCTCATCACCCGCGTCCAACGGAGAGCCAACCTGCAGCGCACCCAAGCCCTAGCCATACTCCTCGCTAGGCGGCTACACACTTGGGCAGGCTCGTTAGACCCTCAGGCGCTCCTCGGACGAATCAAACGGGAAGGAGAACGCCTGCAAGGGCACCTCCTTATTCTGAACGAACAAGGGCGCATTCTCATCGACTCAAAGGGAAGCTATGTGGGAGTACGCATCCCCTTGAGGAATATCCCAACAACTATAGATGCGCCACCCACCATCCTTCGACACACCTTTGCCGATGGCCGAGAGTACTTTATCGTTATCGCATCCCTGCCCCCACCTCCCCGTGCCGAGGCTTTCCAAGGGCGCTATTTAGGGATCGCTCTCCAAGTGCGAGAAGTCGATCCCCCTTGGAGAGAGCTTTTCCTCCCTCTCTTGCTCATTGGGGGAGGCGTCATGCTCATCGCCATCGCGGTGGGGTTTGTCCTCGCCAATTCGATTGCTCGGCCTGTGCGCGAGATGACCCAGGCCGCTCAAGAGATCGCCCGCGGGAACTACCAGCAGGTGATCCACGCCCACGGCCAAGACGAGATCGCCCAGCTAGCCCGTAGCTTTTCGCAGATGGCCCAAGAAGTAGCCCGCGCCCAGCGCACCCAGCGCGATTTCCTCGCCAATATCTCCCACGACCTACGAACCCCGCTAACCTCTATCCAGGGGTTCTCTCAGGCAATTCTCGAGGGAGCCATCCGCGACGAGGCTGGCTACCGCCGTGCCGCCGAAATCATCAAAGAAGAAGCCGAACGCATGGCCACCTTAGTGGAGGATCTTCTGGAGCTGGCCCGCTTGGAGGGAGGCCAGCTTGAGCTCCAGCGAGAACGCCTCTCCCTGAAGGACCTATTGGAAAAGGAGCTCACCCAAATGCGCCATCGCGCAGAGGAAAAAGGGCTACAGCTTCAGGTATCCCTGCCTCAAGAGTTGCCCCCAATTTATGGAGATAGCCATTGGCTAAGCCGCGCGTTGGCCAACGTGCTAGATAACGCCTTCAAATACTCGCCCCCCGGGAGCAGTATCATCGTCAAGGTCTCTCACGTGCATGCGCAAGCCCCTCACCCAGCCCCCCTCCCCGTTTCCTTTGGGCCATCCATCGAAAAGGGGGAGTGGGTCTCCATCGAAGTCCGCAACCCCTGCGAGCCTATCGGCACGGAGGAGCTACACCGCCTTTTCGAACGCTTTTACCGAGGAGACCGCTCCCGCCGCCGCAGTGAGGGCTCCGGCTTGGGGCTAGCCATCGTCCGCGAGGCCATACTCGCCCACGGCGGCCGAGTAGAGGCTTCGTACGATGCCAAGGGAGGGGAAGTGCTCTTCCGGCTATGGCTGCCCATAACTAGCTAGCCTAGCCCAGAAGGCGAACCAAAAGATGGGGGAAGGCTACCCCAAAACCCAAGAGCAGAACGCTCAAGGAGAGGGCAAGAAGCCCCGCAAAAAGGGGTTCACGCCGCCGAGGTGCTGTGAGCGCCGGCAATAGCGCCACAACAAAATAGCGCAAAAAGGCCCAACCCACGCCCAGGCCGCTCAGAAGGACCACGATGGCCCAGCCAGGGTGCGCCTTGGCAAAATCCTGGAGCAGGAAAAGCCGACTGACAAACCCCACCGCCGGAGGAAGGCCAGAGAGAGAAAGCCCTCCTACAAGCAATCCCAAAAGGGCCAATGGAGCATGGCGCCCTGCTCCAGCGACGCGTTCATAGGTATCTCCCCCCAAACAGTGATCCAGAATCCCAACCACGATAGCTACCAAAGCGACGGCCCCATTACGCCAAAGCAGGTGCCACATTGCCATCTGCGAGCTAGCCCCCTCCAAGGCAAGGAGAACCATTCCCAGATCTGCCAGGGCAGCATAAGCCAGCACCCCCCACAGAGAACGCTGCAAGAGAGCCCCGACCCCGCCGAGGAGAAGGGAGAAAAGCGCGCTCCCCAAGAGGATATGCAATAACCAGGGCTTCCCTTCGGGCCAGGGAAAAGCTTGCAACACTGCAGAAAACTTCAGCAAGACCGCGGTACACCAGAGGGTCTGAAAGGCCACCCCGGCCAACACTCCCCCCCTTCTGAAAACGGCAAGCAACCACATCCCCAAAGGGGCCAGCCCCAGAGCAAGCCCAAACCCCAGGGCCAAACCCAACCCCGCCCGGCGAGCTAACTCGCTCTCTTCAACCCCCGAAGGAGGATTCTCCATCACCCAGGCCGCCAAGAGCAAAGAGACCATCGACAGAATAAGCAAAAAGAGCACCCGAGTGCCCACCAAAGTGGAGCGCAGCTCCCTCCAAGGGAGGAGGAAAACCAGCAGGATCCCCCCGATAGTCAACGTAAGAACGGCAAGGGTAAAGCTCCGCAGAGAAGTTGCTACCGCCAACGATGCCGCAGCTGCTAGAAGAAGGGAATAAGAAGGGACGGACTCTGCCAGGCGGAAGGTAGCCAAGACGACAAAGCCCAAGAGCCCATAACAGACTGCCAGAGAAAGCCCCTCCTCTGGAGTGAGGGCAAGGGAACGCCCAAGAAGGATGAACCCCTCCTCCTGAGGTACGAGAGCGCTCAACAAAGCCATGCCCCAAAGGGCCGCGACCGTCAGAGGGGCTGCCAGCGGGCGAAACCGCCCCAAAGGCCAGAGGAGCAGAGCGATCAGCAATGGGAGGAGCACCAACCAAAGAATCACAGCTCCTCCCCCCGGGCCCGAGCTTCGGCCCAACTCTCTGCCAAAAAGGCCACCCCAAGCGCCAGCAAAAGATCCACCACACCCAAAAGGGTAATGGCCAAAAGGCTTTGCTCCAGGAGGAGGTAAAGCCCCTCAAAGCCACTAAGCGCCACCAAGATTCCCTCCCCCTTGCCCAAAGGGTCATCGTTGAGCAAAACGAGACAAAGCCCCAGGCCTAGCAGCCAATAGCTGGCGACAGTGAGAGGAGCAGGAGCAAAATAGAGAGGGTAGGCCCGCCAAAGGCCATAGGCAAAGAGACCATTGAGGGCCAAAGTCAACAAGCGAAAGAGGAGCCGGGCGTTGGGGGCCAGGTGGCGTACCTCTTCAAGACAATCGGGAACACCCCCCGCCTTGGCTGCCTTGGCGAGCTTGGCCTGGACCCGAAAAGCCGTCGTGGCGACGATGATGCTGACGGCGATCTGTACACCCAATCGAAGCTGCCAGACGGGACGGAACCCCCGCGGGGCAAGCAAAGCAAGCAAGAGATACTGCAAAACAAAAGGCAGGATAGAGAGGCGACGCCTTTCCAAAAGGAAGAGCAGCGAGATAACTCCCAGCCAAGCGAGGGTCCCCCGCAGAGAAAGCAAGCCGCCTCCTGATGTGAACGCCATCTCTTCACTCATGCAAAAAATATAGGATAACCGCCAAAGCCCAAAGCAACGTCCAACCCAAGATAAGCCGCTCCTCCAGAGCCAGCAAAAGGCGTCCCCCTAGGTATTGCCCACGCTCCCAGAGATATTGAACAACCCCATAAAGCCCCTCCAGGGCAAACCCTCGGCGACCTCGGTGCCTGGGCCGCGTGCGCAGGAAATAGCGCCAAAGGTAATAGCTCCCCACATGAGGAACTAGGACCACGGCCAAGAGCAAGAGCTCTTCACCCCTCTGGGCAGCGAGGAGCCTTTTCCACGAAAGCGACTGGAAGAGCTGCCCAAAAAGCGGTGGATGCAAGCCAAAAAGAAGAAAACAAAGCCCCACCAAAAGTGAAACCAATTGAGGGACCCTCAACTCTTTCCTCACCTGCCCCCACGTAGGCAAGGCGAGTAAGGCCTTTTTCACTTGCAAAAAGATGGGCCAACCCGCCGTCTGAGCAAAGAGACCCCCTAGAGCCATCCAGAGAAAGAGCTCTTTAGAGCCGATCCCTTTGGCAGAAGCGTGCAAAAGAGCCCATCGCGCCACCATCCCCGTGGTCAACGGCCAACCACTTAGAGAGGCTACCCCCAGAAAGGCCAAAAGCCCTCCCCAAGGGAAGCGGTCCTCTTGCTCACGAGCCGCCAACATGCGCCCTGCCCAGGCCAGCCCCCATCCCCCTACGAGGAAGAGGAAAAAGAGGGGTGCCAGGCCTTTGACCTCCTCAGGAGCTAATAAAGGGAGAAGTACAAGAAGCCCCAACCCCTGTTGATAAAGCCAGGGAAGAGCGTCCTCCCACCGCGGCGAGAGCGCCACAAGCAGGCCCATCAAGAGGATAAAAGCGCCCCCCAAAGCAAGCACCCACTGCCGAGGAAGGTGCAACAACCCCAGCGAAGCCACTCCCAACCAGAGCCCTCCTCCCAACCCAAGGGAAAAAACGGGCAGCGCTCCCGTCCCTCCAGCCCCCGGCAGGGGATAGAGCCCCATGCGTAGGAGAGCGGCCAAGGCCAAAAGCAAAACGGGCAACCGAGCCATCTCTGGTTCGGACGCCCCCCAAAGGAGGGCGCTCCCCACGACGGCCAACGATGTTGAGGCCATCCGCCCCCAAGCACGGCGAGCCCGCCAAGGAGCCCCCCTCTCTGGGAACTGGACCGCCTCTATACCCAAAAAGGCCAAATCCGCCACTCCCCAAGCCAGGCAGAAGGACACGCTGTTCCAAGCCATGCTAGCAGCTACAGTGGCCCCCAACAGCCAAAGGAGTGCCGCCTGCCTTTTAGGAGAAACAGAAGCGCCCCAGGAGGCCAATTCAAAGAGGAAAAGCAGACCAATGAGAAGGAGCCCCAGGGAGAACTCTCCCTTCTGAGGAGCAAAGGCTATCCCTCGAGAAAGGTCCCAACTAGCCACCCACTTGGTTCTCTCGGGGATAAAGAGGAGCAAACCAAGGGTGAGCCCCGTTAAAAAGAGGGCAAGCAACGTCGTTCCACGCAACAAAGAAGGCTTGCGCCAGCCAACTGGGCAAAGGGCAAGCACTATCCCAAAGAAAAGAGGTATGACTATCGGCCCCAGAGGAAGAAAAGAGGGGCGCAACCCCATCGGCGAACTCCTCCATTGCATCTAAGATGGGATTCTAGCACAGCGGCGGCACACCTGGCAAACGGAACCTAGTCTAGTCCCTTGGCGTCAAATGACAAGTATGCTATAATGTGTTTGCTTGCACCTCAAAAAGAAAATCCTGTGACTATGAACTTTCATTTCAAGAACGCTGTCCGGGGGTTCTTTCTTACCCTGCTCATCGCAGGGGCCATCTATTCTGGATACCTCTTTTTTACCACTGTGCGCACGATTGTGGCGCAGACCTCTCTGCCTTTCACCGAGGGAGTGATCCAGGCTGGCTCTACGGAGAAGCGCGCACCCGGTGGCCAGGAACTCCCCGATCTCACCGCAAAAAAAGAGCGGGTCAACATCCTCCTCCTGGGGATCGATCAGCGAGAGAATGACCCAGGCCCCTGGCGCACCGACACAATGATCCTCGTCTCGGTGGACCCAGCGACCAAGTCGGTCGCGATGCTCTCCATCCCCCGCGACCTCTGGGTGACCATCCCCGGCTTTGGCGAGAGCCGCATCAACATGGCCCACTTCCTGGGAGATAAGCATGACTACCCTGGGGGAGGGCCCGCCCTGGCCAAAAAGACCGTCTGGTATGCCTTGGGGGTGCCTGTACATTACTATGTGCGCATCAATTTCACAGGCTTTGAGAAGCTGATCGACGCCATCGGGGGCATTACCATCGATGTGAAAAAGCCCATCCACGATGAAAAGTACCCCGACGGCCACTATGGCACGATGGTCATCGATATCCCCGCGGGCGTCCAGCACATGGATGGCAAAACGGCCCTGCAATATGCCCGTTCACGCCACGGGACGAGCGACTTTGACCGTATGGCCCGCCAACAACAACTAATCTTGGCCGCCAGAGACAAGGTGCTGAGCCTAGACATCCCCATCTCACAGATTCCGCACATGCTCGAAGTGCTGGGGGATTCTGTCCAGACGGATATGCCCCTCGAAGAGATCATCGCCCTGGCCCGCATCCTCAAGGATATTCCTCCCGAGAACATTCGGCACGGGGTCATCGATTCCTCGATGACGACCACGGTGGTCACCCCGCAGAAGTGGATGGTCGAAGTGGCCGACTGGGACAAAGTGCGCAAGCTGGTAGACGAGCTCTTTCCCCCGCCCGTGCCCTCTGTAGCTCCTACCCCTAGCTTGGTTAAAGATCAGCTGCTCAGCGAAAGGGCGCGCATCGTTCTGCGGAACGGCACTCTCACCCCGGGGCTAGCCCAACGGACGGCCCAGGCCCTGCGCGACAAGGGCTTTAACGTGGTGCGCTATGAGAACGCCGAGCGCTTTGACCACACTGCTACGGTGATCCTCTCCTATACTGACAAACGCTACACGGTGGAAGCGTTGGCAGCCCAGTTGCACGTCTCCCCAGAGAATATCCGTTGGGAGAATCCCGCCAACGCCCCAGCAAAGATCGACATCGTCGTCATCCTCGGGCGCGACTATGCCCAACGCGTCGCCGCCCAACAATAACCCTCCACCTCCCCTCAGAGATTCCCCAAAAGCCATCCATTGCCAAAGCAGAGACCTTGGAGTAACATACCCTTAGCATGAAACCATACCCCAGAAAGGAGCTTGTAGATGATTCTCAACAAGTTCAAGCTAGATGGTAAGGTTGCCCTCGTCACTGGCGCTAGCCGCGGACTAGGCCAGGGGATGGCCATCGGCCTCGCCGAAGCTGGGGCCGATATCGTCGGCGTCTCGCGCGGTTCCTGCAGCGAGACGGAGGCC
>JAGGYI010000261.1 GCA_021162655.1 Anaerolineae bacterium
GTGGTGGGGGGGTACGCAGAGCCCTTGCATTGGGAAGAGCTTTCCCCTGGGTATCGCCCGGGGATCGTCAGTCATCACTTGCATCCTGCCTCCGTTTTAGCGCTCTGTCGTACCCTCTATGGAGGGGCGCCGCGGGGGTATGTCCTCTCTGTCTTGGGGCACGATTTCGACTTTGGCGAGGAGCTCTCCCTCGAGACGGCGGCATTGGCCGAGCAGGCAGTGGATCTCTTGATGGATTTCCTCCAGCAGGAAGGGTTCCTTGCAGCCCCCTGAACGTATCTTTGTACGAATTTCGTAATAAATCCGTTTGAAAGCTTGAATTTCGTAGGATTTTCTGCTAGAATGAGAGGGAAATCGTATGTGATTTCTATCACTATCTCTCCTTGCTCCGCTTGTCAATACCCGGTAATGTCATCTGTTGCAGGAGGAAGCTAATTATGCCCAATGTACGCATCACCATCGATGGCCAAGAGCTCTCGGTGCCCGCGGGGATCACAATTTTAGAGGCTGCCAAGATGGCGGGGATCGATATTCCCCAGCTATGTGCTCACCCTGCATTAAAGCCCATCGGGGCCTGCCGAATCTGCCTGGTAGAGGTGGAGAAACAGCGGACCCTGCAGCCGTCCTGCACGTTCCCTGTCTCCGATGGGATGGTTGTGCATACCGATTCCCCCAAGGTGCGTGAAGCTCGGCGTTTCGTGCTCCAGATGCTCTTCTCGGAGCGGAACCATTTTTGCATGTACTGCCAGATGAGCGGCAGCTGTGAGCTCCAGCGGCTGGCCTATCGCTACCAGCTGGATCACTGGGAGTACGATCGGGCTTTCCCCAAGCTGCCGGTGGATGCCTCGCGCAAGTACTTTGTGATGGATCACAACCGCTGCATCCTCTGCCGGCGTTGTATCCGGGCTTGCGATGAGCTGGTCGGCAACAAGACCCTGGGGATCAAGAACCGCGGGGCGAACTCGATGATCATCGCCGATTTGGACGTGCCCTTTGGCGAGTCGAGCTGCGTCTCCTGTGGGACGTGCCTCCAGGTTTGCCCCACAGGCGCGTTGATGGACCGGGCGAGCGCCTACATGGGGGCCGACGAAGAGATCACCCGCGTGAAATCCCGTTGCCTGGGCTGCAGCATTGGCTGTGGCGTCGAGCTGATCATCCGAGAGAATCGGGTGATCCGCATCGAGGGCGATTGGGATGCCGAGCCGAACCATGGCCTGCTCTGTGAGATTGGGCGGTTCATCCCCTTATACGAAGAGCGCCGGCGCCTGCGCAAGGCGATGGTCAAGGGCGATGGTGGCCTAGAGGCGGCTGGCCTAGATGAGGCCCTCCAGCGTGCGGCGGAGGCGATCAAAAAGGCGGATGGCAACCTTTGCACCGTGCTTTCGGGCTTTGCCTCCACTGAGGCAGGCAAGGCCGCCGTGGAAAAGCTCCCCGGTGAGAAGGTTCTTTTGGAAGGCGCCCCGCTGAATGGGGCCAGCGATTCCCTCTCCTGCTTGGATGAGGCCGATCTCTTTATCGTGGTCAACACCGATCTCACAAAGGACTATCAGGTGGCTGGGTTCGCCGTCAAGCGCGGTGTGCGTCATCGCGGGGCCCGTCTGCTGGTCGTCGATGAGCAGGAGAACGGGCTGGATCCCTGGGCGGTGAGCAAAAAGGCCCCTGCCGAGGTGGATGAGGTGGTTGAACTGGCCAAAGGGGCCGAGCTCCCCGTGCTCATCTATGGGGCCCAGGGAGCGGCTGTAGCTCAGGACCTGGCCAAGCTTCTGCCCAATGCGAAAAAGGTGGCCCTGGCCCCTGCTGGGAACACCATGGGGCTCGCAGAGGCTGGAGTGACGGCTCCCTTTGCTGGGCAAAAGGCGGCGGTCTTTTATGTGGTAGCTGGAGAGACGCGCCAGGTTCCTTCGGCCCTTTGGGATGCCCTCAAGGCGGCGGATACCGTCATCGTGCAGGCTTCCTTCCAGGAGCCCTGGAACGAGGTGGCGGATGTGCTCTTGCCCATGCCCACCACCCAGGAAAAGTCGGGCACGATGACCAACCTCGAAGGGCGCGTGAGTGAGGTGGTGGCTGGTGTGACCACCAAGTTGCCTGGCGAGGTGGATTTGATCACTCAACTTGGCGCCCTGCTCTAAGCTGGGGGCCCAGATGCATGGAGGAGGCTTCTCATGGCGAAAGTAACCCTTTGCTCAGATTGGTTGGATGTGTGCTCTGGCTGCCACATGTCGCTCTTGGATATCGATGAGCGCATCGTCGAGTTGCTCAAGCATGTGCAGCTTCTCTCAATGCCGATCACAGATTTAAAACATCCCCCCAAAGGGGGCTGCGATATTGGCATCCTGACGGGGGCGGTGAGCAACGACCACCAGGAGGCCGTGGCCAAAGAGATGCGTGAGCGTTGCAAGCTCCTCATTGCCTTGGGCGATTGCGCCGTCTTTGGCGGCATCTGTGCCATGCGCAACTTTTTCGATGTGGAGGACGTGTTGCGCCGCGGCTATATAGAGACCGAAAGCACCGCTCCTGGGTCTGAGGTGCCGCGTTCGGAAGAGATCGCCAAGCTGTTCCCGCAGGTCAAGGCGGTGAACCAGGTCGTCAAGGTGGATATTCACATCCCCGGTTGTCCACCTCCCTCGGAGGCGATCTGGTACGCGCTGACGGAGCTGTTGGCAGGGCGTATGCCGGTGCTGACCGATGACCTGCTAACCTATGACTAGTTTCGGGGTGCCTTTTAGCAAAGTGACCACAGGAGAGAATGCCATGGGCCAAAAGATAACGATAGAACCAGTAACCAGAATAGAGGGACACGCACGCGTAACGATCCACCTGGATGAGGAGGGCAAGGTCAAAGAGACCTATATGCATGTGGATCAGTTCCGTGGCTTTGAAAAGTTCTCAGAGGGGCGCATGTTCTTTGAGATGCCGGTGATCACTCCGCGCATCTGCGGCATCTGCCCGGTGAGCCACCACCTGGCTTCGGCCAAGGCCTGCGATGACCTGGTGGGGGCAGAGCCTCCTCGGCCGGCGACCCTCTTGCGTGAGCTTTTGCACATGGGGCAGATCATCCAGTCTCACTCGATGCACTTTTTCCACCTCGCTTCCCCCGATCTGCTCTTGGGCTTTGATGCGGATCCGGCCATCCGCAATGTGGCTGGCCTCCTCGAGGCGAACCCAGAGCTGACGGTCAAGGCCGTCAAACTGCGCAAGTATGGCCAGGAGATCATTCGCCGGCTGAGTGGACGGCGCATCCATATGCATTGGGCCGTCCCTGGTGGGGTGAGTACCCCTCTCTCGGAGGAGAACCGCGATTGGATCCTCGGGCAGCTCGATGAGATGATAAGCTATGTTCAGGAGGCCATCCAGATCGCCAAGGGATGGCTGGAGGAGAACCGAGAGATCGTCCAAAAGTTTGCCAACTTTTCCTCCAACTATATGGGGATGGTGAAGGATGGCGCTCTGGAGCTTTACGATGGGCCAGTGCGCATCGTCGATCGCCAGGGCAAGCTCCTGGTCGAGTTCGATGGCCGGGATTATCTCGACTATGTAGAGGAGAGGGTTGAGGACTGGTCTTATCTCAAGTTCCCCTATTATAAAAAGCTGGGCTGGCCCGATGGCGTTTATCGGGTGGCGCCGCTGGGGCGCCTGAACGTGGCGGAGCGCATCTCTACGCCCTTGGCGAATGAGGAGTTCAAGAATTTCAAGGCCCTCTCCGAGGGGCCTGTGGAGCCTTCCCTCTACTACCATTACGCGCGGCTCATTGAGGTCCTTTACGCGATGGAACGCACTCGGGAGCTCTGTGAGGATGAGGATATCCTTTCGGAGGACATCCTCAACACCCATCGCGAGATCTCGGGTGAGGGCGTTGGGGTCCTTGAGGCGCCTCGTGGGACCCTCTGGCACCACTACTGGACGGATGAGAACGGTGTCATCACCAAGGTGAACCTTATCGTGGCCACGGGGAACAACAACTGGGCGATGAACAAGGCGGTGGAGCTCGTGGCCAAGGCCTTTGTGGATGGCAAGAACCTTACCGAGGGGATGCTTAACAGGGTAGAGGCGGCCATCCGCTGCTATGACCCCTGCCTCTCTTGTTCCACCCATGCCTTGGGCCAGATGCCCCTCCTGGTTGACATCTTTGATGCTCAGGGCAACCATCTCCGGCGCTTCCAGAGAGACTGAGCTTCTCTCCCTGGCAAAAGGGCGGGCTCCGTAGGGCCTGCCCTTTTTTTGTGTGTGTAAAAGCTGAAAGTTTTTTCATATCATGAAAGATCGCTTGACAATCCCACTCCCGTAGTACTATACTTTTATTAGTACTTTTCCAATGTTCGGTTATCATTACCATCAACTCTCTTTCTGTCGCCTTCTCATCTAATCTGCCGCACAAAGGAGAGCGAAATGGCTTCTCGGCGTCTTTATGTTCAGTTGGTGGCGTTGGTTTTTGTTTTCGCTCTTTCCTCCTTCCTTTTCCCCTCTCAGGTGCTGGCTGAAGGTGTGACGAGAACTTATTCTGGCCCCACCGTGCAGGCGGATGGAAACACCCGCTATATTCCCATCACCTTTTCGGCCTCTGACTTTCCACCCAACGCCGTGATCACCAAGGTGACGGTGACGATTCGCTGGACCAAGACGGACGGCTGGTGCGATAGGCAACGCGGGGGATATGCCTACCATAGCGAGACGGAGTTTCGCCTTCGCTCTCCTGATTGGACGACGGTGACCCTGGTGCGCCTAGGAACCTACCGAGGCGGCCGGGATATCGGCACGATCACCACTACCTTTGACGATGCTGCCAGCTCTTATCCTGCCCACTGTACGCCCGTCAGCGGCACCTTCAAGCCCAATGGTGGGCAGCTGGCGAGCTTTAACGGCAAGAGCCCCGTGGGGACGTGGTACCTCCTGGCGCGCGACAGCGTCCGTTGGGATCCGCTCTGTGTCTATTCCTATTCCATCACCATCGAGACCCAGGAGCGGGCCGATCTCTGCCTCAGCAAGGAGGACGACCCGGATCCTGTGCCCCCTGGTGCGGTGCTCACCTATACGTTCACTGTGCGCAACGCGGGCCCGGCGGATGCCGAGGGTGTGGTGCTTACGGATGACCTGCCCGCTGCCCTCCAGAGCCCCCAATACTCGCTGGACGGCGGGAACACCTGGGCCAATTGGACGGGCTCCCTGAGCTTGGGAACGGTGAACAGGGGAGGCAGCCGCCAGGTGCTCATCCGGGGGACGGTGAACCCCTCGGCGACGGGCACGCTCGAGAATACGGCCAGCGTCTCGGCGAGCACGACGGACCCCAATACGGGGAATAATAGCGCCTCGCAGACGACGACCCTAGCCCCCAGTGCCGATCTCCAGCTGACCAAGCTGGATGCATTGGATCCCATCGTCCCAGGGGCTGTGCTTACCTATACCCTGCGTGTGTATAACGAAGGGCCCACCCAGGCCCTGGGCGTGGTGCTCTCTGATACCCTCCCCGCGGGTCTTTTGAATGGGGAATATTCGACCGATGGTGGCGCAACTTGGGACTCCTGGCCAGGGACCTTGGCCCTGGGGAATATGGCTAGCGAAGCCTCTCAGGAGCTTCTCATCCGCGGGACGGTGGCGCCAACGGCTACTCAGGCCCTGCTGAACATCGCGGAGGTCAGCTCTGGGACGGCTGACCCCGATATGGGGAACAACCGCGCTTTGCAGACTACTACCCTTCTCCAGGTTTACAAGAACGTTATCGATCTCAATGGCGGGAGCGCCGAGCCCGGCGATGATCTCTGCTATGAGATCGTCATCCTCAACAACGGCGATCAGGATATCACCGGGGCCGTCTTTACCGATACGATCCCCGAGAACACCTCCTATGTGGAGGGGAGCATCAGTGCTCCTGCAGGGAGCAACGTCGTCTCGACCTCTCCGACTGTGCAGATTACAGATATCACCGTGCCCGCTCGTGGCCAGGTGCTCATTCGCTACCGTGTGCAGATAGATGATCCCCTGCCCGAGGGTGTGTCAGAGATCTCGAACCAAGGCTGGTTCTCCTATGATGCGGATGGAGATGAGACCAACGAGGCAAGCAAGCGGACGGATGGAGATGCGAGCACCGTTGGGGAACAGGTGACGACGATCGAGGTAGTAGCTGGGCCGAACTTTGGGCGGGTGATGAAGGAGGTAGAGCTATATGAGGATGGGGACGATGATCGGGCGGTGACGCCTGGGGACATTTTGCGGTATGAGGTGCGGATACCGAACGAAGGGAACCAGGATGCGGAGGGGGTCGCCTTTACGGACACGCTACCTGCGGAGGTAGAGTATGTTTCTGGGAGTGCGTGGACGGATCGGGGGCTGATCACGTACGAGGAGAGCGGGAAGCGGATTCTCTGGAACGGGGACATTCCGGCTGGGGAAGAGGCGGTGTTGCGCTTTGACGTGCGGGTGCGGGCCGGTGTGCAGGTAGGGGAGGAGATTGCGAACCAAGGGGAGGTATGGTACGACACGGACGATGA
>JAGGYI010000288.1 GCA_021162655.1 Anaerolineae bacterium
TACGCATGAGAACCACCATGCCCTCCTAGGTCCTCCGCCAAAGGCTCTGGGAGAGGCTCTTTGACATCGGAGAGATCCAGCTCTTCCCATCCTTGCTTGGTGGTCCAGCGCGCCCCCGAAACATCGCTAAGGAAACAACCTTCCGTGCCAAAGAGACGAAAGCCCTCCCGTCCAGGATGGCCGATCCGACGGAACTCCATGTGTCGCACGAGAGCCCCGTTGCTCATCTCGTAAAGGGCAACTTCGTTGCTATACTCATTCTTAAAAATAGAATCCTTGAGGAACCATTCTTCTTGAGGATAGCGATAGCCCCTTGCAGATACCGAAACCATCCTCCCACCCATGATCGAGATCATGCTAGATGTTGAATGGGTAGGATAATGCATGGGGATGCTCCCTTTCTTATCAGGCCCCCACTGGTCCCCCCAACGGTTTTTCGCAACCTGGTACAACCCGTGCGAGAGGTCATGCCAGTACTCACACTCACCATAGGTGAACTCGCCAAAATCTCCCTGAGCTGCTCGCTGTCGACAATACATCGTCTCGCGCCGGAAGAAGGTGGTTTCTCCCAACATGTAAATTTGGCCTGTCCGCTTGACCTTTTCCACCAATTGGTCGCACTGCTCCAGAATTTCATCCCCTTCAACACCATAAACGGGGGGAACGGCACTATATACATGCTTGCCCGCTTCCAAAGCTTGCATCACCTGAGCAAAGTGCAACCAAGGCTGGGTGATAATCACCACTGCCTCAATATCAGATTTACAGACCTCATCCAAGCTGCTGTAACATTCTTCGATTGCAAACTTTTTCGCGATCTCTGCCACTCGATCAGCTCTGAGATCACAGATAGCCAACCTCTCCACATCAGGATGCTTTTTATAGAGCTCGACGAAATGGCGCCCAAACTGACCTAGCCCCACGATTGCTACAGAAATACCCATCCTTTACCTCCGCCAAGTTATTCTCGCACACAATCTTTGCTTCTCTCTCCAACCTTGTCAAGCTTAGCTCAATGTCGCTTGCCTTTCCCTTGAGGGCTTTCTAAAATAAACCAAATTCGTCGGAGGACAGTGCAATGCTCCCCAAGCCTAATCTTATCTTTATCCTCTGCGATCAGCTGCGCGCTGACTTTTTGAGCGCCTATGACGCCTCTTTTATCTCTACCCCGCACATCGATAGCTTAGCAGAACATGGAGTACTCTATAGTCAAGCCTACTCCTCCCATCCCCTCTGTGTGCCCGCGAGGGTATCTCTGCTTACGGGGATGGACGCTTTGAAGAACGGTGTCCTCTCTAATGGTTTCTTCCTCCGACCAGACTACCACCGTTGTGGATTGCGCACCTGGCCCGAGATCCTCGCCCAAAACGGCTACTATACAGCCGCCATCGGGAAAATGCACTTTTACCCTTGGGATGCTCACTTGGGATTCCGATACCGCAGCATCGCTGAAGATAAGCGCTGGATCCATATCCGAGACGATTACTACCATTTTTTACGCCAGCATGGCTATCGCAAACTCCATGGACGGGAACACGAAGGATACTTTGAGAACAAGGGGGCGATCATTAGCAAAATCCCCTGGGAGTACTCAATTGATCATTTCGTCGGGCAGGAAGCTTGTCGTTTCATCCGCACCTTCGGGCGAGAAGGCCCCTTTGCCATGATGATCGGCTTCCCAGGCCCTCATTGCCCCTACGACCCCTCCCCAGAGTTCCTTGCCAAGATCGATCCCAGCAAAATGCCCACCCCTATTCCCGAAGTACCAACAGATACTCCCCAGCTCCGTCAGCGTAACATCGAGGGGAATCGACTTCCCTGGAACGGCGTAGACTATACCACATTCACTCCCGAGCAGAAACGTCTAGTTCGCGCCCACTATGCCGCATTGGTGAAGCAGATAGACTATGAAATCGGGCAGATCCTCACTGCTCTACAGGAGGAGGGCCTTGAAGATGACACAGTGATTATCTTTACCTCTGACCATGGAGACTATTTAGGAGACCACGGCCTTATAGGGAAGGGGAGCTTCTTTGAGACTAGCATCCACATACCATTGCTCGTGCGCCTCCCTTGGGCCAAGGGCCCCTCCACGAACAACGAACTCGTTACCCTCTCGGACGTCACTGCTACCATTTTAGAACTTGCCCACTGCTCACTGCCTCCCTACATGGACGCCATCCCACTACCTGGGCTAGGCCTTCGCCGCTCCCAAAAACGAGAGTGGATCATCGGTAGTCTAGCAGGAGGATGGATGATCTACGATGGCCAATGGCGCTTGGCAAAGTACGCCACTGGAGAGAGAGTACTCTTTAATCTCCTCAGCGACCCTTGGGAACAAGACAATCTTGTCAATCAACCGAAATATCAAAAGATTTACTCCCGGCTTGATAGCCTGCTCACTCAAGAGATCCTGCGCTCCCAGCTTCTCTCCTACCATGACCGGCTGGTCTACGCTCGAGACCTATCGCAGGAGCCCTCCTTTGGCTATGAGGGGTGGCAGCGCCCTTATCCCCGTGACATCCACGAAGCCCTTTGAACCAGAGGAGGAGAAATGGTTCTTTTAACTCCAGAGATAAAAGATTACTTTCATGAGCTCGCTTCGCGGGTTGCTGAAATCGCGGCAGATCCAGCCCAAGATTTTCGGCGCCGTGTTTGGTACGCTCAGAATGCATTGCAACCTATCAAGCCCCCCGTCTTTATCTCCCCTGAAGGCTCCTGGGTAGAGCTCATACCCCCTGAAACGCTGCGCATGGAAGATCCTCTCCTCCGCCAATGGGAATTAAAGCTACGCCAGAGAATCTACGCTTGGGAACATTTCAGCGATGACGAAGTCATTGACACAACGTTCGAAGTTGCTCATGTTTACACAAACACGGGGTGGGGAGTAGAAGCCACCCGTCATTATAGCCAGGAGAAACGTGGTTCCTATGTCTGGGACCCACCGATCAAAGAATACTCTGATTTAGACAAGATGCATTATCCAGAGGTGCTCGTCGACTGGGAAGCTAGCCAGCACCACCTGGAGCTAGCTCAAGAGCTAGTAGGGGACGTCCTCCACGTTGTACAGCGCACCTCCTTTTGGTGGTCCCTGGGATTAATGAACATCTGGGCACAGCTCCGAGGGCTAGAACAACTCATGATCGATATGGTTGTCGCTCCTCAATGGATGCACCAAGCTTGCCAGTTTCTTTTGGAAGGGCAACTCCACTTTCTGGACAACTTGGAACAACAAGGGCTCCTGAGCCTGAACAATGGGAACCACTATATTGGCTCAGGGGCTTTTGGCTTTACAGACGAACTACCTTCCTCCGATTATAGCCCGGGCCATGTACGTACTCAGGACATGTGGGGATTCACTGAAGGACAGGAGATCACCGGGGTCTCTCCTGAAATGCATTGGGAGTTTGCCCTCCAATATGAGGTAGCCATCCACCAGCGTTTTGGGCTCACTTACTATGGTTGTTGTGAACCCCTGGATAAAAAGTTTGATTATGTCAAGAGACTCCCTCACTTGCGTCGCGTCTCCGTGAGCCCTTGGTGTGATCGAGAGCTTGCTGCCCAGGCCCTGGAAGACAAGTACGTCTATGCATGGAAACCTCACCCCGCTCATCTGGCTGCAGTGCACTTTGACACTGACTATATCCGCCAATACATTCGCGAGACCTTGGAAATCGCCCGGGGGTGCGTTGTGGAGATCGTTCTCAAAGATACCCACACATGCAACCATCAACCCTGGCGTTTTGACGAATGGTCACGCATCGCCCAAGAAGAGGCCTACCGAATAGCTGAAAGGGATTGAGATCACTCGTTTTAGGAGGTACGATGATTTATTCCCAATACCAAGACAAGCTCTCCCATTGCTATTCCGCTGTACTTATGGACATCCTCGATACCCTGGGATTGCGAAACCAGTGTATGGATCCCTCCATCAGGCCCCTCCTCCCCTCGATGAAAGCGTGGGGAGAGGCCGTCACCCTTTACTGCGAAAGTGTAGACTATATCCCCGAGCATCCCTATCAACTCGAAATGGAGCTTATCGATGATCTACAACCGGGGCAGCTGATCGTTGCCCAATGCAATGCAGAGCAACTTTCAGCATTCTGGGGAGGCTTGCTTACCAATGCTGCAATCGGCCACAGGGCTGCTGGCGTCGTCACTGACGGGGGTGCCCGGGACTATAATGAAATCACCGCCCTTAACTTTCCTGTCTTCTGCCGAGGGCTCAGCCCCTACGACTCGTTGGGCAGGCTGGATGGCAAAGAGCGCAACGTTCCAATCACCTGCGGTGGTGTTCAGGTGAATCCTGGGGACTTGGTCTTCGCCGACGTGGATGGAGTGGTCGTTGTTCCCAAGGAAGTAGCCAAAGAAGTTATCCAACGCGCTTGGGAAAAAGTTCAAGGAGAGAACAAAGTTCGAGAAGAACTACGGGCTGGGGCGAGCGTCGTCGCTACGTTCCAAAAATACGGTATCCTTTAGAGAGGTAGAACGATGAAAAAGCGAGTCTTGATCGGTGGTTTCATGCACGAAACGAACACGTTTAATCCCTTCCCTACAGGGATCGAGGAATTCAAAAAGTACGGATTCTTTTACGGCCAAGAAATCATCCAAAAACGTCGCCAGACAAACACAGAACTGGGAGGCTTTATTGAAGAGTTGGAGCAGGCTGAGGGAATAGAGATCTTTCCTTCCATCTTTGCTGGGACGATGGCAGGAGGTATCGTCACTTCTGCCACTTTCGACCTGGTCACAAGCGCTCTCTTGAACACCTTGCGAGAAACCCAAGTGGACGGCATTCTCCTCGCTCTTCACGGGGCCATGGTTGCCGAAGGTCACGACGATGGGGAGGGAGATCTCTTGGAAAGTATTCGAGAGCTCGTAGGGCCCAATATTCCCATCGTCATCACCTTGGATCTCCACGCCACTCTTACTCCCAAGATGGCAGCACACGCTGACGCGATGGTCATCTATCGAACATATCCACACATGGACAAGGCCGAGCGCGGCCGAGAGGCTGCCCAGATCATGTTGCGCACTCTGGCTGGTGAGATCAGCCCGACGGTTGCCGTTGCCAAGCGTCCCCTCCTTATCGGTCCTCCTCAAAATGTTCTTCCTTCAGATGAACCTATGCGCAGCATCATGGCTCGGGCCCGGGAGATGGAAAAGCTCTCGCAGGTCATCGCTGCTTGTCCCGCCCATGGCTTTATGCAACAGGATGTCCCCTTTGCTGGGGTGGGCACCGCTGTTACTACCGATGGCAACCCCGAGTTGGCCCAGTCTCTGGCTGAAGAATTAGCTGATCTGCTTTTCCAGCATCGAAGGGATTACCTCGTTGAACTGCCAAGCCCCGAGGAAACCATCGCCCTCGCAGCCCGCTCCTCACGCCCAACGGTCGCCATCGCTGATGTGGGAGATAACATTGGCGCAGGCACCCCCGGAGACGGCACTGCTCTCCTTCACGAGATCCTTCGCCAAGGAGTAAAGAGCGCTTTTGTCACCCTATGGGACCCAGAGGCAGCCCAGCTCGCCGCTGAAGCGGGGGTGGGAAAGGAGATCACTCTGGCTGTGGGAGGTAAATCAGACCCTCTCTACGGGCCTCCTGCCGAGATCACCGGCCGAGTCAGGACGATCACCGATGGCATTTACCTCAATCGAGAGGGTATGGGCTACTCCGCGGGCGTCATAGGAAATATGGGGCTCTCTGTACGCATCGACAGCGGTGAGCTCACCATCGTCCTGAACTCGATCCGCACTTCTCCAAATAACTTGATGCATGCATATGCTATAGGCGTGTACCCTCAGGACTACCAAATGGTCATCTGCAAAGGGGGGTTGGCCTTCCGCGAAGCTTACAAGCCTCCCATTGTCAATAGCTACATTCAAAGTGACACCCCAGGGTACTCTTCTTGCAATCTAGAGCGCTTCTCCTTTAAAAAGCTCCCCCGTCCCATCTTTCCCCTCGACGATATCTAACCCTTAGCCAAAAACGGGCCACAAAACTGAGGTCCCTGCAAATCACTTCTGCAGGGACCTCAGATAACCCTATAACAACTTGGGGGCGGGCAATAACCCTCTACACAGACAACTCGTCACTGGCTCCTCTCAGCTCAACTTTTGAGCGAAATCCACCCCTACTATGCGCGTCGCCCAAAAAGCTTGCTGAAGAAACTCTCTCTCCTCTTCTCGGGTGCCTTTGCCTCCTCCTTTAGTGCCACACCTGTTAAACTGGCTCCACAGTTCTGACAGTAGCGTGTGCCCACAGGGTTGTCGTGTCCACATTTGGGGCAACGAATGAGATCCGACATCATCCTGGCCTGGCTCTGTCCTCCTTGAACAGCCATTGGACTCCCTCCTAGAGCAGAAAACCCGCCCCCTACCCCTTTGAGGCGTGTCCCTCACGATATGCGCAGGCCTTTATGCATTGCTTCTTTGCAAGCGATAACGCTCTCGACACCACCTCTCAAGTTCATTATAGCATAAAATCACCCCTTGTGCGGAGTAAATTTGTTCACAGCAAACCTGAAGCTTTGACAAGCCTCCCACCGGCGGCCATAATAGGCTGCACTAGGCATAAATGAGGAGGCCAAAAATGAAAGCCCTTGTCCATACTGCCCCCTACAAAATGGAATTGCAAGAGTGGCCCATCCCCGAGTATGGCCCTGAGGACCTCCTTGTCCGTGTCAAGGCTTGCGCGATCTGCGGCTCCGACATCAAAGGGTATACCGGCAAAACAGGCCGCCGCCAGCCTCCAATTATCATGGGGCATGAAGCGGCAGGCATTGTAGAAGCCATGGGCAAGGAGGTTATCGGTTTCTCTCCGGGCGATCGGGTTTGTTTCGACTCAACTATCTATTGCCGCCGCTGCAAGTACTGCATGGCAGGACGCCGCAACCTCTGCGAGAACCGCCAAGTGCTGGGCGTTTCAGAAGGAACCTATCGGCGACATGGAGCAATGGCAGAATATGTCGTTGTCCCTTACTGGATAGCAGTCCACATGCCTGAAAACCTTTCTTTCCCCCAGGCAGCCCTCATCGAGACAGCTTCTATTGGCGTTCACGCAGCCAATCGCACGCCACTCCAACTCAACGACACGGTGGTCATCATCGGGGCCGGCGCGGTAGGGCTCGTCACCTTGCAGGCCATTCGCCTCAAAGGCGCCGGCAAGGTTATCATCACCGATCTCTCTCCAGCACGCCTCGAGCTGGCGAAACAGCTAGGAGCAGATCTCACCCTCCGGGCCGACGCCCCGAACTTGCTCGAACAGCTCCGCGCAGCTGTTGGGTCTGACGGAGCCGATGCCACTATTGAGGCGGTCGGGATTCAAAGTACCATTGACTTGGCATTGGATATCACTCGCCCGGGAGGAAGTCTCACCCTGATAGGAAATGTAACCCCACGCGTGGAGATGGGGCTCCAAAGCATTGTCAGTCGAGAGATCACCATCTATGGCGTCTGCGCTTCCAACGAGTATCCTGATTGTGTCGAACTCGTTGCTGCTGGGCTCATCAAGGTCGATCCTCTCATCAGCGAATTCGCCCGCATTGAAGACGGCCAAGAGGTCTTTGATCGACTTTACCATGGAGTGGAGGGAAACATTCGCACCGTCTTTATCTTTGACTAAAACCAAAAGACCCCGCCCGTGAGCTGAGCGGGGCCTTTTATTACACTATCGACCAATATATGCTCGTAAGAGCTCACTTTTCGCAAGCGACTGAATAGAGTATGCCCCCAAAGTTGCGGGCAACAACACAAAGCGCACAGCCTCCACCCTCAGGGGCTCTCCTTCCCAGAGTACCTCTCCTGCCCCCTTGATCCATCCCCAGATTTCAAACGTCTCACCAGAGCAGCTCCCTGTAAATGTTGCTCCCTCAGCAAGCACCACCTTTTCCACTGTGAACTGGGGGCAATCCACCAAAAGCCATCTTTCCATCCCATCCCTTTGCTCGAGTCTTTGCGGCGTGACCTTGTCCGGCTCGATCTGGGACCAATTGATTACCTCCAGAGCCTTTTCAATATGTAGAGGCCGAGGTTTCCCGTCGGGCCCTACCCTCCCCCAGTCATATACCCGATAGGTCGTATCCGAGTTTTGTTGGATCTCTGCGACCACGGTCCCAGCCAAAAGAGCGTGTACTGTTCCTGCAGGGATAAAGATCGTATCTCCTTCGGCAATGGGCAGATAATTCAATTGTGTCTCCAAAGAACCTTTAGAAAGCGCCTCTTGGAAGCTTCTTCTAGTCACCCCTCTCGCCAGCCCATAAATCAGCCTGGTGCCTGGCTTGGCATAGAGGACGTACCACATCTCCGTCTTGCCCAGCTCTCCCCCTTCATGAGCCTGAGCATAAGCATCATCTGGGTGAACTTGCACAGAGAGGTCGCGGTTTGCGTCTAATAGCTTGATCAAAAGAGGGAAGCGACCCCTCTTGAGCATCTCTTCAGAACGAGTCCCTACAAGCTTTTCTTTCAAGGCGTCCGTCACTTCGGGCAAAGTGCGCCCTTGCCAGAAGCCATAATCCACCCTCGTTGGGGCTTTGGGATGCCCAGATATCTCCCAGCTCTCTGCCACAATCCCCGGAGGAAGCCTTCGACCAAAGAGCTTTTCCAGATTCCTGCCACCCCAGATATAATCCTGAAACTGTGGTTCAAAAGTCAGGGGGTAGATCTTGGCATCCATAACACCACCTCCTCTCCGGGTTTCCTTATGATGATACCACCATCCAGAAGAGCATCCCAAATCTTTGATCGGCTTGACGCCTTCAAGAGGCCAAGCCATAATCTTACCAAGTTTGACCGGGGGAAGAATTATGACTGGCAAATTGAGCCTTAATGGGATCTGGAAGATCAAAGGGACAGACGGAAGGCGCGGTACACCCGCCTCCTATTGTGCAGAAGCAGTCGATGAGCGCACCTTTCTTCAAGCCAAAGTGCCAGGAGAAGTTCACCTGGACCTCGTACGCCAGGGCATTATCCAAGATCCGCGCGTGGCGATGCATGCTCTCCAAGCCCGATGGGTTGAGGAGTTGTTCTGGATCTATCGACGCACCTTTACCCCACCAAAGGAGGCTCTCTCTCAACGCAGCTGGCTTGTCTTCCAGGGGCTCGACCTAGCGGCAGAGATCTACCTTAACGGACAGCGCATTGGAACTCATGCCAACGCCTTCCGCCCTTGCCGAATAGAGGTTTCAGAATTTCTTCGGGAAGGAGAAAACACCCTGGCCGTCTGTCTTGAATCTGGCTTGTACCATGCCGGCGAGCGCCCTGGTCTTATCTATCAACCTGGCGGATTAGATGCCATCCTTCATAAGCGCATGTGGCTACGTAAACCTCAATATCAGTTTGGTTGGGACTGGAACCCCCGACTAGTCAACGTAGGTATCTACCGACCTGTTTGGCTTGAATGGGCAGACACAGCTCGCTTCGATCAAGTTAGCGTCTATCCAGAACTCTCCAGAGACCACCGTCAAGCGACAGTGCATATTCGGGCCCATATTGAGAACGTTACTAATGAAACTCTCCCCGTCACCCTCGTCGCCGAGCTCGCTGGGCCTGAGGGGAATTTCCTCACAGAAGAAAAAGTCTCCCTTCCTCCCGGGCCCTCCACCCAAGAACTAGAGATCCAGGTACAGGATCCCCTGCTTTGGTGGCCAAGGCCACACGGGCTCCCCATTCTTTACACCCTTTCCTGCAAACTCTTTGTCGAAGGCCAAATCGTTGATTCCATTCAAAGACGCACCGGGATTCGTTCCGTTGAAATAGACCGCTCTCCACACCCTACAGGGGGAGAGCACTTTACCTTGCGGATCAACGGAAAACCCATCTTCGCCAAGGGAGGGAACTGGGTCCCCGCGGACATGATCTATGCTGCGCCAGACAAAGAGCGCTATCGCCAACTCATCAACCTAGCCGTACAGGCGAACTTTAACACCCTCCGTATCTGGGGAGGAGGGCTCTACGCAGACCATGACCTTCTCGATCTCTGCGACGAGGCTGGGCTCCTCGTGTGGCATGATTTTATCTTTGCCTGTGCTCAGTACCCTTCAGATGATCCCTCTTTTCTCCGTGATGTCCGCGAGGAGATTACCTACATTGTGCGTGAACTTTCACCCCATCCCAGCTTGGCTGTTTGGTGCGGAAACAACGAAATCGAATGGGGAGCATGGGACTGGCACTTTGATACCTTACATGCTCACCCCGACCACGCCCTTTACCACCTCGAGATCCCTCGCATCCTTCAACAAGAGGATCCCTCCCGACCCTATTGGCCTAGTTCTCCCTATTCCCCCCCAGGGCACCATCCCAATGCTCCCACCATGGGAGACCAGCATCCTTGGCACGTAACCTTGGGAGAGAACCGCGAAAACTTTTGGGCTTACCGCTCCGACGAGAGCCGCTTCCCCAATGAGGGGGGGGCATTGGGGCTTTCCTCCCTCGCTACACTTTATGATTTCCTTCCTCCCGAAGAACGCTACTATCTCTCGCCAAGCTGGCTGTTTCATGATAACGAAATGTGCGAACGAGCCCAGGGCTTTATGGGGGAAGAATGGTTCCAACGCTGGCTAGGTTGGAATCCCGCCGAGATGACCCTCGAGGATTATGCTTTCTACAGCGGCGTGCTCCAGGCCGAAGCCCTGGTAGAGTATATTAGTAATTTCCGGCGCCGCATGTTCAGCACCTCCTCGGCCATCTTTTGGATGTACAATGACTCCTGGCCTGTGACCCACGGCTGGACGATCGTCGATTACTATTTGCGACGCAAACTCGCTTATCATCCTGTACGCCGGGCCTTTGATCCCATCCAGATCATCCCTGCCATTGAAGGGGATAAGGTGCTCATCATAGGAGTGAATGAAACCCATGACGTTTGGCGGGGAGAAGCTCGCTTCGGACTAGCTCGCTTCGATGGCAGCAAACGTATTGAGCAACTCGCCTATGCAGAGCTTGCCCCTAATGCTGCCACTGTCATCGCACACTTTCCTTTGAGCGACTGGGAAAAAGAAAGCTTCAAGCGGGCCGCAGCCTATGCTGTCCTCTGGCACGAGGGACGTGTCTTTCGCCAAAACCGGCTATTATTAGCTCCCTACAAAGAGATCTCCTGGGCCAAGCCAAATGTCAAAGTGTGGCGTGAAGGCGATCAGGCTATCTTTAAGAGTGATGTTTTTGTCTGGGGGGTTTGCCTTGATCCTCTTGGTGAGCAAGATCTCCCTGACGACCTCTTTGATCTGCTCCCAGGGCTGCCCTGGAGCATCCCGTGGCCTCAAGACAAGCCGTTGCCCAAGATAGCACGCATCGCCAGCGCAGCCTTTGGACAGGGAGAGAGGACATCTTCCAGCTCAGATGAGGATTGCAATGGATGACCGAATGATCCTCCGTGATCTTGCCAAGCAATACCTGGAGATTTGCTCTGACCCCATCCAAGAAACGCGCCGAGAACTGTGGCGACGCCAGAATAGCTTACATGGAGAACGACCTCTCATCTATGTTCGCGCCTTCGCCTGGGCAGAAATGCCCCAATCGCGTTGTCAGTGCAAAGACCCCTTTTACCGCCAATACGAAAACTTTTTTCGCTACCACCTCTTTTGGAGCACTCTGAAGGACGACTCCATCTTTGAGCCATGGGTTACTGTCCATGCAGTACACAAATGCACTGGTTGGGGCCTCGAGATTCCTCGCACCTACTCTGACGAGCCCCGGGGATCATTCAAAATCGATTATCCAATCAAAAAACCAGAGGATATCACAAAGCTCCGTATGCCCTGGCATGAGATCGATGAGGAAGGAACCGCTAGAAAAGCGGATAAATTAGCTGACGCCATCGGCGACATCATCACTATTAACATCGACCGAGGACCAGCCTATCGCATGTGGACAGGTGACCTCTCCACAGATCTAGGCTATCTCCGTGGGATCGAGAACTTTATGCTCGATATGATCGACAATCCCGCCTGGTTGCATCGGTTAGTCAAATTCTTGGCCGATGGGGTGCTTAAAACCCACGAAGAAGCCGAGCGCGCTGGAGACTGGGGGCTCTGCGCTCACCAGAACCAAGCAATGCCTTACGCGGAAGAGCTCCCAGACCCTGCCCCCAACGTGAACGGCGTGAAACGCAGCCAGCTCTGGGGATATATGGCAGCCCAAGAGTTCACAGCCGTTTCACCTGCCATGCATGAGGAATTCCTCCTCCGCTACCAGCTTCCTATCCTCTCCAAGTTCGGCCTTGTAGCCTACGGTTGTTGCGAAGACCTTACCCACAAAATCGACATGCTTCGTCAAATCCCCAATTTGCGGCGAATAGCTGTCTCCCCTTTTGCCAACGTTGCTAGATGTGCAGAGCAGATCGGCCAGGACTATGTACTGAGCTATCGCCCCAGCCCCACTGACATGGTCGGCTATGGCTTCGATCCGGAGCGCATCCGTTCAATCCTCCGCCGCGACCTCAGAGCCTGCAAAGGCTGCCATGTAGACATTACACTCAAAGACGTAGAAACCGTCCAGTTTGACCCTACTCGTGTGCCCAAATGGGTTGAGATCACCCGCCAAGTGATCGACGAAATATACGGATAATAACACACTAGACCCGCCCTCTGGAGGACGGGTCTACTAGCAAAGAACGATCCAATGAAGCTCAACTAATAGAAACCTTCTCCAAAGGGTCTACGCGAGGGCAATTTTGCAGGTCCGTATAAGGGCCTGCCACAGGCGCGGCCCAGCGTACTGCGTTGATGATCACCCGCTGGACTTCTTTTTGATAGTAAATGGGCAATGTCTCGTGGCCTGGGCGGAAGTAAAAGACCTTGCCTTTGCCCCGGTGGTAAGCACAACCGCTGCGGAAGACTTCACCTCCTTGAAACCAACTAATGAATACCAAAGCATCTGGCTTTGGGATGTCAAAGAACTCTCCATACATCTCTGTGTGGGGGATCTCAAAATACTCGCCTAACCCTTCAGCAATGGGATGCCCAGGATCAACCACCCATAGGCGCTCACGCTCACCAATTTCCCGCCACTTGAGGCTGCAATTTGTCCCCATCAGACGGCGAAAGATTTTAGAGAAATGAGCCGAATGGAGAACAATCAGCCCCATTCCCTCCAGCACTCGGCGCTGCACCCGATCAACAATCTCATCTCGCACTTCTTGGTGAGCCATGTGTCCCCACCAGACAAGTACATCCGTATCGGCAAGCACTTTTTCTGTCAAACCATGCTCCGGCTCGTCCAAGGTGGCTGTCCGCACAGTAATATCAGGTTCCGCTTCCAAAAAAGCAGCAATCTGCCCATGGATCCCTCGAGGATACACTTGGGCCACCTTTTCATCCTTTTTCTCATGACGATACTCATTCCAAACTGTTACCCGAATCTCGGACATAGCCTTTTCTCCTAATCAAGGATAAACTTTACTAACTGGCAGTATAGCGCCCTACCTTAGAAAAGGCAAGAGGCATCTCCTTCCTACAACCCTTCATCCAAGCCTGCCACATAAGGCTTGATATCCAAGACGGGGGTTCCATCCCAAGCATCCAAACCGTCCACCTTGAGAATGTTCCCCCGCACCTGGCGTAAACGCACTGTTGTCAGCCCAAGGGGATTGGGCCGGTGGGGGCTGCGCAAGGCAAAAACACCTCGTTTGGGTACAGCTCTGTCCCCCCTAGGGTGCTGCAACAGAGGCGGCTCTGCTGGAGCCCTATCAAAGGCAAAAATCACCTGAAGCCAAGTATTCTCGCAAATTCCCTCGAGCCCCCGAGCATACTCGGGATAGATCTCGATCTCCGCCTGTCCCCGCCCTTTCTGCCTTGGAGATCCTTCCACAAAAGCGCTACGCACAATGCCTATGGGTTGGCAGACGATCGCCGAGGCGATCTCTCGCTCGTAACATGAGATGCAGAGGCACCTGCCCCTCAAACGATGTAAACGTGTCTCCATTGTCAGCACACCACAGCTATCGCATCTTCGCAAGGATCGCACTGGAGCCTTTTCGGGCAAGGGATAGTTGCTCAGCTCCTCCACAATAAAGAGTTCCTCTTCCGCTACCCGGAGAACAGTCTCTGCCAGCCGAGTCCAGAGTTCCTGGAAAGCTCGGCGCTCCTGGTCAGTTGCATCAGGGGCACGCCCTCTCTGCAACAGACGCTCTTCCTCCTCACTTAAGGCTATCAAAGGGCTTTCTTTCTCAATAAGGCGAATCGCCCTCCCGTCCACCCGCCGTGCAAAGGTAAAGACATGCCGTCCATAGTCTTGGAGGATCAAATTCCCTTTACCAACGGTACAACCCAAAAGGAATTGAATGGCATCAACGGAGCAGCCCACCGATTCGAGTACTGCAACGACATCCTCATCCTCTGCTGAGCCTATCTCACGCGAAGCTATCTCCGCGGCCCGGATCCCTCTCGCCAAGCCTGGGCAGAGATGCCCGTGGAAAGAGACAACCCTGTCAAGATCTTCGTTCGTGATCACAGCCCCTCTCCTTCGCTAGACTTACTTCTTAGAATAGCCATCCGCCTAACCAAAGGCAAGATTTATTCAAGCCCCACTCTAAAAACAACGGGCCCCTCTACGAGGGGCTCGTCAACGAACGAAAACTTGGGGGGGATTATTCTCGAACCATACGCGCTCCGCAATGAGGACACGTTTTGCTATAACAAGGAGAACCAGCCGTGTGTGGCTCTCGGTAGCCGCAACTTGGGCAGACACAATAACCTCCCGGCCCAGCGGCCTGTGGGCCTCCCATGCGGCCCATACCACCACCACGGCCTAGCCCTCTACCATATCCTCCTCTTCCTCGACCCATAATGCACCTCCTTTAACCACCTATGAGAGATCTATTTATTCCAAGATCCTGTTTTCACTTTGGCGGACTCCCAAAAGACTTGGTCCCGATAAACCCTCCGACGAGCCAACCCACTTTGTGTTAACTCGTCCAATGTGCGCTGAATTTGCTCGACTGGATAATTCCCCAATGCTTCAAGCAGACGATCCTCACGCATTGGGTGCCTACGCACAATCGCCAAGATCGCCTCTACAAGATCCTCTCCTTTTTGGAATTGAAAACCCGA
>JAGGYI010000125.1 GCA_021162655.1 Anaerolineae bacterium
CTACACCACTCACTACATGGAAGAAGCCCAGGAGATCTCGGATCACATTGCCATTATGGATCAAGGCAAAATTGTTGCCTACGGTACACACGATGAACTAGTGCGCATCGTTGGAGAACAAGATCGAATCCGCCTCTCACTAGAAGATAAGCAAGACCAATTCCTCGAATTCTGTCGAAAACTTCCCGGAGTAGAAAGGCTTTCCGCAGAAGGTGACGCGATCACCCTTCTCGTCACTGACGGGAATCGCCTTCTCCCTCAACTCTTTGAAACCGCCAATCAATTAGGAATCCGAATCAGCTCTGTGGAGATCCAGGAGCCCAATCTAGAGTCTGTTTTTCTCCACCTTACAGGGCACGCCCTGCGCGATTAGGGATCAGCCATGAAAATATGGACCATTGTTTGGAAGGATCTTTACATTGCTCTGCGCAATGTGTTCGCCCTTGTAATGATGTTTCTCGTCCCCTTAATGGTCACCGGGCTCATCTACTTTGCCTTCGGAGGATTCCTCAAAGAGCAACCTGAACTGCCTACAATCCGCGTTCAGATCGTCAACCTCGATCAGCCTGGTCCAGCTACTCCCCATTTCGGCGAAATTCTCCTCCAGATCTTTGCGCAGCAGAAATTGAGCCAGTTTATCCAATCCACACCCGTAGCAGACGAAGAAAAGGCTCGCCGGGCGGTAAATAGTGGCCGAATCGATGCGGCCATCGTCATCCCTGCAAACTTTAGCAACGCTCTCGTTTCCTCAGGAGAACACGCCTCTTTACTCCTCTACTATGATCCAACAAAAACAATAGCACCGCGCTTTTTACGTAACATCCTTCAGGGCTTCCTCGACGGTTTCACAGGAAGCCAAATTGTCCTACAAGTAGCAAAGCAAGAAGCCACAAACCGCAAGCTCACCCTCGATGAAGGGGCTCTGCAAGAACTGGCAAACTCCTATTCACAATGGATCATGGCTCGCGGCCAAGAATTCCGGGAAGGGAAACCTCCCTGGCTCCATACCAAGGTTCTCTCTTCAGAGAAACAACAGCAAAAGGGCGTTGATTTCATAGCTCGAACAATGGCCGGTATGATGATTTTTTTCGCCTTTTTCACCGGTGCTAGCATGGCGGAATCTATTCTCCATGAACGCGAACAGGGCACGCTCGCTCGCCTCTTCACCACACCTACTTCTCACACCACTATTTTGGCTGGCAAATTCATAGGGGTCTTTATCACTGTTTTGATTCAGGTCCTCGTCCTATTGCTTTCTTCGGGGCTCATTTTTCACATCACCTGGGGAGAACCTCCTCACCTCGCTCTGGCTATCCTTGCCCTCGTCGTCGCCTCCTCGGGATTCGGCATCTTGCTGCTCTCGTTCATTACATCGACACGCCAAGCAGGTCCCGTCATAGGAGTCGTCTTGACCCTTTCTGGAGTTCTCGGAGGATTGATTAGCACCGGAGTCCAGGTACCCAAAACGCTGGAACGCCTCTCGCGCTTCGTCCCCCAAGGGTGGGTAATGTCTAGCTGGAAACTCTGCCTAGAAAGAAAGCCTCTCTCCGCCCTTTTCTTTCCCGTAATAGTTTCTCTTCTTTGGGGGATCCTTACTTTTGCCACAGGCGCTATTCTCTTCTACAAAAAGTTGGATTAGACTAGGAGAAAGCTGTGCGCATTTTCCATCTGGTTTGCAAAGACCTTTTACAGATATCGCGAGACAAAAAAACAACCCTTTTTCTCCTTCTTATGCCAATCCTTTTCACCCTTTTCTTCGGCATGCTCTTTGGTGGCTCAGAAGAGGAGCAAACTAACTCTTTGCCTACCCTTGGGATCCTGAGCAAAGACAGCCCAAGCACTGTGGTGGAAGCGCTATACAACACTCTCCAATCCTCTGGGGTTCTCCAGCCTATTTTTTGCTCGCACCTTGAGGAAGGGGAAAGCCTGCTCTATAGTGAAAAGATCTGCGCTCTCCTCGTTATCTCTCCAGGCTTTGGCAGCAAAGTATTAATGGAAGAAGAGCTACCGTCCTGTCTACTCTTTTTCGCCAAAGAAAAGGAGCAAAATCACTTTATTGAAGCAGTTGTACAAACCTCTCTCCTCCGTCTATGGAGCGCCGCCAAAATCGCAAAGCTGACTCTTCAAATGCTCGAAAGTCAAAAAGGAGCTCCCCAAGAGCCATCCATTGAAGTAGAGCGCATCTTCAAACGAACGATGAACCTCTGGCAAAGTCCCGCAGTTAGTATCGAGATGCAAAGCGCTTCAAAACGGCCCTCTCTCCCTAGTGGGTATGACCAAGCTTCCCCAGGAATGATTGTCCAGTTTGCCATCTATGGTCTACTTCAAGCAGGTACCGCTTTGCTGCTCGAAAAACAGAACAAAACACTCTCACGCCTACTGAGCACTCCCTTAACCCGCACCCAATTCATAGTAGCCAAGATATGCTCCATCTTTATCGTGATCTTTACGCAGATCCTTCTCCTTATCCTGATTGGCCAATTTGCTTTCAGGGTAAACTACTTGCGGGCTCCCTTGGCTACACTTTTGGTGGCCTTCGCTCTGGCCCTCTGGGCCGCAAGCTTGGGGCTTTTCCTCGGCACCATCGCCCAGAAACAAGAGCAACTCACCACTTGGACACTTTTAGCTATGTTTTTCTTTGCCGCCCTAGGAGGAGCCTGGTTTCCTCTAGAGATCACTGGCAAAACTTTTGCCCAAATTGGGCATCTCTTGCCTTCAGCATGGGCCATGGATGGATTTCAAAATATTATCGTTCGAGGACTAGGATTGGAATCCGTTCTGCTTCCTACGATCATCATTTTGGGGTACGCTTTCCTTTTCTTCGGCTTGGCCGTCTGGCGCCTCTATGACACTCTCGGTTAAAAACACAAAAGGCTGAAGACATTATTCTGCCTTCAGCCTTATTTAACCTGTCGGGGCGAGACGATTTGAACGTCCGACCACTTGAACCCCATTCAAGTGCGCTACCTGGCTGCGCTACGCCCCGACTGCGCTGGTAGTATAGCACTGCCCCCCATTTTTGGCAAATTTTCTCCCCTTAAGCAAGCCCCCTCTCGGAACCATTCGAAGGAACTTTGCGTCTTTAATCAGCGAGTTTTTGACAGCCTACCCTGCAAAGTATATAGTATGACAGTAACGCTATATTCGCTCCAGGAAGCACAAAGCCACGCGTGAGGCGAAGGTTTATGTGCTTTTTGATTGTTTACAGCCGGTAAGGAGGTCAAAGTAAATGATCCAAGTGGAGGGCTTGACCAAGTACTATGGAGAGACTCTGGCTTTGGACAACGTCTCGTTCCAAGTGAACAAAGGGGAAATTCTTGGCTTCCTCGGCCCTAACGGAGCCGGCAAAACGACGACAATGCGCATCCTTACAGGCTACATGCCGCCCAGCTCCGGTCAAGCCAAGGTGGCCGGATTTGACGTCTTCAAAGACTCTCTCCAAGTACGCCAGCGGGTGGGGTATCTCCCTGAAACAGTTCCCCTCTATTCAGAGATGACAGTACACGACTATCTGGACTTTATGGCCTCCATTCACCAAGTCACAAATCGAGAGAAAGCTATCGACCGCGTGCTCGAGGCCTGCGGAATCGGCGATGTACGGGATACCATCATTGGCAAACTGTCTAAAGGGTATAGACAACGCGTTGGATTAGCTCAAGCGCTCATCCACGATCCCGAAGTCCTCGTCCTTGATGAACCCACCATTGGACTAGACCCTCGCCAGATCACTAGCGTGCGACAGCTAATCAAGAGCCTTGGCGGAGAACGGACCATCATTCTCAGCACTCACATCCTCCCAGAGGTCAGCCAGGTTTGCCAACGAGTGCTCATCATCAATCGTGGCCGCATCGTCGCCGAGGACACTACAGAGCGCCTAACAGCAAAGCTCCAAGGAGGGCTGCGTATCCGTTTACAGTTTGTCCAAGCTCCAGAGGACGCGGAAACTCAGCTCCGCCGCCTCGAAGGAATCACGGCTGTAGACAAAATCGCCCCCAACACATTTGAGGTGACCTGTGCACCCGACGTGGACAAGAGAAACGAACTGGCTTCTCTGGCCATTAACAAGGGATGGGGGCTTTTGGAAATGCACTCCCTCTCTATGAGTCTCGAAGAAATCTTCCTTCAGCTCACCACAGAAGAAGAAACCTCCTAGGTTCCCCGAAGCTATCCCCAAGGAGGCAAGCCAAATGAAAAACGTCTATTACATTGCAAAGCGCGAACTCAAAGCATATTTTGTTTCTCCCATTGCCTATGTGACCATTGCTATCTACCTCGCCGTGATGGGAGGGCTTTTTGGCTTTATCCTTTACTATTCCCGAGAAGCAACTTTGCGCTATGTCTTTTTACATGGCGTTAGCATCCTGTTCCTGGTTCTCGTTACTCAAGTGCTGACCATGCGCTTGCTTTCAGAAGAGCAACGCCAAGGAACCCTAGAGCTATTGCTTACTGCTCCCTTGCGCGATTGGGAAGTGGTCCTGGGTAAATACCTTGCCAGCCTCTGCGTCTTTCTGGTAATGGTCATTCTAACGGGCCATTTCCCCCTTTTGCTCATCCGTATAGGGAACCCAGATAAAGGGACAATCTTTGCTGGCTACCTGGGCTATCTTCTCTTGGGAGCCTCTCTCCTCTCAATTGGTACATTTGCCTCTTCTCTTACTCAGAACCAGATTATTGCTGCTATTCTAGGGGCAGGCATTGTTCTTCTCCTCTGGCTAAGCGGTGCCCTTGGGGACATCGCAAGCGGTGCTTTCAAAGGGATCGTCTCCTATCTCCCCATCTTTGATCATTATATTGATTTCGTCCGCGGAGTTATCGACACCAAGGATATCATCTACTATCTTAGCCTGACCCTCCTTTTCCTTTTCTTAAGTGTGCGGGTTATCGAATCCAGGAGGTGGAAGTAGAATGAAAGAGCGCACTGCGCTTTGGAGCAAATATACCTTTGGTTTGGGAAGTCTCGCCTTGCTCTCCGCCTTGGGAGGCCGACTCGTCCTTGGAGAAACGAAACTATGGATGGAGATCACCGGCGCAGCGGGAATCCTCCTCCTAGCCTTAACAGCTCTTTTGAGACCTACAGAGCTCAAAACCGCCCTCACGGGGCGGCAGGCTCGCTATGGGGGGAATGCTTTCTTGATGAGCATATCCTTTCTCCTCATTCTGGGGCTAGTGAACTACTTGGGGGTCAAACATCACTACCGGTGGGACGTCACTGAGGAAAAACGGTTTTCCCTTTCGGAACAAACGCTTCAGATCCTCAAGTCCCTCAAAGAACCTGTCCACGTCAAGCTCTTTTTCACTCCTGGATATTACAATCGGCAACAAGCCGAAGATCTCATCAAGGAATACGCAGCCCGCTGCGATAAAATAACATATGAATTTATCGACCCAGACGTACAGCGCCGGCTGGCGATGCAGTATCAGATTACTCGTGACGGTACAACCGTCTTCGAACAAGGGGATAGGCAAGAAAAGACCTATGGAGTACAAGAGCAAGATTTTACCAGCGCTTTGCTCAAGGTCACCAGCGATAAAGTGAAAGGGATTTACTTTCTCACTGGTCACCAAGAACGCGACCCTGAAAGCGCCAACGCCACAGGGTATAGCCTTATTAAGCAACTTCTCCAGAGAGAGAATTACAAAGTCGGCACGTTCAATTTTGCTGTGACCGACACGCTACCCAGCGACCTGAGTGTTCTTATCATCGCAGGGCCACGCAAGGAACTTTCAGCTGAAGAAACGGAACGAATCCGCAATTATGTGGAAAAAGGTGGGAGCCTCTTTGTCCTTGTAGACCCGGGCATGCCTGATCCATTCAATGGTGCCCTTGAGTCCTTTGGAATTGAACTCCCCGACGATTTAATTATCGACCCTATTCGTTCTTTCTTAGACATTTCTACACCGCTGGTAGACCGTTACAACTTTCACCAGATCACCAAGGACCTAGCTGGTCTAACTTCCTTCTTCCCCACTGCCCGGTCCATTGGAAAAGTGAATCCCACTCCAGAAGGCTGGATATTCCAATACCTTGTCATGTCCAGCTCCGATAGTTGGGCCGAGCTCCAATATAAAGAGAAGCGAATTCGCAAGGACGAAAATGAGAAGAAAGGTCCATTGGGGATTGCCGCCGTCATAGAACCAAGCGTGCCAGGTTCCCAAAAGGGGCGCATTGTTATCGTTGGTGACTCTGATTTTGTCAGTAATGAGCTACTCACTCGAGTCAAAGGGAGCATTGGCAACGCTGATTTGTTCATGAACGCTGTAGGGTGGCTCGCAGAGGAAGAGGAACTCATTTCCATTCGCCCCAAGCCTCCTGAGCAACGCCAGATTATTCTAACGCCTCCTCAAGCCCGAGCCGTCATCTATTCGAATATCCTCTTTGTCCCTTTGGCCGTGCTTATCATTGGAGGCATCGTCTGGTGGAAGAGACGCTGACCCTAAGCCGAGTTCGCTGAGGGAGGCTTGCCATGAAATTTCGTAATACTCTGATCTTGCTTGGCATCCTGGCTATTCTGGGAGGATATGTCTTCTTTATCGAGCGCAAATCTCCTGCGGGAAGTGAGGGAACTCCCACGCCAACAACGCTTCCTTCCCTCTTTTCTTTTCAAACGTCTGACATACGCCAGCTTCTCCTAGAACGCCCCCAGGAGGGTAAGCAAACAGAGATCGCCTATCAGGATGATGGAAAGTGGCATATCCTTTCTCCAGTAACCAAAGAAGCAGACCAGGGCAAGGTCATTCGCTTCCTCGATTCTCTGAGTTCTCTGCGCCCTCGGCGCATTCTGACAGGCACAGTAGGGCAACCGGCCGACTATGACCTCGCCCCGCCTTCGATGACGGTCAGGATCACCCTCAAAGATGGAAGTACCCACACACTCAAAATAGGTTCCAAAAACCCTGCGAAATCAGGCTACTATGGCCAGATAGAGGGAGACAGGCATATTTACCTCTTGCCTTTCTATATCGGCGCAGATGTAGAACGCTATTTAAACAATCCGCCCGTCAAGCCCACTCCCACCCCCGAGCCAACGGGGACGACTCCTCCACGTGTTCCGCCACCGCCGACTTCTACCCCCCTAGTGAAGTAGATACTCATCTCCTTTGCATTGACATCCCTATTTAGCATGGCTATGATGGGGCGCACAAAAGGTGCCCGCCGTGCTAAATAGGGATCTTTTTTGTGGCTTGGGGGCCATTCCCCAAAATGAAGAATGGAGGTGGATTGGAACAAGCAATAACAAGATCTTACAAATGGTTGTAGGGAGCAGGACCCCAGGGGGGTAATAAAGAAAGGAGAAAGGAAAATGAGAATCGTATCTGCGGATATTTACGATGTCCAAATCACCCCAGAGTGGCCACACTGGAATCCTGTTATCCTACGCCTCACTACCGACGAAGGGATCTATGGGGTGGGAGAGGTAGCCCTAGCCTATGGCACTGGCAGCGCAGGAGGTTTGGGGATGCTCAAACAGATGGTTGAGCGCTTTGTTTTGGGATCAGAAGCAGAGCGCATCGAAGCCATCTGGCACAAACTCTTCCGCGGCACTTTTTGGGCCCAAGGGGGCGGCCCTCTAGTCTACGGAGCAATGAGTGCTATTGACGAAGCCCTTTGGGACATCAAGGGGAAAGCTCTAGGTAAACCTGTCTGCGAGTTACTGGGAGGGAAAACCCAGGATACTATTCGCGTCTATGCCAATGGCTGGTACACCAAACACATACCCGGTAAAGGACGAGTTTCTTGCAATACACCCGAAGAGTATGCAGAGGCTGCCCAGCGAGTGGTTGATGATGGATATAACGCTCTCAAGTTTGATCCCTTTGCCGTACGACCCGACGGTGTCTGGGAATATCCCGAACGTGCCCTTTCAAAGGAAAGGGCAGATTTGGCATACGCCCGTGTTGCAGCAGTTAGAGAAGCTGTCGGACCAGATGTCGACATTCTTATTGAAGTGCACGGCAACCTGGGAGTAACCTCTGCCATCGAAATGGGCCGTCGATTTGCCGAACTCGATCCTTTCTTTTATGAGGAACCCGTCGATGCCATGAATGTAGAGTGTATGCTCAAGGTCTCTCAAAATGTACCCATTCCCATCGCCGCTGGAGAGCGGCTCCACACTCGGTACGGATTTCGCGAATACATCGAAAAACAAGCGCTAGATATTCTCCAACCAGACATGGGCCTAGCCGGTGGCATCACGGAAGTGAAGAAAATCGCCGCATACGCTGAAACATACAACCTGCACATTCAACCCCATAACTGTGCCGGCCCCATCGCAACGGCGGCCTCTGTGCAACTCGACGCGTGCATTACTAATTTCATCATCCAAGAGTGGTTCCCATATCGCGAACCAGCATTCTACGAACTCGTTGAGGAAGCTTTTGAACCTCAGGCCCAAGACAGCCTCTTTACCATCCCCGACAAACCAGGCCTTGGGGTTACCTTAAATGAAAAAATCATTGCACGTTATCCCTGCATCCATCTGGGCAAATAGAAAAACGGGGCTCTATTCGAGGGTTCTTGGATAGAGCCCCGTTCTTCCAGATCTATTCGAAATGGGTATCTAGTTCCGTCATCTTGCCTGTAACTGTAAAGACCACTCTTTCACAGATGTTTGTCACCCTGTCTGCCGCCCTTTCCAGATTGTGCGCTGCCCAAAGCAAATAATTTGCCTGCTCCATATTACTCGGATCGCTGATAATATAGGTCAACAATTCCCGATATACCTGGTTGTAAAGAGCATCCACTTCATCGTCTTGGGGAGGGATCGACCTGGCCAACTCCACGTCGCGTCGCATGAAGGCATCCAACGATTGGCGCAACATGTCGCGTGCTTTCACCGCCATTCTGGGAATATCGATCAAGGGCTTGAGCAAGGGCTCTTCTCCAATCATGAGATTGATCTTGGCAATTCCCTTGGCATAGTCCCCAATCCGCTCAAGTTCGGTAACGATCTCCAACATCGCTGCCAAAACCCGCAGATCGCTGGCCATGGGTTGTTGCGTAGCAATGACAACGAGAATATCAGATTCGATAGCAAAGCGCTTCTCGTTTACTTGATGGTCACCTGCAATAATCCGGCGCGAGGCCTCAAAATCCCGCTGCTTCAAGCTCTCTACCGAGGCAATGAGAGCATCCTCTACCATACCTCCCAGGATAGAGATCTCGTCCTCCAAGCGCCGCAACTCTCGGTCAAAAACTTGCCTCAACATAGCGATCTTCCTTTCACCACCTGTAGACTTTGAAGAGCTGGCGCTCTGTTCCTTTCCCTAACCAAGCCAGCACTTCTACATAG
>JAGGYI010000087.1 GCA_021162655.1 Anaerolineae bacterium
CCACGTGCCCCTCTCGTTGGCCCACTCGGAACCCACCTTGAACCGGACGACTTCACCATCCCGGCCACCCTCGCGCTCCCCAGTACTGGGGTCATCAGGGGGCACCTCCAACGTATAGCGGGATCGCCCATTTTGCATGGTGGTCGTGGTCGATGCTACCTGGACACCATCAATCCAAGCCGTCACTTGGGTGCCTTCAGGTACAGGCTCACCATTCAGGGTTACCTCTCCACTAAAAGTAGCTGGCGAAGCTTGGGTCTCTACATGGTCAAACATCACCCAGCCTTCCCAGGCATCATTCCGGACAAAATCATAAGAGAGATAAGCATAACCATTCTGCCCCCAGCTCCTCCCCCAAGAGTTGACAAACTTGAAAGCGCCAAGGCTATCGTCATAGCCAATGACGAGCACAGCATGACCACCGTAAAAATATTCATTGGGGGTATGCTGAGGGATAATTGGAGGGTCATCGCTCGCCGCAGCAAAGAAGCTACTATATACCGGCACTGCCAAAGCGATGGGTTGCCCACCAGCCAAAAGCCCTTTCAATGTCTCAATATTCGCTGTCCCCTGGCCTGCAAAAATATTCGCAAAGCTATCGATACGATAGGGCCAGGCCAACTGGCAGACCGTTTCTGAGGGCTGAGTGCAAGCATCATATGGGTTATAGGGGAACATTGCCAAGGTAGCTGCCCCTTTGGTCTGCAGAATGCGCAGCCCTTCAAAGAAGGTCATCCCTGCATCCTGGCTGCAATCCCCCGAACGCTGATTATAAATCCAAGAAGGACTGAACTGATGCTCCGGAGAAGAGACATCCCAATGATGCTCAGCCCGCTCTTGAAAGGTCTTGTAATAGTATCCCAAAGCCCATCCCACACAGCTTCCTTGAGACCCTTGATTGCCTACCGGGGGTAAACCCCAACTGAGATCCACCGCACTAGGCAATGAAGTCAAACGTAGGCCGCTCGTATCCAGCTTGGGGAAATCCCCCTTGGAGGGCAAAAGCCCCAAACCATACTGTTTCCAATCCTCAGGGCCAGCAGCCATTACACGCAAAGGCCAAAGCCAGAACGCCAAGAACACCAGTCCCAGGACGATCCAGCGTATTGGCCAGCGATCTATCTTCATAACGCTCACCTCGCTTACTCGGGGTTCTTTTCTGCCTATCCACTTCTAGCATAGCAGCTTCCCCGAGTGCGAAGGTAAAGCACCCATTAAGGTACACTTAACCAGTTATAAAGAGAACGTAAAGATTAGGTCAACTCTGCCCGAAAAGAAAAATCCCCAGGCACTCCTTTGGTGCCTGGGGACTCGAGCAAGGGAGGGGGAATTTTCTACCAGCGATAGCGCACAGTATAAGTAACCACTGATTGACCATCAGCTGGTACTTTGAGGTCATAACGGAGAGTATGAGCATCGGGCATCGTATAGTCCTCGCTACTTTTTACAATTCGGGCATCCTGCGCCCGGAAAAGATGCTCAAGCACCCGCACAACAATATCTTCCTCTTTGTGGTTGCGGATGGTGATCTCATAGGTTTCTTCGATGCTGCGTTTACTCAGTTGTGTAAAGTCCTTTTGCACTCGCTCTCCCACAACATCAAAAGCATCCCCCAGATAGAGGGAAAGCTCTTCATCCTTTGGAGTGTGCTGGACGAAATCTTCTCCCACGAATTGGGCACTGCCGTCTACATCCTCTTTGTAAACACGAACGATCCCCTCAGGTAGTGGCAAGCCCAGCCCGCTCGCCTCACTATTCTTGAACTCAAGCCGCACTTTTACCTTTGTACCTTTGAGGATGCCATAGTCCCGCTCCTGGATGGGGGAACGCCCCCAGATAAAGACCGGGGAGGCCTCATAAAGATAGACTTTGTCTACCTTCACCTCAGGAGCCGAGATGAACTCGATCTGTTTTGTCTGCCGATCACGCACTGTAACAGGGCGAGTGACCTCATAAATGTGGTACTCAAAGAAGGCTCTCTCCTCTACCTGGGGAGCAGCTGCCGCCCGGGTCCCGAGTTCCTTCAATGCCGCTTCAGGGCGAGCCCTGGAAACTCGGTGGATATCCCCGGCCACCAGCTTGAGCTTTGCATCTTTGTAAGTAGCCCCGCTCTGGTTGTCAAGAGTGATCCAACCCGTCAATGAAAGGTTCTCGTCATCAGGGGCCAACAAGACAATATAATCAGCCCGCCAATTAATCCCATCAGTAAGATAAGCCACCTGCACATCTTGTTTACCCGCCCTAGCTGCCTTGAGTAACCAAACCAGTGAAGGTTGGGTAATTAACCCCTCCGGCAATTCGGGGAAGGCGAACTCGAGCACTTGGTTCAACTTGAGCACCTTAACTCCCTCTTGGGTGTCGAGAATAATGTCATCTACCCCCGAGAGGAGAGTCCCTGTATAGGTGCCACCTTTTGTCACCACTGTGATCTGCCGATCGATATATTTTTGCAAAAGCTTGCTCGAATCGACCAGATCATACTCGTAATTCTGTTCCAACACCGCCGTTCCCTCAGGATCCGTCAATGAAACGAAATGCACGCTTGTCGGATCAATCTTTGAGGGCACACCCACATAGCGCACCAAATTTTCACCTTTGGTCAACTCCACGGTGCGCACTTCTTTGACCAAACCTACGTTTTGGTTATAGACCGTGAGCTCCAATGCCTTGCACTCTTTGGCCGTTATCGCGGTGGAGATAGGTTCGGCTGGGGCAATCACCGGTCTTTTACTCATTGTCACCTCCTCTGTCGGGGTAACCTCGGCCGTCGCAGTGATAAGCGCCGTGATAGTAATAGGAGAAACCGGCTCGGTCGTCGCCTCTGCCGCACTCCCCTCAGTAGTTGGGGTAGTGTTCGCTTCTTGTGCCATGCCTGAGGTCACCCACAGCAACACCAAACCAAGTACACACAAAACCAACCCTACGGCCCAAACCGCTTTTCTTCGCATGGCCACTCCTCCCTTGCTCATAAGACACAACAGATCACAGTGCGCATATGTAAAGACGCCTCCCAACCGCTGGGGTTCCTTATGGCAAAATATTATACCTCTCGAGAGGACAAAAAACAATCAACCCTCGCCGCCTTCAGGCCACGCCCAAAACATTCAACGTGAGATAAGCGACACCTAGTCCAGTAATCCCGCCAGCCACTGCCTGCAAAACGGTATGGGCCCCCACTCTAACCCGAGCCCAAGCCACCAGAGGGATGAGTAAAAGGGTTGGCACCGCCCACAGCCCACAAAAAGCCACCAAGAGAGCAGAGCTAGCCGCCACATTAGAAACGTGTTGGCTGATCTTCCAACAGAAGGTGATCGAGAGGTTCACAATATTGAGGATGAAAGCCACCCAGAGAGCCACAAAGAGTGGCTGAGGACCGTGAAAGAAATAAAGCGCTGCCAGTGCTCCCCCAGGAGCCACCAGGGTGACAAAGATAATTCCCGGTTGCACCCGCTCTTTCCTATCAGAAAGAAACCAATCACTAACGCCTCCACGGCGTAGTTTGCGCACCAGAAGAACCAGCGGGCCGGCAATGACCCAAAGCCCTACTCCCAGAGCCCAAAGCAAGCCCTCTTGCCACCCCTCTGGAGCCAAAAGCCCCAAGGTAAAAAGCAACGCTGCACCCACATAATGAGGACTCAGGAATCGCGAAATCCTTACAGCCAACCGCTCAGACCAGCGTATCTCGCTGGCAAGCATCCCAGCAAGAATAAGCATCCCCCCGATAATATGGCGAACACCCAGCACATCGTGAGCAAGCCATACCCCAAAGAGTGCCGCAAAAACAGGCTCTGCCGTAAAGATGAGCGCCGTATGAGTAGGAGTAGTGAAACGCTGCATGCTCGTTTGAAGAAAAAAGGCTAATGCTGTGGCCAGAATACCCGTAAAAGCCGCCGCTCCCCACACCTGTGGGGAGGGCGCCTGCAAGGGCCAATCGCTAAAAATACTCACAAGGAAACTCACCACACTTACCGTGGCCACTTGCACTAGGGTAAGTGCCAGCGAATCTGCCCTGGGCGAAAAGATGCTCACACTGAGGATGTGCAGAGCAAAAGACAGAGCACACAAAAGGACCATGAGATCGCCAAAAGAAACTCTCAAATCACGCTCGAGGGAAAGAAGCCCCAGCCCCAAAGTGGCCAATCCTACGCCCAAAGTTGCCCCCCAAGAAGG
>JAGGYI010000066.1 GCA_021162655.1 Anaerolineae bacterium
ACCACTGACTGTACGAAAACAGCCTGGAAGGGTGAGGACATCACCAAAGGAAACTTGAACTTGTTCTCCTTCCTCTAGTTGGATGGGAACCACGTTCGGGGTGCTGGAGCTGTAGCCCTGGGGGTCTGTTTCAAAGAGAATATAAGAACCTGCGTCGAGACCTTCAAAAGAGTAGGCTCCGTCGGCATCTGTATAGGTGTGGGCCAGGATATCTCCTTTGGCATTGGCCAGGACGATGAGAACATCTTGGAGAAGAGGTTCTTCAGGATCACGCAAACCATCCTCGTCCCAATCGTTCCAGACCCAACCAGAGATGCTGGCTGGCGAGTTTGAGGAATCTGCCAAGGAAACAAAGGGGAAAGCTAGGGCGATAAGAAAGAACAGAATGATGAGATGGCTCTTTGGGGAGGGCCTGTGCATCTCTGCCTCTCGTTAGCTTTGGCTTTGGGCACTCTTGAGTAGACGGTTGATCTCAGCCAAAAGGTGCCTGGGACTGAGGGGCTTGACGAAAAAGCGCGACACCCCCAATTGCTGACTCCGTTGCCGGCTCTCGGGATCTCCGCGGGCGGTGAGGACAAGGACTGAAATATCCCAAGTGATGATCTCCCGGTGCAATCGCTCAAGAACGTCTAACCCATCGATATCTGGCATAGTGAGATCTAGAACGATAAGGTGAGGTCTCTCCCGAGTTGCCAGAGCTATCCCCTCTGCACCTGTTTCTGCAGTGACGACCTCAAAGTTTTCCTTTTGTAGCCGCGATTGGAGCGTGGTACGAACAAAAGGGTCGTCATCGATAATAAGAATCTTTGGCATGGTAATCTCTCAAAAATGCTCTGATATACTATATTTTACCATGCCAAAGTTTCAATTAAGTAACAATCAAGTCACAGAATGTTTAATTCCCACGCTCTTTAACTTGGGCAGCAGAATCGGTAGCCTATGCCTTTCTCCGTGACGATATATTTGGGGTGTTCTGGATCCTGCTCGATTTTGCGACGTAACCGCCAGACGAACTGCTTGGTGTAGCCAAGGGCGTCAGTGTATTCGCGCCCCCAAACGTGTTCTAATATCTGCTGATGGGTGAGGACGCGATTGGCATTCTTGACGAGATAGAGGAGGAAGCGCATCTCCAACGCTGTGAGGCTCAAAGGTTTGCCATTGCGGCGCACTTCCCAACGGTTTCCGTCGATGAACAGCTCTTCGTCTGTGAAGGCTGGCCAGTGTCCGGTTCGCACTGTCTCGGAGTGGCTTCGTCGCAAGACGGCATCTATCCTGGCGACAAGCTCTCGCATGCTGAATGGCTTGACGATATAGTCGTCAGCGCCCAGCTTGAGCCCTCTGACCTTTTCTTCCTCGCGCCCACAGGCGCTCACAATGATGATGGGTACTTCCGAGACCTCGCGGATGCGCTGACATAGGTCCCAGCCGTTCATTTTGGGAATCATGATGTCTAACAGGACGATCTGAGGGTGTTCTTCGTAAAAGAGGCGCAGGCCAGCTAAACCATCGGCGGCACAAAGCACATGGAACCCTTGGGTTCCAAGATAGAGCCGCAAGGCCATCCGCAGTTGAAAGTCATCCTCAACAAGCAAGAGAGTGACCTCGCTATCCACTTGCCCCCCTCGATACGCAAAAAAACTCTTCTTGTGGATGGAAGCTATCTCTGCAATATTAGTAGAATTTGGAAAATTCTCTTTCATTATAGCATAAAAGATTAACCAATTGTTGGATTCTAAAAATTCTGTAATAAAGAAATATTCATCTCTTGAAGACTTGGGTTGTTTCCTCTATCAAGGTGTGGTAAGGTACCCATAGCTTGGCGCCGAAAGGAGGTCCAAATGCGCAAGGGATATGGGCACATGGTGCTTGACTATTACGTGGAGCGGCTGCGCAAGCGACATGCTGAGCGGCGGGAGAAGCTATTTCGGCTTTCCAGGGAAGAGGCCCTTGTCTACCGGGACCAGGTGAGGCAGTCCATTATGCAGGCCTTTGCCCCTTTACCCCAAAAGACGCCGTTGAATGCTCGCGTTGTGGGGGAAGTGGAGCGGCCTCGCTTTCGCATAGAGAAGGTTCTTTTTGAGAGTAGGCCTGGTTGTTTGGTGACGGCAAACCTCTATCTCCCCCAAAAGCTGGATGGGCCTGCCCCCGCAGTGCTTGGGGCCTGTGGGCACAGCCCCGATGGTAAAGCCTGTGATCTCTATCAGGCCTTTGCTCAGAGGCTGGCCATGGCAGGTTTTGTGGTGCTTGTTTATGATCCTTTCAACCAAGGGGAAAGAGATCAGTATGCCTTGCTTACAGCGCGAGATTCTGTAGCTGCCTGTACCTCGGCCCACAATATGATGGGCAAACAGCTAGAGCTCCTGGGTGAGTTCTTTGGAATGTGGCGTGCTTGGGATGGCATCCGTGCGCTTGATTATCTCCTCTCCCGACCAGAGGTTGACCCCTCTCGGGTAGGTATCACCGGGAATTCGGGGGGCGGCACGATGACTACCTGGCTCTGGGCGCTGGATGAGCGTTTTACCATGGCGGCTCCTGGATGTTTCATCACCACGTTTCTCCATAATCTCGAGAATGAGCTTCCGGCAGATTGCGAGCAATGCCCGCCTGGAGTCTTGAAGGCTGGGCTGGAGATGGCAGACTTTCTCATCGCTAGGGCCCCTGCTCCTGTCATCCTCCTGGGTCAGCATTATGACTTTTTCGACCGTCGTGGCTATTGGGAGGCTTGTGAGGAGGTGCGTCACTTCTATCGTCTATTGGGTGCCCCGGAGGAGAACGTCGCTTGCTTCTGTGGGCCCCATGCTCATGGCTATTATCGGGAGAACCAGGAGGCGATGGTCCGTTTCTTTGCCCGCCATGCTGGCCTGGGAGAGGTGGAGGTTGGTGAGGCGGAGCCTCTCCCTGCTGAGCTCCTCAATGCGACCCCAAGTGGGAACGTTGTTGAAGCAGGGGCCAAACCCATCTACCTTTTCATCTCTGAGAAAGCTGAGGAGCTGGCCCGACGTCGACGCCCGTTGCCGGAGGAAGAGCTGAGAGCCAAGCTCAGCGAACTGCTTCAATTGCCTTCCCGTGAAGGGGTACCTCATCATCGAAACCTGCGGCCGATCCACACCGAGACGTACACTTTTGCTCGTTATGCGGTGGAGACGGAGGATGGGATTCGTGCTTTGTTGCGTAAAAAGATGGATCATCCCGAATGGGCCCATTCCTTAGATGTAGAGGAAGAGGTGCATCTTTACTTACCTCACCTTGCCAGTGAGGAGGATCTAGCAAACGACCCGTTGGCTCTCTCTTTGCAGGAAAAGTACCCCCTCTATGCACTAGATGTGCGTGGTTTAGGGGAGTCTATCCCTGATGAGGAAGGCCCTTTCTGGCAGCCTTATGGGATGGATTATATGTTCCATGCCTATGGCCTGATGTTTGGGGAGAGCTATTTGGGACGGCGTGTTTTCGATGTTTTGCGCACGCTTGATCTCTTGGCCCATGAGGGAGCCCAAAAGTTCTATCTGTATGGTCGAGGGCAAGGAGGGCTTTTGGCGCTTTTCACCGCCCTTTTGGATGAACGAGTGCAGGCTGTGACGCTCAAGAACACTCCTCGTTCATACAAGGAATGGGCGAGTGTGCCCTTGGTGGATTGGCCGGCGGCCAACTTTCTCTGGGGAGTGCTTCATCATTTTGATTTGGAAGACTGTCTCCGAGCTTTGGGGGATAGGGTGACGTTCATCGAGCCGTGGGGGCCTGATATGCAATCTGCTTAGGAAGAGGGGCCGGTAATTTCTACCGGCCCCTTTTGCTTAGAAGATGAAAGAACCCAGCTTGGCGGCTACCATCAACATGGCAGCGAGGACCACAAAGGTGAAATATCGGCGTAACTGGGCCCCTCCCAATTTGGAACAGAGGTTCACTCCGAGCTGAAGCCCTGCGGAACCTCCTAGAAGCAAGGGGATGGCCAGCAAGAGGTCTGTGTTCCCTCTCAGGGAGTGGGTGATGGTGGCGACAAAGGAAGAAAGCCAGATCAACGCTAGGCTGGTTGCTGCTGCGCGGTGGGTGCGCATCCCCACAAGATAGATCAGTGCTGGCACAAGGATAACACCGCCGCCGATACCGAGAAGACCCGTCAAAAAGCCCAACGCCAGGCCAAAGTAAGACATCACCACCAAGCTGAGGCGTGGGTGATCGAGAGTGGGAAAGTCGGTATAAGGCGGGATGTGGATGTGCGCAAAGAGCCCGACCTGGGCGCTTTCCTCCTCTTTGTTGCGAGAGGTATCGTACCAGAGCCATGCAGCGATGGCTGCCAGCAGGACGAAAAAGATCCAGAGAACGATGAACTCAACCGCCGGGACCTGTTCCCCGTGGACGCTCAGGTTCCCCAGTGAGCCTAGCCATCCCAAGGTGGCAGCCCCTAGCCGTACCCCCACAAAGTTTCCGCCAAAGAGGACGAGGGCCATTTTATAGTCGGTGAGGTTTTCTTTGCGGCGGCGGTACAAGCCAGCGGTGGAAACCCCCAGGATCTGCATAGCTCCTGTGCCCACGGCGATGGGCATCGGAATGCCCAAAAGAACGTTGAGGAGGGGGGTGATCAAAAACCCTCCGCCAACTCCAAACATGCCGGTGAGGATGCCGACCCCTGTGCCGATGAGCAGAGCGCCAAGAAAAGTCATTGTGTCTCCTCTCGGTTTTGGTTTTTCTCTTGTCTCTCGCGCAATCGGTCAAAGGCCCAGGCGCTGAACAACCCCCAAGCGATGGGGACCAGAAGAGCTAGGAGAACAGAGATGATTGTAGGCATCTTTCTTTACCTCTCGGGTATTCTCAAGATGGCTAGTTGTGGTGTCTATTCTGCCAATGTGGAGCGCAATTGAGGGGCCGAGTCCTTTTGGGTTTTTAATGCAAGGGCAAAGGGGACGGAAAGCATGATGATTACGGCAGCTCCCCAGCAAAGCGCTTCATAACCGACAATTTGCAACAGCGTACCGGCAATCAAAGAGATACTCACAGAAGTGATGTGGTTGATGCTGACCCCAGCGGCGAGTGTGGGAGTGAGTTCTTCAGGAGGGGCGATGCGGTTTACGTAGGTTGAAAGCCCCATGCCCAAGATCACAAGTAGATTGATGAGGATGAGAAGGCTTCCAAGAGCCCAGGCATTGTGAAAGGTGGCATAACCAGCAAAGCACAACGCAAGTAAGACATAGCTCGTCGAGAGGACCAAGCGTTCTCCAAAGCGGTCAAGGAGATACCCCAGGTAGGGAGCGGCTAAAAAGTTGACTATGCTGCTGGCCAGAAGGAGCAGACTGATCTGCCAGACTTCAAGCCCATAGTTTTGAACCAGCACCAGGGTGCCAAAGGCCCCAAAGACCTGCATTCGTGACCCTTCAAATAGAGTAAGGACGTAAAAGAGCCAGTAACGCTTCTTTAGGAGCATGCGGGGCTGACGGGCCTCGGTGGCGCCAACCTGGGGAGGGATTTTGAGGATGGCCAAAGCCGCCAGCGCGATGAGCGTCCCTCCGATTGCATAGTAGAAGCGCAGGGAAATTCCCGAGAATAGCTTGGAAAAGAGGGCAATGGCACCCATACCGACAATCGAGGCTACTGCCCCAACAGCCGAGAGCGCTCCAAGTACTCGCCCAGAACGTTCCTTTGTAGTTAGGCTCAGGGCGAGGGCACGCTGAAGGGGCATCCAGTTGTGAAAGCCCAGGCTTGCAATGAGGGCGACGGCAATAAGAGAAAAGTACGAATGCACAGAGGCATAGAGTGCGTAGCCAATGCCCATCAGGAGGAGGGAAATAGCTGTCCTTCGGGGAAGGGAAAAGTGCATAAAGAGGGCGGCAATGAACATGAGTCCCAAGCCGGGGATCTCGCGAATGCCTGTTAACCAGAGAACTTGCTTCCCGCTTAGGCCCAAAGTGTCAACGAAAAAGTTGGTACTTGCTCCTCGAAGCAGGCCCTGCCCAAAGTTCACCAAGAAGCCAGAGACTGCCACAAGGATCAGGTTTCGGGTCCAGATAGTCAGTTGCTCTTTGGTACGTCTAGGCACACTGCTCCTTCTCTTTATGATTTCCTCGAATTTTATCACAGGCTGGCCTCTCTGCCAAAGCCTTTTTTCTATGGGTTTGAACCATCGGGGTTTTTTACACCGCCTATCACTTGTGCTAGAATAGCCGAGGTTGCTATAGGGGCGGAGACTAACAAAGTTACGGAGGGTGCAAGATGAACAAAAAGACAATCCGCGATATCTCCTGGTCGGGTAAGCGGGCCCTCGTGCGTTGTGATTTTAATGTTCCCCTTGACGAGAATAGAAACATCACTGATGACCGGCGCATTCGGGCGGCTCTGCCGACGATCAAGTACCTTCTGGAGCACGGTGCAGCGGTGATCCTCTGTTCTCATTTGGGGCGCCCAAAGGGCAAAGTGGTAGAGGAGTTGCGCCTTGACCCTGTGGCGGCGCGCTTGGAGGAGCTTTTGGGCGTTCCGGTGAAAAAGTTGGATGATTGCATCGGCCCTGAGGTGGAAAAAGCTGTCAAGGAGATGAAGCCGGGGGATGTAATCCTCTTGGAGAACTTGCGCTTCCATCCTGAGGAGCGGAAGAACGACCCTGAATTTGCGAAAAAGCTGGCCAGCCTGGCTGATGTTTACGTGAACGACGCTTTTGGGACTGCGCACCGCGCCCATGCTTCAACGGCAGGGGTGGCTGCCTATCTACCCGCTGTAGCAGGGTTCCTTTTGGAAAAGGAGATCGCTTTCCTTGGAGGAGCATTAGAGAATCCCAAGCGGCCCTTTGTGGCTATCCTAGGAGGGGCCAAGATCTCGGACAAGATCGGCGTGATCGAGAACCTCCTGAGCAAAGCCGACACTTTGCTTATCGGTGGAGGCATGGCCAATACCTTCCTCAAGGCCAAGGGGTACGAGATGGGGGATTCTTTGGTTGAGGAGTCCAGTCTTTCCTTGGCAGAGGAATTGATGAAAAAGGCTGGCGACAAACTCGTTCTGCCGGTGGATGTGGTAGTGGCAGATGCTTTTTCTGCCGAAGCGAACAAAAAAGTGGTGCCTGCCGATGGTGTGGAACCAGGCTGGCGGGTGCTGGACATCGGTCCCAAGACGGTGGAGCTTTTTGCCAGCAAGATCAAAGGTGCGGGCACGGTGGTGTGGAATGGCCCTATGGGGGTCTTTGAGCTGGATCCCTTTGCTGAGGGAACTTTTGCCATCGCCCGCGTCTTGGCTGAATCAGGTGCGACGACGATCATCGGTGGTGGAGATTCCGCCGCTGCTGTAGAAAAAGCGGGCCTAGCTGACAAGATGACGCACATCTCTACTGGTGGAGGGGCTTCCCTCGAGTTCCTGGAGGGCAAAGAGCTCCCAGGGATTGCGGCCCTGAATGACAAGTGAGCCAGTGGAGAGGAGAATGACAACCAGGATTCGGCGAATTGCCGTTCTCACAAGCGGAGGAGATAGCCCGGGCCTCAATGCCTGTATCCGGGCAGTGGTGCGTATGGCCTTGTATTACGGCTGGGAGGCTTGGGGCATTCGGAGGGGATACACTGGTTTGCTGAATGGCGAGTTTTTGCCCCTCTCCTCTCGCTCTGTGAGCCACATCATCGAGAAGGGTGGAACCTTTTTAGGTTCCACCCCTAGTGAATCTTTCAAGACTCCCCATGGCTTGCGAGAGGCGCTACGCAACTTGAACGAGATGGGAATGGATGCTCTTGTCGTCATCGGGGGCGATGGGAGCATGAAAGGGGCTCGCAGGCTCTATGAGGCGGGGTTTACTACGGTGGGTGTTCCTGCCACGATCGAGAATGATCTCTGCGGTACAGATGTGGCTATTGGGGTAGATACTGCCCTCAATACGGCGTTGGAAGCCATCGACCGCATCAAGGATACAGCTTCCTCTCATCAGGAGGCTTTTCTTATAGAGCTCGTTGGGCGCAAGTGCGGCTATCTAACCTTGATGGCGGGCATCGCTGGTGGAGCCGAGATGGTTTGTATCCCCGAGGTGCCCTTTAGCCTGGAGGATGTGGCACGCGAGGTGGCGGATGCTTATGTGCGAGGGAAAAAGCATTGCATCGTCACGGTGGCAGAAGGAGCCAACCCCTCTGCTGCCGAGATTGCGGCCTACCTTAAGGATAGGCAGGAGGAGACAGGTTTTGGAGTGCGCCTGAGCATTCTGGGCCATATTCAAAGGGGAGGCTCACCTTCGGCCCGAGATCGTTTTCTAGCGACGCGCTTGGGAGCGGCTGCAGTGGAGCAGCTCTATTCGGGGAGCGCGGGGGTGATGGTGGGCCTTGTAGATGGACAGATTGTTGCGACTCCTCTGGAAGAGATTACCGAGTGTACGCGGAGCATTGATGAGCGCTACTATGAGCTTGCTCGAGTGCTTGCGCGCTAAAAAAGCCCCCGCCAGAAGGTGGGGGCTTGATGTTTTGGGGAAGGAGCCTATTTTCTCTCGAGTTGGGCGGCAACGGCAGCGGTAGCCTTGGCAACAGCCTCTGGGTCGCCAAGATAATAGTGGCGGATAGGTTTGAGCTCGTCGTCAAGCTCGTACACTAGAGGGATACCTGTGGGGATATTCAAGTTCGGAATATCCTCATCAGAGATGTTATCCAGATACTTTACCAGAGCGCGCAAGCTATTGCCGTGGGCAGCGACGATGACTCGTTTCCCAGCTTTGACGGTTGGGGCGATCACCTCGTGCCAGTAGGGTAGCATGCGCTCTACCGTGTCCTTGAGGCATTCGGTGAGCGGAAGCTCGTCTTCCGAAAGGTCCGCGTAGCGGCGATCATGCCCTGGCCAACGAGGGTCGTCCTTGGTCAGAGCGGGTGGACGGATATCGTAGCTACGGCGCCATTTGTGGACGATGTCCTTGCCATATTTCTCGGCCGTCTCTGCCTTGTTTAGCCCTTGGAGCGCTCCATAGTGACGTTCGTTCAAACGCCAGGAGCGAAAGACAGGGATCCACATCAGGTCCATGACGTCGAGGACTATCCAGAGCGTGCGAATGGCTCGCTTGAGCACCGAGGTGTAGGCAACGTCAAAAGTGTAGCCTTCTTGGAGGAGAGTTTCTCCAGCTGTCTTGGCCTCCTCGATCCCCCGGGGGGAGAGGTCTACATCCGTCCAACCCGTGAATTTGTTCTCTAGGTTCCAGATGCTTTCCCCATGTCTGAGTAAAACTAGCTTGTACATGGCCCAACTCTCCCATATATTAGCGTAATCAAAGCGCATCATTTCTATTTTGCCCCAGATCATCCTTCTGGTCAAAAAACCCTTTTTGACATGCCAGAGACCTCTCGCATACCATAGGGCAACAGGAGAAAAGGAGGCCCCGAAAGATGTATGTTCTTGGCCTGGATGTAGGCACCCAAGGGGTTCGCGCTTTAATTGTCGACCTGCAAGGCAAAGTTCGGAGCGAAGCAAGCGAGGCTTTTCCTCCGGAGACAATCTTGACCGAGGGAGGGCGCTTTGAGCAGGATCCCTCCCTCTGGCGGCGAATGGTGTTCCAGGTGCTTGCTCAGGCTGTAGGGGGCTTGAGCGAGGGGGGGTCGGCGGAACAGATAGTTGCTCTTTCTGTGACCTCGACTTCTGGAACCCTTTGTTTGGCTGATGAGCAGGGTGCCCCCATTGGTCCAGCGATGATGTATTCTGATGCGCGTGCAGCTGAAGTAGCGGCGGAGGTGCAGGAGGCGGGCCAGGCGGTGGCTGCCAAAATGGGCACGCGTTTTTCTGCTTCTTGGGCGCTCTGCAAGCTGCATTGGTTGCAGAAGCATCAGCCTGGGCGCTTGGCTGAGGCGCGCTGGTGGACAAGCCCCACGGATTTGGTCATTGGTTGGCTCTCTGGAGAGTGGGGGAGGATGGATTGGTCGAACGCCCTCAAGTGGGGGTACGATCTTCTCGACCTGGCTTGGCCGGCCTTTATCTCCGAAAAGTTGGGGCTCCCGCTCGAGAGGTTCCCCCGTGTACAGGCACCAGGAGAGCGGGTGGGGAGGGTGCTTCCGGCTGTTGCAGAGGCGACGGGGCTCTCGCCAAGGACGTGGGTGGTGGCAGGGGCCACTGACGGAGTTGCTTCGCAACTGGCCAGTGGGGCGGCCTCCCCTGGAGAGTGGAATAGCACGTTGGGAACTACCCTTGTGCTCAAAGGAGTCTCCAAAGGTCTCTTGCGAGACCCGCTGGGACGCCTTTATTGCCACAAGCATCCTGATGGGGATTTTTGGCTCCCTGGCGGAGCAAGCAATACGGGTGCAGATTGCCTGACCCTGCGTTTCGATCCTCAGCGTTTTGCCGAACTCGACGCCCTTGCTTTGAAAAAGAGCCCCACAGAGCTAATCGTTTACCCTTTGATGCGTAAGGGTGAGCGATTTCCTTTTCTTTCCCCAGAGGCGGAGGGGTTTGTCGAGGGGCAGACGGATGATGAAGGAGCTCTCTTTGCTGGTTATTTAGAGGGCCTTGCCTATGTGGAACGCCTGGCTTACCAGGTGGTAGAGGAACTAGGGGGCGAGGTAAAGGGGGCCATCCATGTGGTAGGGGGGACAACCCAGAGCGAAGCCGGGTTGCAAATTCGTGCGGATGTACTGGGTAGGCCATTGCTTGTGCCCCAAGTCCCTGTAGGAGCGATGGGGGCGGCCATACTAGCGGCCCGGGGGCTGGCTTTCCCAAGTGTACGCGAGGCGGTGAGCGAGATGGTCCACTATGTGCGCACGGTTGAGCCGCGACCGGGTTACCATGTGCTCTATCAAGAACGCTATGAGCGTTTCTTAGCATTGTGTCAACAAAAGGGGTATCTATCATGAGTGTTTTCAAAGCCTGCGATATTCGCGGTGTGTACGGTAAAGAGTTGGACGAAGGGTTTGCCTATCGTTTGGGACGAGCTGTGGGTAGCCGTGCGCAAGGGGGTAGCATTGTGGTAGGGGGAGATCTGCGACCGAGTACTCGAGCGCTCAAGCTTGCCCTCATAGAGGGGCTGCGCCAGAGTGGGGGCAACGTGTATGATTTGGGCATCTTGCCTACCCCCGCCTTTTATTTTGCCAAAAGAGAATTGCAAGCCTTCGCAGGCGTGATGGTGACGGCTTCACATAATCCCCCTCGCTATAATGGTTTCAAATTGATCTTGGGCGATCTCCCAGTTACTCCGGCAGAGTTGCGCTCCATAGCGGAGCAGATGGACAAGGAGGATTTCACAGAAGGGCAGGGAGACTGCCGCCAGGTAGAGATCCTTCCGATTTATGAAGATGCCTTGGCGAGCTCTTTTTCGCAGTTAAAGAGTCATCACCTGGTGGTTGACGCTGGGAATGGTTGTATGTGGGCCGTAGCTCCGCGAGTTTTGCGCCGTGTAGGGCAGCGGGTGAGCGAGCTCTATTGTACGCCCGATGGCACGTTCCCCTATCGGGACCCTAATCCCGCTGTGCCTGAGCATCTCAGAGACCTTCGGCAGCGGGTAACCGCGGAGGGGAGCGAGCTGGGGGTGGCTTTTGATGGAGATGGGGATCGCGTGGTCTTTGTTGACGAGCGGGGCCGGGTGCAGCCTGCCGACCGGACGTTGGTGCTTTTCGTTCGTCACCTTCTCTCGGAACATCCTGGCGGTGCCGTAGTCTATGACCTCAAGGCCTCTTCGGTGGTGGCGGAGGAGATCTTGGCAATGGGGGGAAGGCCCTTGATGGAAAGATCAGGGCATGCCTTTATCAAGAGGCGGTTGCTTCTCGAAGGGGCCATCTTGGGAGGGGAGATCAGCGGACATTACTTTTTTGGAGAGCTAGGCGGAGATGACGCACTCTATGCGACTCTCTTGCTCTTGCGAATCCTAGATGGGCTTGGCCTCTCTTTTGCTGAGGCGATGGACACTGTCCCGGCTTATCCTATTACCCCCGATCTGCGGATCCCTTGCTCTCCAGAGGAGGGGCAGCAGGTCATTCAGCAGCTCCAAAAAGTTTTTGCTGATTATCCTCTCAACTTGCTCGATGGGGTGCGCATTACTTTCCCCCAGGGGTGGGCATTAGCGCGCCTGTCTGTGACGGAACCCTTGCTCACCCTCCGCTTTGAAGCGCGTACCCCTGAGGCTTTGGAGGCCCTTCAACGCCGAGTGCGCCAAGCTGTGCCCCTGTTGGATGAGCTCATGCGCCGGGCGGGCTTTTGAGCTACTCTTTTTCACCTTTTGCTGGGAGGGCTTTTTCGGCGAGCCGGCGAAGGCGCTGTACTCCTTCGAGGATGTTGGTCTCTTTGGAAAAGATGCTAGAGGTTCCTCCGACAAGGGAGGTTGCCCCTGCACGGACCATGGCAGGAGCGTTCGCAAAGCTGACGTTGCCGTCTACTTGGATGTCGGTATCAAGCCCGTGGCTTGTCAGGAGCTGGCGAGCATCGGCGATCTTTTTCAGCATGTTGGGAATGAGTTGCTGCCCAGCAAAGCCTGGGTTCACCGTCATGATGAGCAAGAGGTCGAGGTCCTCCAACACATAGTCTAGCATGTGCAGAGGAGTAGCGGGATTCAACGCTACCCCCGCCTTGACCCCCAAGCTATGGATGTGGCTCAACGTGCGCTGGAGATGTAAGCTTGCCTCTTGGTGCACGGTGATGATCTCGGCTCCTGCTTGGGCAAATGCCTCTAGATAGCGTTCTGGCTGAACGATCATCAGATGCACGTCAAGAGGGAGGGAGGTAGCCTTGTGGACGAGGCGCATCAAGTCAAGGCTGAGGGCAAAGTTGGGGACAAAAGTCCCATCCATCACATCGATATGCAGGTAATCTACCCCTGCCTTTTCCAAGGCACGCAGCTCTTGCTCTAGATGGAGCCAATCCGCGCAGGCTAGAGAGGCGCAAATCTTGACTGCCAGTTTGGCCATGAGGCACCCCCTTTACTATGGATGAGGATGGATGACAACTTTCATCCCCGAATGTCCCTCTGCCACTTTGAAGGCGGTTTGGATCTCATCCAAGGGGAAGGTGTGGGTGATAAACTCTTTGCCCGGGATGGTACCACTGGCGAGCATCTCAAGGGCGAGGCGGTGTTGCCTGGGCACACTCCCATGGGAACCGGTGATACAGAGCTCCTTATAGTGTACCAGGTTGCTCTCTAGGGAGATGGGCCTTGCTCCCTTGGGCAGCCCTCCGAAAAAGTTTATGCGGCCTCGATTGCGCACCATTCGAAGGGCCTGCTCGTGGGTCTCGACGGAGGAGTTGGCTGTGATGACAACATCTGCCCCGCGTCCTCCTGTTGCCTGGAGTACTCCTTCTACGGGGTCTATGTCTTCGGAGCAGATCACTTTATCTGCTCCGCCCAGGCGCTTGGCGAATTCGATTCGTGCACGTGAACGCTGGACGGCGATCACCCGGGTGGCCCCAAAGGAACGTGCTGCCCGCATCAGCATGCAACCGGCGGGGCCCGCTCCGATAACAACTAGGGTATCTCCGAGATGGATGTGACACATCTCTAGGCCATTGATACAACAGCCTAGAGGTTCGGCCAAAGTGGCCTCATCGTATGTTAGGTTCTCGGGGATGTGGTGGACTGCGCCGTAACGGACGGTGAGGCCGTTGAGGGGCATGTACTCGGCAAATCCTCCAGGGAACTGATAGCCGATGGCATAGTTGATGGCACAGTTATTCCCCAGCCCCTCACGGCACCATTCGCATTCTCCACAGGGGACGTCGGCCCCCACGGCAACGCGATCGCCCACGCGAAAGCGGGTCACTTTGGAGCCAACGGCGACGACTTCTCCCGCCACCTCATGCCCAATGATCTGGGGAGGGTGGACGCGAGGATTGCCGTGGTGGAAGATGCGGATATCCGAGCCGCAGATCGCACAGGCATGCACTTTGAGGATGACGCTCTCCTCATCTGGGAGGGTAGGATCAGGGACCTGACGGACGGTGAGCTGTCCTAAACCTTCAAAGACTGCTGCTTTCATCGCTTGACCTCTCTGTGTTCAGAAGCACGACACGGAGGAAAAAGCCCTTTTTGGCGTACATCGCGCGCAAGAAGGAGGGAGCCTCTGCTAGAGGGATTCGATGGCTGATGAGATCACGCAGATTGAGTTTGCCGGCGGCGAGCATCTCTACGACCACCCGCCATTCGTCCACTGGTAGCCTAGCAAAGTGCGAATTCCACGCCCCCTTGATGCAAAGCTGCTTGCGAAGGATTTGCGAGACCGTTTTCTGTGGGAGGTGCACGTCGCTGCTGGGGTTGCCGACGATCACCACGCGCCCGAGAGGTCGGGCGGCGCGCAATGCTTGCTCAAAGGTGATGCTCGTGCCGGCTGCCTCGATGACGATGGGAGCTCCTTGATCGGAAGTCCTTTGTTTGATCCATTGGACGGGGTCCTCTTCTCGGGCGTTGCAGACAAAGCCAAGGCCCAACTTCTGGGCATGCTGTAGCTTCTGTGGATCGATGTCGACGAGGAGGATTTGGCCAGCTCCATGGATGCGCGCCCATTGGGCAATCATCATCCCAATGGGGCCGGTGCCCAGGATGGCCACTGTATCCCCAGGCTGCACCTCTGCCTGGCGGATGGCGTGGAGGGCTACCGCAGCAGGCTCTGTGAGAGCCGCCTCGACGAGGTCGACTTGTTCGGGCAGGGGAACGAGGTTCTCTTGAGGAGCTTTGACAAACTCGGCAAAACCGCCATCGCTACGTGAACCCAGGTAATCGTAGGAAAGGCACTGCCCAAAAGCCCCGATCTCACAATAGGGACAGTGCTTGCAGGGGATGAGGGGTTTGATGGCAACTCTTTCCCCCACTTGTCTGGGCCCTGGGCCAGCTACCTCTTCGATAATGCCGGCGATCTCGTGCCCAGGGATCAGCGGAAAGCGATAAGTGCCGTGTTCGAATATACGGGGAATGTCCGAGCCGCAGACCCCTACAGCGACCACGCGAATGAGAGCTTCTCCCTGGGCCAGGGAAGGACGGGGGACACGCTCGTAGCGTAGATCTCCTATGTGGTGAAGTACCAAAGCGTGCATCCAGGAATCATTCATTCTTTTGCCTTTCTTGGCCGAGATATTTTTGCCAATATTCCACCGAGGCACGTAGGTCGGGGATCACTCGAGGCTCCACCTCATAGC
>JAGGYI010000253.1 GCA_021162655.1 Anaerolineae bacterium
CGCGGATTGTAGGCAGTTCAGGTTGCTCTTTGAGGAATCCTCCGAAGGCAAAGTAGATGAGCCCGGTAACCATTAAGGGGACAAGAAACATCATTACAAGAGCGAACACGTTGCGCAGAGCAATGTAAAGATCCTTCCAAACGATGGTCCATATTTTCATGGCTGATCCCTAATCGCGCAGGGCGTGCCCTGTAAGGTGGAGAAAGACAGACTCTAGATTGGGTTCCTGGATCTCCACAGAGCTGATTCGGATTCCTAATTGATTAGCGGTTTCAAAGAGTTGAGGGAGAAGGCGGTTCCCGTCAGTGACAAGAAGGATGATTGCGCCACCTTCTGCGGAAAGGAGCTTTTCTACTCCGGGGAGTTTTCGACAGAAGTCGAGGAATTGGTCTTGCTTATCTTCTAGTGAGAGGCGGATTCGATCTTGTTCTCCAACGATGCGCACTAGTTCATCGTGTGTACCATAGGCAATAATTTTGCCTTGATCCATAATGGCAATGTGATCCGAGATCTCCTGGGCTTCTTCCATGTAGTGAGTGGTGTAGAGGATGCTGGTTCCCTCATCGCGAAGCTTTTTGATCCCATCTAGGATGTTTCTTCGACTTTGGGGGTCTACTCCCAACGTTGGTTCGTCCATGTAGATGACAGGGGGATGGTGCAGCAGCGCGATCCCGATATTCAACCGACGTTTCATCCCCCCAGAGAATTTGGCGACGCGGTCTTTTTGTCGTTCTTGAAGGCCAATAAGCTCTAGAATTTCATCTACTCTTTTTCGCAGGTTTTTCCCCCTGAGCCCATACATCCTTCCCCAAAAAAGGAGGTTCTCCTTGGCTGAGAGGTCAGGATAGAGAGCCACGTCCTGGGGCACTACTCCGATGACGCGCTTTACGGCCTGAGCCTCATGAATGATCGAGTGCCCCAGGACGAAAGCGTCTCCTTGAGTGGGAGATAAAAGACAGGAAAGCATGGAGATTGTCGTTGTCTTGCCTGCGCCGTTAGGACCTAGGAGACTAAAGATTTCCCCCTGGTATACTGTAAAGCTTATTCCCCGAACGGCGTAAACTTGGCCATATCTTTTGTGTAGGTCTTGCACAACTATGGCCGGTTGAGGTTCTGTCACCTTACCTCCCTTTCTGCATCAGGAGCGAGAGGATGTCTTTCAAAAGGTTGTCAAACATCGGGCCGAGAACAGCCTAGTAGAGCTTGGCAGGGGGACGCCACGTTTTTGGAGCTCCGTGGGGAGGTTGGCAGATCCAGTAATCTTCTGGAGCTTCCTCCCAGGCGGGCATGCTCAGCCCGCCTGGATCAAAGACTATTTCCCCTTTGCGCAAAGTCAACACACACTCAAGCTTTTTGGTGCCATCCATCCTAGCCTTGCCGCAGTCGATAAAGGAGAACTGACCCTCTTGCAGCCGGAGCACGGCCACATCGGCCTCTGCACCAACATCTAAATTGCCCAGCTCTGGATGGCCGATCTCACGGGCGGGAGCAAGCGTGGCACGGGAGATAACATCCTCCAGGCTTAACCCCATGTTGAGGAATTTTGACATCACGTTGAGAATATTTGTCACCAAGCCATTCGCTGCGTTCCCGGTATGTAGATCAGTGCTGATTGAATCGGGAATGAAGCCTTGCTTCACAGCAGGGACGGCGTTCCTGAACCAGAAACTGGCTGCGCCATGGCCTACGTCGAAGATAATACCTCTTTCTCGGGCCTGGAAGAGGACTTTATTTACCTTGCCCGATTCGTCGATGATAGGGAATTGCTGCGCAAAAACATGAGTGTGAATGTCTCCAGGGCGTAGTTTTTTAAGAATGAGATCAGCATAACTGCGCTCAGGAGGGCGGGGCCAAAAATCCACCATGACAGGCTTGCCACAGAGCTCTCCGGCCTCCACTCCCCGTTCGACGTTGTCCCAAGGTTGATGATCCTTGTCCCAAGGTTTCCAGGTCCAATAATGAGCTACCTTAATTCCGACAATGAGCTCAGGATAGGCTTTGGCGATGCCTGCAGCTATCTGCGGGTTCATCCGGCTAACATCTTGTTCAAAGTCTCCACCCATGCCCAAGTCGACCACGTTGAGAAAAGCAAGGATCCGAGTTTTTGACTTGTCGATGACCCGCTCTTTGAAATCCCCAAAGTTAGCTGCTCCCGAAGAGCCGGCGTCGACCATTGTCGTGACCCCGGAAGAGAAGCTCTGTCCATCAGCCACTATGCTGATTTGGAAATGCTGAGGGTAGACGTGAACGTGCATGTCAATGAGGCCTGGGACCACGTAAAGGCCAGAAAGGTCGATCACTTTTTGGGCTTTGCTGGCAGGGATATTCTCTGCTACAGCAGCAATCTTGCCCTGGGAAATCGCCACATCCAGCTTTTTCGAGAGATTGTTTTTGGGGTCAATGACGTGACCTCCCTTAAGGAGAATATCGAACTGTTCTTTGGAAGTTTCTGGCGCGGTCATGATTTTATCTCCTTTTGATTGGTTGTTTGCGAGCTGGTCAGGACAGCTCGTTTCATAGCTCTAGTCAAAACATAATCAGCTTTGATGCTCTGTCAAGCGAAAAAAAAGGAGATACGTGGAAGAGATGTGGGGAGGCTTTGCCAGAAGCTGGAGGAATCGCTATACTTGGACATAATTCACTGTGGGGATGGTATGAGCAATGGAAGAGAAAGTTGAAGAGCTTGTCGCGCAAGCGCGGGAGGCCTACCGTCAATTAGATCTGCAGAAGGCGTTGGAGCTTTATGAAAAGGCTCGAGAGTTGGCTCCGGAGGACTATCGTGTGCATCTGGGGTTAGCGCGTACATTGACACGAATGAGACGGCCTCAAGAGGCTATAGAAGCTGCGCAGAGATGCGTTGAGCTAGCCCCAGAACGGTACGAGGGTTATACCGCTTTAGGGGTACTCTATTTCCTAGCCGATGAAAATGAAAAAGCTTTGGAAGTACTGCGCAAGGCCCACGAGTTAGCTCCGGAGGCTCCCGAGCCTTTGTTGACTTTGGCCCAGGTCTATGCAGATATGGGGCGGTTTGAGGAGGCAAGTGTGGAGCTAGCCAGAGCTCGTGATCTTATCGAAGAGATAGGAGATGAAAAAGAGCGCAATGCTTTACTGGCTATGGTTTGGCATGTTGAGGCATATGTGCGTTTGGCGGAGGGCCGGAATACAGAGGCTCGCGAATGTGCCCAGCAAGTGATCGCTTTGGCCGAGGCTAATCCTTATGCTGCTTGTTTGGCTTATTCGAACCTAGGCATTTTAGAGGCTCGTGAGCGGCGCTATGCACAAGCGATCGAGTATCTCGACAAGGCTTTTCAGATGAATCCCTTTTTCTATCGGGCTGGTAGCGCTCTAGGAAGGCTTTTGATCGTCAGGGGACAGCCTGAAAGAGCGGTGGAGGTACTGGAACAAGTTTTAAAGCTGAATCCTGATGATACGGCAAGTACACGGTATGCCTATGCTGTTGCCTTGGCCAAAGCAGGGGAAAGAAAGCAAGCTCTCGCACAATTCCGCCAGGCCTTAGAGGAGGGGCTATCTGGAGGAGACAAGCTCTTTGCGCGTTGGCAGGTGGTCTGGCTTAGCGATTGGGGAAGGTATACAATCATTGGCCTCGCTTTGGTGGCTGTGCTGGTTTGGATTCTCGTTGGCCGCCCTTCGCCGCAAACACTTACCTTGGTAGCAGTCTTTGCAGTGGTCTTTTTCTTGCAAAGATTGATAGGGAGAAAGAAGCGTTTTCCTTAAAAAGGAGAGATTTTTGAGCCAATTTTTACTATCAATCCTTGCAGGTGGCTTCGTGGTATGTTATACTATTTTTTACAGAGGTTTGGCGAGTCACCCTCAGTGGGTAGGAGGTCCTCATGGGAAAAGCTTCGTTGATGCGGTTGGTTCTTTTTGTGATTTTAGTCGCTATGTTGCTTTGGGGTACGGTTGCCCTGACGGTCTTGGCAGATACGACCGTTTATCACACGGTTCGGTGGGGTGAGAGTCTCTATTGGATCGCCTGGAGATATGGTGTGAGTATCCAGGATATCGTTCAAGCAAACTCTCTTAAAAATCCGAACCTTATCTATGCGGGGCAAAAATTGCTTATTCCCAATCAAGAGGAATATGTTGAACACACAGTACTTCCTGGTGAGACTCTTTCCGGCATTGCTGCTCGCTATGGAGTGCGTGTATGGGACATCGCTCGACGGAATGGGATTTGGAATATTAACCTCATTTTCGTGGGACAGAAGCTTGTCATTCCTGGAGGTGGAGAGGGCACTCCGGCCCCACAGGCTAGCGCTCCTCAAAGTGAGGCTGAGATCGTGATCACGAGCCCCAAGGCAAATGAGCAGGTGAGTAGCCCAGTGACAGTTACAGGCTGGGGTAGTGCCTTTGAGAACCGTTTGGCTATTGATGTCTTAGATGAGAAGGGGAACGTTATTGGACAGGGATATGCGCTGGTGGATGCGGAGATTGGTCAACGGGGGCCTTTCTCGGGGACAGTCAAGTTTAACCCGCCCTCAACTGCTCAGATAGGCCGTATCTCTGTCTATCGCATTAGCCCGCGAGACGGAGCCATCGAGCAGCTTACCTCAGTAACAGTTAAACTACAGCCTTAAGAATTCTACCTTGTTCAAGTTTCAAATCTAAGTGGGGGAATCGGTTAGAGACTGATTCCCCCGTCTTTTTAATTTTGGCCAAGGAAACCCAAGATAGCTTTGGTGACCTCTTCTGGATTATCCAGATATGTATAGTACCCTGCAGATGGAATCTGGATGATCTCCCCTCCGAGGCGCTTCTGGAGGGCTTGGAGGAGTTGCAGGGGAACTACACGATTTTTCTCTCCGTGCAAGATGAGGACAGGAAATTGGGCAGCACCAAGTTCAGGGAGGAGATCATACTCAAAGAGGCGATCTCGAGCGATGATTGTGGGAAGGATGTCAGTGTTTTGGAGCG
>JAGGYI010000206.1 GCA_021162655.1 Anaerolineae bacterium
ATGCCCAGCCTCTCCCTTCTTGCTTGACCCCATTATAATAGGAACATCTGTTCTATGTCAAGAATGGCCAGGAGAGAGGGGCCTTTCCTTATATACTTGACAAATTAAGTAAACAATTATATAATAATGATTTAGCTTTACCCTTGTAAGGAGAGCCAAGATGAAAACCCTGAACCACTGGCTGAAACATATAGCCTCTGAAGACTTGGTCCAATATCTCCGACGGGCGGCCGAGCTGGCTACAAAACAAGGGGAAGAGGAACTGGCCACGGAACTTTGGAGGTGGGTCAGACGTTTTACAGTTGAGACCCAAGGCTCTCAAGAACTCAACAACTCCGAGCTCTGGTTAGGATGAAAGGCATTCTAGCCAGACGACCTCTCTCTGAGCCCTCCCCAGCAAAAAGGGGAGGGTTTTTTATAAAAAAACATACTTCGTTTTGACGCTATTTTTACGCAGTTGAAGAAAAATGCACTACCGTTGTTTGAAAAGTTCACTAAAATGTCTATAGAAATTCAGACTTGGTATCTCCCCTTGGCCTTAAAATAGATATAGGTAATGTCTATTTCTAAATCTTTGGGCCTTTTAGAGAAAGCAGCATGAAATTGAGAACAGCGACAAAGAGAACTTGGGAGAACCAGGGTTCGCGGCGCAAAGCCCTCTGGGCAGCCCTGCTCACCCTGCTCGTTCTATTGCCCATCTGGGCCTGGGGCACCCCCAAATACCGAGCCGAACTCCTCCAGAACCAACAAGAGATCTTTGCCCGTGAGATGGCCCCCTATGCTCGCAAGCTGGCGGTCTCGCTTCACCACCGGCTCGCCCTCCTCGAAGCGCTCAAAGCCTTTCTCCAGGTAAGGGAGATCAGAGACCCTAGCCAAAAGGAGGAGGTGCTCTCTTTTTTAAGACATCTCCAAGAGTGCCCCTGTTTTCTCTTGCTCGATCGCCAGGGGCAAAAGCTCTTTTACCCTCCCGAGTGTGCAGACACCCTCTCTCAGGCTCCCTTCCTCCTCCCTGAGGAGCTGGAGAGGATCATCCAACAAAGCCAGGAGGAAAAGCCCTTCTTCTCGGGGCCCCACCAAGTGGGGAGCAAAGAGCTCCTCTTTGCTTGGCTCCCTGTCTCCAAGGCTCAGGCCATCGAAGGGCTGGCCTGCACAGCGATCGACTTGGAGCTCCTCTTTCAACAAGTGGGGCTTCTTCCGCCCCCCAGAGAGATGGTCGTCGCCGTGCGCGATGCCCGTGGGCAGCTCCTCTATGGCGAGGCCAGGGTGTTCCACGAGCAGCCCGCCATAGCCTGGGTGAGCTCCCCCGATGGCACATGGTCGCTGGCCGGCATACCCCGAAAAGGCTGGGCAGCCCTCATCCGTCGCGACGACTATCTCTTTCGTTCACTGAGCCTCGCCCTGGTCTTTTTAATTGCTGCCCTGGTCTACAGCACTGTCGAACGACGCATTGCCCTGGAGGACCTCATTCAAGAACGCACCCGAGAACTCCAGGAGACGGCGGAAGCGCTCCAACGAGACCTAGCCAAACGGCGCGAAGTGGAAAGGGCCCTGCAACGCTCTGTGCAGGAAAAGGCCCTCATCCTCGAAAACTTGGGCGAGCTCGTCACTTATCAAGATCGGGAAATGCGCCTGCTCTGGGCCAACAGGGCAGCAAGCGAATCCATCGGGATACCGCTGGAGGAGATGCTTGGGCGGACCTGCCATGGGCTTTGGTTCCACCAGAGCGAGCCATGCACCCACTGCCCCGTGCTTCGTTCCTTACAGACGGGGAAAAAAGAAGTGGGCGAGATCGAGACCCCCGATGGACACATTTGGTCGGTAGCAAGTTCCCCCGTGCGAGATGAAAGAGGCCAGGTCATCGGGGCCGTGAGGGTGGCGATGGACGTCACCACGCAAAGGCGCCTAGAGGAAGGCCTGCGACGCGCGCAAAAGATGGAGGCCATCGGCCAATTGGCAGGAGGCATGGCCCACGACTTTAACAACCTTCTCACCGTAATCAATGGCTATAGCCAACTCGTCTTGGGGAGCCTTGCCCCCTCTGATCCCCTCCGCGAGGACGTGGAGCAGATTCTCTCCGCCGGAGAACGAGCAGCCTCGCTTGTACAGCAACTGTTAGCCTTCAGCCAACGGCAGGCTTTGAACATCCAACCCGTCCGGCTCAATGAGATCATCGAAGAGATGATCCCTTCTCTGAGGCAGCTCATTGGCGAGGATATCTCCTTGGAGCTCCACTTGGGACAAGGGATCCCAGAGATCATGGCTGACTCTGGTCAGATCAAGCAGATCCTCATCAACCTCGCAGCCAATGCACGCGACGCAATGACCGCCGGGGGAACCCTCACCATTGAGACGGCGGAGGTTCTGCTCGACGAAAGGGAGGCTAGCCAACTCCCCGAAGCAACCCCAGGGGAATACGCCTTGCTGGTCGTTCGCGACACCGGCTGTGGCATGCCTCCGGAGGTTCTCGAGCACGTCTTTGAGCCGTTCTTTACTACCAAGGGCCCCGGCAAGGGCACTGGCCTGGGGCTGGCCTCTGTCTATGGTATCGTCAAACAGCTCCAAGGCTTTATCCATCTCTCCAGCCAAGTCGGCCAAGGGAGCACCTTCTCCCTCTACTTTCCCAAAAGCCAAAGGCGACCCCAACCCCCAGCAGAGAAACCGTCAAAAGCGCGCATCCCCAGAGGCACGGAGACGATCCTCATCGTCGAGAACCGTGAGGAGGTCCGCGATCTCCTCTCCGCCATGCTGGAACGTCTAGGCTACACCACTTTGGTCGCCTCGGGGGTTAGAGAGGCGCTGGCCCTTTGGCAGGAGCAGCATGCATCCATTGACCTGCTCCTCGTCGACGTCATCCTGCCCGACGGCAACGGCCCTGAGCTTGTACGCCAGCTTCAAGAGCAAACTCCTCAAGTGGGCGCCCTCTACATCTCGGGCTATTCAATTGACACTGTCGCCGATCGTGGTATCATCGCCGAGGAATCCGTCCTCTTTAAACCCTTTGACCTGGAGGATTTGGCCCGCAAAGTGCGAGATGTCCTCGAAGGACACCCACGGGCGACAGAGGAGGACCCACAAATACCCTAGAGGAGGAAAGAACACCGTGGAGCCGATCAAGCTGGGCATTGTAGGCCTTGGGCGCGCCGGCTGGGATATGCATTGTCGGGAGCTAGAGAGCCGCAAAGACAAATTCCAGATCGTCGCCGTCTATGACCTCCTCCCTGAGCGCTGCCAGCGCGCTGTGGAGCGATATGGCTGCAAGGCCTATTCCTCAATCGAAGAGCTAGTGGCTGACCCTCAAGTAGAGATAGTCGACATCGCCACCCGTTCCATCGACCACTTTCAGCACGCCAAGATGGCCTTGGAGGCGGGGAAATCGGTCTTTTTGGAAAAACCCATGTGCGTGACGTACCGCCAGGCCAAGGCCTTGGTCGAACTCGCTAACCAGGCACCGGGGGAGCTTTACGTTCGGCATAACCGCCGCTTTGAGCCCGCCTTCCAGTACATTCGTGAGGTCATCGAATCGGGGATCCTCGGCGAGGTCTATGAGGTCAAGCTCTGCCGAGTATTCTACCAGCGCCGAGACGATTGGCAGACCCTGAAAAAGTACGGCGGCGGGTTACTTTTGAACTGGGGCCCTCACATCATCGACCACGGGCTCCAGCTCTTGGGGGCGCCGGTCAAAGAGATGTGGAGTAGCCTAAAGCGGGTTGCTGCCGCTGGCGATGCAGAGGATTACCTCAAGATCGTCCTACGGGGAGAGAACGACCGCGTCGTCGACATCGAGATCAGCGGCGGCGTGGCATTGCCTGCCCCCGAATACGTCGTCTGGGGAACAAAGGGGGCCCTCGAGTGCGCCGACGAAAAGGTCGCCAAACTCCGCTATCTCGATCCCCAGGTACCTCTCCCTCCGCGCGTTGCCAGCGATGGCACGCCCACAGGCTATGGCACCCCTGAGGACCTCCCCTGGATCGAGGAGAGCAAACCAGCCCAGCCCTCCCAACCTGTACGCATGGACATGATCTGGGACGCCCTCTACAGCGCAGTGCGAGAGGGCAAACCCTTCCCCATCACCCTCGAGGAAGCCCTCCAGGTGATGTGGGTGATCTCGGAGGCGAAAAAGGGCACCCCCTTTGCCGAGGAATAAAAAGAACGAGGGGGCCCCTGTTGGGGCCCCCTTATCCATCATGGCGCTAGGCAACCCTCTCGCCATAGATCTTCATCCGCGTGCGATGGACAGGCTGGTATCCTTTGGCGGCATCCTCTGGCGTGGGGACCGAGGCCTCATCGGGCTTGTCTGAGATGCCAAAGACAAGCACTCCCCGCTCGGCCATATAATGGGCCACACTGGCAACCTCAGCTGTGATGACGATCTCTTGGGAAAGGACGCTCTGCTCATCGGCATCATCAGGGAGCAGGTCCATCCTCGCAATGGTCTCGAAATACTCTCCCCGACGAAAGCCCTTAAACGGGGTGGGATCCTCCGCCTCAATGCCCCGCAGCACCTCTCGGTGAGCTTCCAGAAGGCCTGCAGACATTCTCCCCCGGCGCTCATCACACCGCCGAACAAACTCTTCGATGCTTGAGAGATTCCCAGAGGCGAGCTCCTCCCACAGCTCCTCAGGGCTATAAACACCCCCGCTCACCATGAGGACGATATAAGCAAGATAGTCCTGGTTATCCGCCGTAAAATAGTGGTACTTGGGCTGGTTCAAGCGGTCATAGGTATCCTGAAAGAGGGCTTGATCGAAATGCTCCCCCAGAGCTGCTCGCATGGTCCGCTGCACAGCTTGCAAGCGAGCTGCATCAATGACCTTGTCGTTGCGGCCCCTTGCTCCCAAAGAAGTCTTGTCCAAATCAATGAGCAAGGCCGTGCGCTCATCGCAGGCAAAGCCCGCCCCCTCTACCCAGCCGACGAACTCTGCCAGCGCCCGCCAGCGATTGGCAACCATCAGGTCCCCTTTGATCTGCGCCTCGGCGGGCTCAGCAAGGCGATCCGCTCCTATAAAGCCCATCAGCTGAAGGTACTTGCCCACATTGCGGGCGGCGGTGCCATCGTTCATCAAGGTATCTCCGATAAAGAGAAGCCGCTCCAAAGGCTGGGCAACCCCTCGAAGTTGCTGGGCCCGCCGCAAGAAAAAGATGAGTGCCGCCGCATAATCTGGGGACGTCTTTCGCGGGATGTAATAATGATCCAAGCCGATCTCGGCCCAGCTTGCCCGCAACCCGGGCAGGCGGGCATCCATGGGCTCCAAATTGCGGTAGACGACCAAATCCCCCAGAAAATCCGCCAGCGTGCCTCGCTTCCAAGTCATGGCAGCATCCCCTGTGCAAGCATGAGTTCGGCATTGAGGATAGACCCTCCTGCCGCCCCGCGGATCGTGTTATGTGAAAGGACAACAAACTTGATATCCAGTACCTCGCAAGGACGGACACGCCCTACGGTAATAGCCATGCCCTGGCCCGCATCGCGGTCCGTCCGAGGCTGTGGCCGATCGGGCTCGCGACGAACGATGATAGTGGGCTCCACGGCCGAGGGGCACTCTAGGCGACAGGGCAGGCTGCGGAACCCTTCCCAAGCGGCAATGACCTCCTCGACAGAGGGCTTGCGCTCAAACTCTACCGAGACCACTTCTAGATGGCCATCGCGAGTGGCTACGCGGTTGCAAGTGGGGCTGATGCTGATCTCGGCGGGGATGATCTCTCCCTTGGCCGCAGAGAAGGTGCCCAACAGCTTGCGCGGCTCATGGACAAGTTTATCCTCCTCATTGGGGATGTAGGGGATGACGTTATCCAAAATATCCAGCGAGGGCACTCCAGGATACCCCGCCCCAGAGAGGGCCTGCATAGTGGTGACGAGCACCCGCCGAATACCAAAGGCATCGTGCAAGGGTTTGAGAGCCAAAGTCAGGCCAACTGTAGAACAGTTGGGGTCTGTGACGATAAAGCCCTTGGTCCATCCCCGCTTTTGACGCTGTACCTCAAGAAGCTGAAGATGCTCGGGATTCACCTCCGGGATGAGCAGGGGCACATCGGGATCCATCCGATGGGTGCTGGCATTGCTCAGCACCCCATAGCCGGCCGCAGCAAAGCGCTCCTCCACCTCGCGGGCAGCGCTAGAGGGCAATGCGGAAAAGACGATCTCGCAATCCAAGCCCGGCTCTGTAGGCTGCACGATCATCTCGCGCACAGAAGGGGGACAATCCGCCGAGAGAAGCCAGCGACAAGCCCGGCCATAGGGCTTGCCCACAGAGCGCTCCGAAGCCGCCAGGGCAGTGATTTCAAACCAAGGGTTCCCCACCAAAAGCTGGATGAACCGCTGCCCAACAGCTCCCGTAGCTCCCAGAATACCTACACGGATGGGTTTCATCATCACCTTCTCCCTAGAGGCTAGATCTTGTCTAGGCCAAACTGCTTATGAATAGCACGCACCCCCTCATCGACATCCCTTTGAGCGACGACAAGGGAGAGGTTATACTCCGAGGACCCCTGGGCAATGGAGATGATGTTGATCTCTCGATCTGCCAGGGCGCCAAACACTCGCGAGGCGATACCTGGGCGCCCCAACATCCCCGCGCCAACCACAGCAATGATAGCCACCTCATCCTGGCTATGCACCCGGTCGATATCCCCTCGCAAGAGCTCCAACTCGAACTCGCGCTCCACCTCTTGCACCACCGAAGGGGTATCCACCGTGCGAACCACAAAGCAGATGTTCTGCTCGGAAGAAGACTGGGTAATCATCAGAATGCTTGTGCCACTGCGCGCCACAGCCGTGAAAACCCGCCCCGCCACGCCGGGCACCCCCAGCATCCCTCGGCCCTCAACGGTGACGATGCTCAGATCGCGAATGGCCGTGATGCCCTTAATCAAGGGACTATCCGCGAGATCATTGGAGATAAGCGTCCCAGGATGCTCAGGGTTAAAAGAGTTTCTCACTCGAATCGGGATGCCCTCTTCGGCCACGGGTTGGATCGTCCGCGGATGCAGGACCTTGGCGCCAAAGAAAGAGAGCTCGGCCACCTCTGCATAAGAGATCTGTGGCAAAGTGCGGGCCTCGGGGACGATGCGGGGGTCCGCAGTCATCACGCCATCCACATCCGTCCAGATCCAAACCTCATCAGCCGGCAAACAGCGCCCCAGGATGGTCGCACTATAGTCGCTACTGCCCCTTCCCAGCGTCGTAGGGACACCGTCAACAGTAGCCCCAATAAAGCCGGTGACGACAGGGATGATCCCCCCCTCTACCAGAGGAAGAAGCCGTGCCTTGGTCTTGCGGGTCGTCTCTTCCAAAAGGGGGCTGGCCCTCCCAAAGTTATCATCGGTCACAATGATCTCGGTGGCCTCGACAGTCTGGGCCTTCAAGCCCTGGCTTTTCATCGCTGCAGCCGTGATCCGTGCAGAGAGCCTCTCCCCCAGCCCCGAGACGGCATCCATCCCCCGCGGAGTGAGCTCCCCTAGGGTATAGATGCTCTGGCAAAGGGTCTCTAGCCAGTCGAGGAGGCTGTGAACCTCGGCCTGGAGACTGCGCGCGAGCTCTCCATCAGAGACGCAGTCCTGAATCGCCTGGCGATGGCGCTGCTCCAGCTCGTCGCGAACGATGGAAAAGGTCTCCCGATCACCCGCGGCGGCCGTCCGAGCCGCCCGACGGAGACTATCCGTCACGCCGCTCATCGCCGAGACCACCACAACAGGTGGAGAGCCCACCTCCTGCGCCACCTGGGCAGCGATGCGCGCCACATTGGCGATGCGTTCGCCCGTCCCTACGGAGGTTCCCCCAAACTTCATGACGATCATCTTTTTCTCTCTCCTCAAAAGCACCTTAGGAACAATCCACGAGGATAGAAACGAGGAAGATACCTGGTTCACCAAGGCCACGTCGACCAGGGATCCAACAGTGGGGGAGGCAACACTGCCAAAAGAGGAACACCGTCCTACACGTCCAAAACTTTTGGCAATTATACTTGACAGGAATCAGGAGAGCAAACTGGAATATCCCTTCCCCCAAAAGTCATTCCAAGGGGAAGGAATGCCCCTCCCGCCAGAGAAAGCGAGGACGGTAGCCAAAAGCTTGCTGAGCTTTGGCACAGCTCAATGGCGAAAGAGAGCCCGTTAGCTCCTCCCGAAGCTCCAGCTGCTCCCCAAAACAACGCCTGGCCAGGGCTGTCGCATCCTCTTGGAGAACCAGCCCCCCTGTGATGTTATAGGGGCCAGCCGGCACCTGAGGGGCCTCAAGAGCCAAGCGACAGGCCAAAGCGGCGTCGCGGGCATCGGTGCGCGTCCAGAGCAAGCGGGCATCCCCCTGGGGATCCCGAGAGATCCGCTCCACCTCTGCAGCAAGCTCCTCGGGAACACGTACCCCCATAAAACGGAAGGAAAGAACCGTGAGCCCAAATTGCCCAAAGTACTCGGCGGCCTGCTCTCCAGCCATCTTGGAGAGGGCATAACAGTTCGTCGGACGCAGAGGATGCTCTTCATCCAAAGGCAGGTAGAGAGGGGGATGAGCACTCAGACCATAGACCTGAGCGCTGGAAGCAAAGATAACCCGCCGAACTCCCAGGCCCGCAGAGGCCTGAAAGACATTGAAGGTACTTTGCACGTTCTCCCCATAGGTGCGGGTATTGGGCACCCGCCCAGCATTCGCCCAGGCCCCCAAATGCACAACTGCCTCTGCCTTGGCCCAGGCCAAAGCCTGGTAAACCTGGCCCGCATCAGTCAAATCTACCAAGAGGAAACGCCAGGCACCCTTTTGGGGCGGGGGAACGATGTCCACCGCCACTACATCATGGCCCGCCTGGGCTAGCTCTTGCACTACATAGCGGCCAATACGCCCACTCGCCCCCGTAACAAGAACGTTCATCCCTAACCTCCCGTAAAGCATGTAAAAGCATTTTACACCTGGCGAAAACCCTTTTACAATTTTGGGGACTTGGAGGCAA
>JAGGYI010000223.1 GCA_021162655.1 Anaerolineae bacterium
AGTTTGCCCTTTGCGACATTAAAAAGGGCGACGAAGTGCTCAAGTATGGGTTACCTATCTGTAAGGCTCTCCAAGATGTGCGAAAAGGAGAGTGGGTGCATGTGCATAACTGCCGTAGCGAGCGCTTTGGTTTTCAGCGTGAAAAATATGGACTCAAAGCTTAAGGAAGGGGCGGAACGATGACGACCGAATTTCTGGGATATCTTCGTCCAGACGGACAGGTAGGTATTCGCAACTATGTAGCGATTATCTATACCACCCACTGCTCTATGGTGGTGGCTCAAAAGTTGCAGCAGGCTTTCCCGGTGGGAACACAGCTCTTTGGATATCCTGCTGGGTGTGCCTTGCGCCAAGGCCCCTTTGATAAGATCGTCGCTTTGGGCAAGCATTCCAGTTATGCTGGTGTGCTTGTTGTGGGGCTGGGCTGCGAGGGAGCAGATGCCTATATGGTAGCGGAGGAGATCGCCAAATCTTGCAAGCCGGTTGAAGCGCTCAAGATTCAGGACGAAGGCGGAGATCTCAAAACCATTGAGAAAGGCTCCCGCATCCTCGTAAGCTTGTTACAGAAGGCTTCTCAAGCCGAACGAGCCAAAATGACTCCTGCAGATTTGATCGTCGGGGCTGAATGTGGAGGGTCCGATGCAACCTCTGGCTTGGCTTCGAATCCCATCGCTGGAGTGGCAGGGGATCTGCTCATTGAGGCTGGGGGCACGTATATGCATTCAGAAGTGAGCGAGTTAATGGGTTGTGCGGACATCCTTGCGGCCCGGGCGGTTAATGAGGAGGTTGCTCGCAAAGTCCGGGAGGTCATTGAGGAGGCCGAGAGAAGAAGCTTTGAGTCTGGGCGTTTTTCCTGGGGGTATGGAAATATCCTCGGCGGGTTGACGAGTATCGAGGAAAAATCCTATGGGGCATTGGCCAAGTCCGGTTCCAAGCCTCTCCAGGGAATTCTACGCAAGTTTGAGCGGCCTCCGCGCAAAGGGTATTGGATCCAAGTGGGCGAGCCTGGCTCGGGCACTTTCCACGGGGATCCAGAGGGGATCAATCAGTTCGCTGCCTGTGGTGCTCACCTGGCCCTTTTTACGACGGGTTGTGGGTCTACAACGGGAGGTTTGATCCCCGTAATCAAAATCATGGCTAACCCCAAAAAGATGCAGCTCATCCACGACAACGTAGATTTTGACGCTACCCCAGTGATTCGTGGAGAAAAGACGATTCAGGAGATGGGGGAAGAGCTCTATCAGGAGATACTCGCGGTAGCAGCGGGCAAGCTGACCAAGTCCGAGATCTATCGGCACTTTGAGGCTTGACGGTAGACTGTGGAGGGAGTTGCTTGGATGGAAGGGAGCTTGCAAGGCCAGGTTGCTTTGGTTACTGGTGCTAGCCGTGGCATAGGTAAGGCGATCGCTTTGGCACTGGCCGCCGAGGGCGCCAAGGTTGTTTTAATGGCCCGTTCGCAGGCTGCTTTGGAACAAGTTCGCCAGGAGATTTCCTCAGAGGGAGGGGAGGCGCATGTTTTCGTAGGAGACGTCTCCCAACCAGAGGCAGCACAGGGGGCTGTCGCTGAAGCTGTGCAATGCTATGGTGGTTTGGATATCCTAGTGAATTGCGCAGGGATAGGGGTTTTTGCCCCTTTGGTGGAGACGGATCCGGCAGATTGGGATCGGGTGATGGCAGTAAATGCGCGTGGGCCCTTTTTGATGTGCCGAGCAGCGGTGCCTGTGATGGCTGAACGAGGGCAGGGTTGCATCGTGAATATCGCTTCTGTGGTTGGCGTAAAGGGGTATGTGAACCAAGGAGCTTATACAGCCTCCAAGCATGCCCTTATGGGTATGACAAAGGTGCTAGCCCAGGAGGTGCAACCCTTGGGCATTCGAGTGCATGTGGTTTGCCCGGGTGGAGTGGATACAGACTTGGTGGCTCAGGCCAGGCCAGACTTGGGCCGTTCTGTGTTGATGCAGCCTGAGGAGATTGCCGAGATCGTTCTCTTTTTAATCCGGCAGAAGGGGCGTGCTATCATCGATCAGGTGAATGTGCGCCGGCGGAGCTCTGCCCCTTGGTTTAGTTAGGCCGGGCTGGGGGGAGGTTTTCGATGGAGGCTGCTGAGCTATGGCAGCGGGCAAAGCGGGGTGGGGCTTGGCTCCTCTCTCATCAGAAAGCTGATGGGCAGTGGTGTGCTTTAGACCAGGAGGCTCTTGATGCCTACTACAAGGCAGCTTGGACTTTGGCTCTTTTGGGAGAGCCTTTGGCAGCGCAGCGGGTATTGAACCACATAGAGCGTTCTTTTTTACTGCCTGATGGAGACTTGGGCTGCCGGAAAAATCGTTGGCATAGGGAGGTACATTATCCCTATGCCAACGCTTATATTGTCATCGGTGGGATGCAGCTTGGCCGATATGCGCTGGCCCAGCGTGTACTCCGTTTCTTGCTGACCTTGCGGGCTCCTGCTTCGGGCGCTTTTGCCTCCGTACGTACGGAGGATAACGTCCCTGTGCGTTGTGATACAATGTCGACCGCAGCAGCTGGGCTGGCCTGTGTAGCTGCAGGTCAGTTAGCAGCTGCCTGCCGCGCAGCGGATTGGCTGGGATGGCTTGTGCGGGCACAGCCTGATCCTGAAAAGCGTTTCTTTTGCACGGTGGATGCTGAAGGGCAGCTTGTTACCTCTTTTCCTACGGAAGATGCTCCTTGGCGTGTGGTCGAGGCTTTAAAGCCGGGACAGATTTGGTACGCAGTGGGGCTGCCTTTTGTTTTCTTGGTCAAACTGGCACAAGCTACGGGGAAGCGTGCTTACCTGGAACTGGCCGGGTGGTTTTTTGCTTTTCAGGAGCGTTGTGATGGCCCTTGGACCGGTCCTTCAAGTGGAAAGGCCGGTTGGGGGTGTGCAGAACTTTACCGCATGACGGGCAAGGCCCATTATCGGGAGGTTGCTCTCCAAGTAGGAGAGTATATGGCCCAGTTTCAATCTGCCAGTGGGGCCTTTTTATTGCCCTTGGGTACGGAGGACGAGGGCTCTCGTCTCTATACCGCCGAAGATTTCGATCTTACTGCAGAGTATACCCTTTGGCTGGCACAGATCAGCGTGAATTTACAAGCACGCACAGACTAGGGGCTCTCATATTCGATCGGCTCTGGAGCGGCCTCTTTTTTCGCGCCAGGTTCAATCCATCGCCCGGTGATAAGAGCCAAGTCTCGCAAAGCTTGGGCTAGCTCGGGCGTGAGCTGTTCTTGGCGGTAGCGCCAGCACCAGTTCCCAGAGGGTTTTCCGGGGAAGTTGAGCCTCGCTTCACTTCCTAACCCCAATACATCCTGAAGGGGGTAGATGGCCATTCGCGCTACAGAGGTCATCGCCAGTCGGATAAAGGTCCAATGAATGTCGCGGCCATCCGTGCCGGTGTAAAGGCGCACTTTGTGTTGAGTAAGTTCATCGCGCGAGTGGTACCATCCTACGGTTGTATCATTGTCATGAGTTCCCGTGTAGACCACGCAGTTGGGCACGTGGTTGTGGGGAAGGGCGGCATTTGTCCCATCGGTGTCAAAGGCGAACTGGAGTACTTTCATCCCTGGTAGGTCAAAAGCGTCGCGAAGGGCGATGACATCGGGAGTGATTAGCCCCAAGTCTTCTGCAATGATGGGGAGAGAACCCAAGGCCTCTTTGACGGCCAAGAAGAAATCTTTTCCTGGCCCTTTGACCCAGCGTCCTTCAATGGCGGTTTTTGCTTCGGCGGGTATTTCCCAATAGCCGGCAAAGCCGCGAAAGTGATCGAGGCGGATGATATCCACCTGCGAAAGGACTCGACGCAGTCGAGCAAGCCACCAACTATAATCTTCTCGGGCGAGCACATCCCAACGGTAAAGGGGGTTGCCCCAGAGCTGGCCCGTTGGGCTGAAATAGTCTGGCGGGACCCCAGCGACGACGGTTGGAGAGCCTTTCTCATCCAGGTAGAATAATTCTCTGTGGCTCCAGACGTCTGCGCTGTCATGTCCCACAAAGATAGGAACATCCCCAATGATGGCGATGCCCTTTGCATTGGCTTTGGCCTTGATCCGCTGCCATTGGCGTTCAAAGAGGAATTGCAGGTAGCGGTGATAGTCCATTTCTCGGGCGAGGGCCTGGCGCCAATGAGCGAGCGCGTCAGGCTGCCGGAGAGCGATATCTGATGGCCACTTGATCCAAGGATCTCCGCCAAAGTGCTCTTTGAGGGCCATAAAGAGGGCATAGTCTTCCAGCCAGAAACGTTGAGCCTCCTCAAAGGCGGCTTTTTCTTCTTGGAGGGGGCCACTCAGGTTCTCGTAGGAGCGGCGGAGCACACGGTGCTTGAAGGCGATGACAGCTCCATAGTCCACTCGTTCTTCAGGAAAAGTGGGAGGTGGGGAAATCTCTTCTTTAGGAAGGAGTCCCTCCTCTACCAATTGTTCCAGGTCAATGAGTAAGGGATTGCCGGCAAAGGCGGAGAAGGATTGGTAAGGAGAATCTCCGTATCCGGTGGGGCCTAAAGGAAGGACTTGCCAGAGGGTCTGCCCTGCCTCAACGAGAAATTCGATGAAATTCTCTGCCCCTTGCCCCAAATCGCCGATGCCATAGGGGCTGGGCATAGAGGTGGGGTGGCACAGAATGCCGCAACGCCGCTCAGTGAGCATCCCCCTTTTTCTCCTTTCCAAGTGGTACCTTATTGCTTTGCGTGTGAAGGCAGCTGGCGCCAGCGTCCGTTGCTAAAGAGAACAAGGCTGCGCTCCTGAGAGATGACCAAGAGAGCACCTTGAGCAAAGGTCTGGTAAAGGCCACTAACGTTCTTTGTTTCTTCGGTAGCCCAACCCAACTTGTCGTGCACCCCTGGTTCCTTACACCAAACGAGGCCAAAGCCCCGGATAGGTTTTCTTAGCCCTTTGGGTGGTAGAGCCTGGCAGCTTTCGGGCTGTCCTTCTCGCCAAGTATCGTGGAAGGTGGCGAATGTGCCCTCTTGATAAAGGACAAAGATGGTCCCCGTGTTGCTGCGGTACATCCAGCCTCGCTCAAAGGGTTGGATTGACCAGGTTCCCTCTTGGACAGGAGAATAGGCACATCCTAGTGGTTCCGTCTTTTGGAGAGCTTCCCACAGGGGTGACAGGCGGGCATCCACTCTGGCGGGGCAGGTTGGACTGGGAGGTGGTGGAACCGTTGCTTCAGGTGAAGGCTTTGTTAGGGAGCTTGCTTTAGTAAGAGGGGTGGCCACATCGCCAAAGATAAAGATGCGTCCCTGATCGTTTGCCACATAGATGCGGCTGTAGCGAAGCCCCACAGCTAGCGCCTCTGCTTTCCCGTCGAGAGAGAATTTTGCAGCCTGTTCCATCGCACGGGTATCGTAGATGCGCAACTCTGTACGTTGGGGCTCTTTGGAGGCTTGGAGGGCCAGCCACAAGTGCCGGGTTGCCGGATTCAACACCATGCCTAGGGGACGCTGTTCGATAGGAATGTTTAGAAGCTCTTTTCCGTCGTCTGCAGCGATAACCTGAAGCCCGTACCTGCCCATGCGTCCATAGAGGGCGTAAAGGCGGTCCAGCTCTTCATCGTAGAGGAGATAGAGAACATTGAATTTTGTGGGCACAGTCAAAGCTTTGCCGTCTAGCCAGCGACTGACAATGTATCCACCATTGGAACCGGGGACCCCATTGAAACTGACGATGTAGGGGATGTTTCGTCGAGTGTCGATCGCGATTTGGATGGGGGATTCCTCTGTATGGTAATTGGTAGGGATGCGCAGGGTATACTTGACTTGATTCTCCCACTCGATGATCGTATCCCCAGCATAAATGCGCTGGGTGAGCTCGTCTACCGCAAGGGCCTGAGGGTGAGGGCCAGTAGTATGGGTCCGAACGATCTCCCCCCTTTGATTTAGCAAGAGGAGTTTAGCCTCGGGCAAGCTGAGAACGGCGATCCATCCTCGACTGGGGATGACGCGCACCTGGTTGGGGTAACGGGCAACCTGCCATTGCTCGCGGAGGGTGGTGCCATCGTAGACTAGGATGCTATCACTGCTGCTGGCGGCTATGTAAAGTCTCCCGTTGATGGGGTCAACGTCCATCGCTGTGACGTGTGGAGCGAGGGGAATGGTTTGGATAACTTGAAGGGGGGTTGTGCCCAAGACGGTAACGTTCTCCCCTCCTTCATTGAGCACATAAAGGTACCCTTTCCCAACATCCAGGGCAAGCTGGATTGGCCGATAGCCCACGGGAAGCTGAGTGAGCAATTCCCCTTGCCTACTTAGCACAAGGAGCTTGTCCGTGGTTTGCGAGACGATATACAGGCGGCCATCTCGGGGATCTTGGAGAAGCGCAGTAGGAGGAAAAGGCAGCGTATAAGAAGCTATTTCTTTGAGGCTAGGGGTTTCCAGCACCTTGAGAGAGTACTTTGAACTTGGCTCATAGCCTGCCAAAAAGAGAACGGCTCCCCTTGCTAGGGCCATCAGGTTAGCTTGACCGATTTCCTTTTCTTGCAGGAGCTGGCGAGAGTGTGGATCGAGAATGTAGAGGTGGCCGTAAGTAAGAGCATAGACCTGGCCCTGCAGAGAAAAGGACAGAGAGATGATGCTTCCGTTTGACGGGAGCGAGATCTGCCCCAAAGGGCGGCCATCTTTGGCCGAATAGGTGAGAATGCGTCCCCCTTGAGAAGCTCCCAACCAGAGCTCTTCTTTGACCAGGGTTAGAGAGCGGGCCCTTTCTGTAAGGGGCCAAGTGGCGATGACATGTTCTCCCTCGATCACCGAGACCGAGGCGTCTGCCTCGTTGAGGACGTAGATGCGCTTATGGGTAGGATCTACAGTGATAGCACAAGGGGCTTTCCCCACAGGAAGAACCCGTTTGACCGAGTTCCCCTCTATGAGAGAAACGTTGTTTGAGCCTCGATTGGAGATGTAAAGACGTCCATTGAGGAGGGCGAGAGCACACGGAGAGTGCCCAGGATCGGGGAGGCTCGGCAGGGTAATATTCCCCACCAGGGAAGGTTCTTTGGGCTTTGTTGGGAGGGGGGATGGACTAGGGATAGAAGGGGCCAGGGTTCTTGTGGGAAGAACGGAAGGCCTAGAGGACGGCTTGGCCGTCGCTATAGGAGTGGCCGAGGGCACGGCCAGAGTTAGCCAGGGAGTAGGTGAGGGAGTTACTTGAAGAGAGGGATGTTTTTGGCATCCTGTGATCGCTAGGAGACAGAGCACAAAGATTGCAAGGGCTCGGGAACCTTTCATGAGAGGGGCTCCACGTAACCGAGTTGCTTGAGGATCTCTTTGAGCTGTGCCACACTGGCTCGAGTGATGGGGTTAGGAGGAAGAAAAGGACACCCTGCTTCGTCTCGAATCGAGATGTCAAAGGTTCCAATTTTCTGGGCGATGGCGATGATCTCGGTTTTATCTAGTCCGATGAGAGGGCGGAGGATGGGTTTGGGAATACCATAGGAGATCACCTCCATATTCGCAAGAGTTTGGCTAGCAACCTGGCCAAGGGCATCTCCCATGACGAGGGCGTGAGCCCCGAACTCCTCAGCGATTTCGGAGGCTTTTTGCAATAGAGTGCGTTTGCAAAAAATACAGGCCCATCGGGCTTGACCAATAGCGCGCAGTTCCTCTATCACCGGGGAAATGATCTCATGATGGTTCAGGACGATAGGACGCAACTCCCAACCATAGCTGTAGCGAGAGAGAACCTGAATGTTATCTAGAGCTTTGCTCGTTTCCACCTCATTAGAGGAAAAGTGTAGGGGGATGACATTGCATCCCCTTTTCATCATCATCCAGGCAGCCACAGGGGAGTCGATGCCCCCTGAGATCAGAGCTACTACTCGCCCTTCAGTTCCGATGGGTAATCCTCCCAGTGCAGGGATCACACGGCTGAAGACAAGAGCTCCTTCCCTGGTAACTTCGACGCCTATTGTCACATCAGCCTCAGAGGAAAGGTCCACTTTCCCCCCAAGCTCCTGAAGAATGGCTTCCCCAGCGAGGCGATCGATCTCGGGACTGATATAGGGAAAAGTCTTGTCCACCCGACGGGACCTTACTCGGAAAGAGGTTCCTGGCTTTACTCCCGCCTCTTTGGCTTGGCGCACACACTCTTTGATGATGGCGTCGATCTCACGCGGGACTTGTACTACAGGGCTGAGAGAGGTGAGACCAAAAACTCGACTGAGGGGCTCAAGGGCTTGGTCGGGTTGATCTGTCTGAACATAGATGCGTTGCCCTACCGAGGTGACTTGTCCATCCAGATTGTGGGCCTTGAGACAAGCTCGTATGTTCCGGCGAAGGCGCCGAACGAATTCGGAGCGGTTTTTTCCTTTTAGGGCCAACTCACCGTAACGCAGAAGGACAAGTCCCACTTTTTTCCTCTCCCACTCTTTCCGAGTAGGTACTATTATAGGGCTGGGTACAGGGACGTCAATAACTCGCTTCCCTTGCTCCCTTGTCTGGAGGTTGGTACAATATCTACGATTTTGAGTTGGAGGACAAAGATGTACGTTGGGGCACAGATTGGGAACCCTTCGGACGAAGATCTCCTTTTCCTTCGTCAGATGGGGGTGGAGCATGTGGATGTTTCTGTAGGGAGAGGGCTGGGCATTGAGGAGGATGGACATTGGCATGCCGATGAGGTGATGCGCCTACGAGAGCGGATCGAGTCGTTCGGGCTCAAGCTGGTTTCGATGCATCTTCCCCTTACCTCTGGGGGAATTGAGAGGCAGGTTTGGCCCAATATTATGTTGGGCACCCCTGAACGTGATCGAGATATCGAGAATGTGCAAAAGTGTATCGAAGCTGCTGCCAAGGCAGGGGTCCCTCAGTTGCTTTACAATTTGGCGATTCTCCCCGTGGTGCGAACTCCTTACCGCACTGTGGGCAGGGGGGGCGTCACCTACAGCCATTTTGATTATGAGGAATTAAAGGATGACCCTCCTTTGCCCTTTGCGCCTGTCTCTGCGGATGATGCTTGGGAGAGAATTACTTATTTCATTGAGCGGGTGATCCCTGTTGCAGAGGAATTTAAGGTAAGGATGGGTTGCCATCAGCATGATCCAGGGATGCCTCCTGGGAAAGGATACCGGGGAGTGGAGAGGGTGCTGGGCGGCTTGGAGGGGGTGAAACGCTTCATTGAGCTTTCTCCCAGCCCATATCATGGCTTGAACTTTTGCCAGGGGACGATTTCCGAGATGTGTACTAGCCCCGAACAAGTCTATGAGGCGATCCGCTACTTTGGCAATCGCAAAAAGATCTTTTGGGTACATTTCAGAAATATCCGAGGTGGGTTTCTCAAGTTTGATGAGGTCTTCCCTGATGAGGGAGATATCGACATGGTTCGGGCCTTGCGGACGTACAAAGAGGTAGGATATGATGGAGTCCTAGTACCGGACCATGTGCCGCGGTCGGGGTTGGATACGGCTTGGGGGCACCGCGCCAGAGCTTTTTGTTTTGGCTATATTAAAGCTCTGATTCAGGCAGTCGAATCGGAAACTTAGGAGGGGAGATGCGTCTTCTTGTTTTTAGCGCGCATACGGCAGATTTCTGTTCCCGCTCTGGGGGGACGATCGCCAAGGTGGTGCGGGCAGGGGGCAAGGTACGGGCTGTACTACTGAGCTTTGGAGAGCGTTCCGAGTCGGGAGATCTGTACCGAGGGGCTCAGCCTTCTCTTGAGGAGGTAAAGGCGATCCGTCGGCAAGAGGCCCAAGAGGCGGCGCAGATTCTCGGTGCGGAACTCAAGTTTCTCGACTGGGGAGATCTCAGCTTTGGTTACAGTCCTGAGCGGGTCAAGGCACTGGCAGAGGAAATTCGGGCCTTTCGTCCGGATGCCATTCTTACCCACCATGGGCCTGATCCTTGGAGTGTGGATCACGACATGACTTGGCAATTGGTGAGGCGGGCGAACCAGGTAGCCAGTGCCCCTGGGTTTGAGTCAGAGCGGGAGCGCGTCCGTCGTGTGCCCTTGTTTCTCTTTGAGGCGACGATTCCTCTGGGGGAGATGGAGGGATTCAATCCAGATTTCTACATTGATATCACCGAGGTCTGGGATGTCAAAAGGCGCGCACTGGAGGCGTTTCGCCAGGCCCAGAGCTTTTTGGCCAAATGGTATACGCATATGGCTCGCCATCGCGCTTTCCAGGCGCGACACCTGACGGGCAAGGCGGAGATCGAATACGCCGAGGCTTTCGAGCGAACGACTCCCTGGGTAGGTCAAAGCCTTCCTTTGCATGAGCTCTAGCCCCGCAATCCGTTTTCTTAGGATCGGGAGGAGGTGAGGAGAGTGGAGGCGCGTTATCCTTTATTGGCACCACACCTGGCTGAGTTGCTCTATGAGGGAAGATTTGCAAAGTTACCTCGCGTGGGAGGTGAGGTGTGCCGGCTCTTTACCGCCTCTCGAAAAAGCTTTGATTACAGCCACCATGCTTCCTTGGGAGTGTGTGCAGGTCAACTCTATGCCTTTTGGAGCAATGGGCGAGATGGGGAGGATCTCCCTGGGCAAGTGCAATGCTGGTGCCTGCGCACCCAGGAGGGGAGCTGGACAGCACCTCAGATCCTTGCTGAAGCACCCGTGAACCCACAGGTGTATCCAGAAACGACCACTGTTATTAATGGTGGCACGGCGATAGGGGCTCCTTTTTTGACGAGCTTTTATAGCGAATACCGCGGGCGAGTCGCTGATGGGGCGGGAGGAGAGGGTAAATGGTCGTTGCCTCTAGTGACGGGAGTGCATCTTCGCGATCCCCAGCATGGTTACTGGCGGCACCTGGGGGTGCTTTTGGAGGATCTCCTGCTCAATGAGGGGCCCAGACGTACGGCGAATGGTCGTTGGCTGATGACGGGAGAGGATCATCGGGGGCGGACGCGAGTTGCTTACTCCGACGCGGAGGATCCGGCGGATCCCTCCTGGCGAGTGGTGGGGGTGCCCAAGGGTGAGGGCCCTTGTTTTAAAAATGAGCCTTCTTGGTTTCAGCGGCCGGATGGAAAGTTGGCCCTTTTCCTACGGGATGATGGTGGTTCGCGTTGCCTATGGCTCTCTGAAAGCGCCGATGAAGGGGAGACTTGGTCAGTTCCTCGTCCGACAAACTTTCCTGATGCTACGGCCAAGTGTCATGTTGGGCAGTTGAACGATGGCACTTATTATTGCATCTCTAATCCCAATCCTTCAGGGGAGCGGATCCCATTGACGATTGCTCTTTCCTCCGACGGAATGGTCTTTGATCGCATGGCTATCCTCCGAGATGAGCCCACTGCTCCGCGTTTGCCAGGGCGTTTCAAGGCCCCTGGCTATCAGTATCCACACAGTCTTCAATATCTGGGGAAGCTTTATGTGATCTATTCACGGAACAAGGAGGATGTAGAGGTGCTTTCGATTGACGTCCAAGAGCTTGTCAGCCTTCTCAGATAGGGAGGGAAAGATGGATCAGGTATTTGACATCATGCCCTCGGCTGAAAATCCGCGCAATTCGGAGGGAGATGCAGTTCTCCTGTCGGATGGGCGGCTGTTATTGGCTTGGTCACGCTTTGAGGGAGCTCAGGATCACGCCCGGGCCGAGGTAGCGGGAATGACCACGGCGGATTGGGGAAAGCATTGGAGCGAGATCAGGACTCTGGTGTCGCCCCAGGAGGCGCAGCTCAATGTGATGTCTGTTTCGCTATTGCGGGAAGCGGGGTCGGGGGACCTTTTGCTTTTCTATGTGCGTAAAAATAGCTTGGCGGAGTGCCTGGTTTATCTGAGGCGCTCGCGAGATGAAGGGCAGAGTTGGGAAGCACCTCAACGAGTGGCTACCAAAGAGGGTTATCATGTGATAAATAATGCCCGAGTGATACAGCTTCATGATGGGCGCCTGCTTGCTCCTGTCGCTTGGACCAGGGATTTTGCAACTTCACGGCACCAAGTAGCTTTTTGCTATCTTTCAGATGATGGGGGAAGGAGCTGGCGTGCGGGCAGGGGGATGGTGGACCTTCCGTCGAGTGCAGTAGGTTGTCAAGAGCCCGGGTTGGTGGAGCTATCTTCAGGGATATTGATGTATATTCGGACGGACCAAGGGTATGTCTACGGGGCGCTATCACGCGATGGAGGGGAGACCTGGTCTGATCCCTGGCCATTTGCCTCTCTTCCCTCTCCAGCGGCGCCGGCGACGATGGTCCGCCTGCCGGATGGTGGCTTGGTGGTCTTTTACAATCATCGTCCAGAGGGGGCCAAGGCTGGATGGAAAGACCGCACGCCGCTGGCAGTGGCACGTTCAGATGATGAGGGCCGCACCTGGCGGCGTCTGGCGGATCTAGAGCCGAGCCCTGAATTTTGCTATGCTTACACGAGCTGTCGCATCTATGGAGATAAAGCTGTATTGACTTATTATGTCTGGCCGCGTGCGGTAGAGATGGGCTTTGAACAGACGCGGTTGCGCTTTCGGGTTTTACCGTGGAGCAGGTTCTCCTAGTTTCTAGGGACCTGTAGGTGGGGAAATTTTGCAGGGCTGTGGGGCTCTAGTATACTTAAATAGAGTTTTAGAATAATCATAGTTGTTAGAGTGGTGGAGGTTGTCTCCAAAATGTATTGGCCGATGTTTAACCCGATGTATTATCTGTTTGCCTTGCCTGCCTTGCTTTTGGGGCTGTATGCCCAGTACAAGGTGCAGGCAGCTTATTCGAAATATCAACGCATTCCCAACCGACGAGGTATTCCGGGATATGAGGTAGCGCGAAAGCTACTTGCAGTAAACGGGCTCTATCACGTAGGGGTTAAGGAAACCCCTGGGCAGCTTTCCGATCATTATGATCCCCGAAGCAAAACCCTTTACCTTTCTGCGGGGGTTTCTCGTTCCCCTTCGGTTGCTTCACTGGGCATTGTAGCCCACGAGGTGGGGCATGCCGTGCAGGACCAGGTGGGCTATATGCCACTTAGGCTACGGAGCGGCCTCGTCCCCGCTGTGCAAATCGGTTCTTGGTTGGGGCCGATCATCTTTTTGTTGGGGATGGTCTTGCCTATCCCGAAGCTCTCACTTTTTGGGTTGCTGCTCTTTTCTGCTACGCTGATTTTTGCCTTGGTCACTTTGCCCGTGGAGCTTGATGCGAGCCGTCGGGCGATAATGATGTTGGAGCAAAGTGGACTAGTAACGCTGGAGGAGAAGAAGGGAGCCGAGGAGGTGCTTTCTGCAGCTGCGTTGACCTATGTGGCCGCAGTAGCGCAGGCGCTCTCGACGATCCTTTACTATATCTTTCTCCTTGGAGGGTTCCGGCGGAGGGATTGATTTCCTACTGTTGTTGAAAAAGGCCTGCCCATTGGGCAGGCCTTTTAAGCGCTTTGTGGGTGTGCGATGGCGAGAATACGTTTCCTTGATCTAACTTTTGCAGAGCTTCGCGAAATTTTGCTTTCCTGGGGGGAGCCCAAGTTCCGAGCGGGGCAGGTCTGGCGATGGGTATACCACAATCAGGTCTTTGATCCGGCAGAGATGTCCAATCTTCCCAAGGAGTTGCGCCAGCGCCTGGCCCAAGAGTTTCAATTTTCACTTTTACAACCCCTTGAGCGCATCGCTTCTCAGGATGGGTTGACGGAAAAAGTTCTTTTTGAAACAGAAGACGCCCAAACGGTAGAAGCGGTGCTCATGCGCTATCGAGAGCGAAACTCGGTGTGCATCTCCTCGCAGATAGGCTGTCCCATTGGCTGTCCTTTTTGTGCCACGGGGCAGAGTGGTTTCGTGCGCAATCTCAGCGCAGGGGAGATCGCTGCTCAGGTGCTTTACTTTTCTCAGATCCTTCGGGGGGAGAGAAAGCGGGTGACCCATGTTGTTTTGATGGGGATGGGAGAGCCCTTGCTGAACTTTGATGCTGTGTGGCAGGCTATTTTGTCATTGAACGATCCCCGTGGTTTTGGTTTGGGAGCTCGGCACTTTACCATTTCGACAGCAGGGGTCATACCAGGGATTGAGCGATTGGCAGGGGAGGACCTGGAGGTTGGGTTAGCTGTTTCTTTACATGCTCCAGATGATGCCCTGCGCGATGTCCTCGTCCCAATAAACAAAAGATACCCTCTGAAGGACTTGATGACGGCTGTACGTGCCTACATCGAACGCAGGGGGCGACGGGTGACCTTTGAATATGCTTTGATCGCTGGGGTGAACGATGCTGAAGCACAGGCTCAGCAAACGGCGGACCTCCTTCAGGGGTTGCTCTGTCATGTGAACTTGATCCCTTTGAACCCTACGGCTGGCTCTTCCTGGCGCCCTTCCCCTGTGGAGAAGGTTCGCAAGTTTCAGGAGATCCTTGAGGAAAATGGCGTTCGAACGACGGTGCGGCTGCGGCGGGGAATCGATATTCAGGCAGGTTGCGGACAATTGCGGCATAAGCATCTTTTGAAAGAGAATTAAAGGGGAATTGCTCTATGGAACGTCGAATTCAGATAGCGCCTTCGATTCTTTCGGCGGATTTTGCCCGCTTGGGTGAGCAAGTACACGAGGCAGAGAAGGCGGGGGCCGATCTCATCCATATTGATGTGATGGATGGGCATTTTGTGCCCAACATCACCGTGGGGCCGTTGGTCGTTCGGGCCCTCAGGCCAGTGACCAGGTTGCCTTTACATGTTCATCTGATGATTGAAGAGCCCGAGAGGTATATCGAGACATTTGTCCGTGCCGGGGCGGACCTTGTGACCGTTCACGTAGAAACTTGCCCTCATCTTCATCGTACGTTGCAACAGATTCGCGAGGCTGGGGCAAAACCTGCGGTGACCTTAAACCCCGCTACCCCATTGGTGGCTTTGGAAGAGGTTCTGGATCAGGTGGAGCTCGTCCTGGTAATGACGGTGAACCCCGGCTTTGGGAGACAGAGGTTGATTCCCTCAACCTTGGAAAAGGTGCGCCGCTTGCGCGAGCTCCTAGATAAGCGTGGCTTGGATTGTCTCATTGAGGTGGATGGTGGAGTGAATATGGATACGCTGGAGCAGGTTGTACGGGCAGGGGCGGATGTGCTCGTCATGGGAGCGGCCATCTTTGCGAGCGGGGAAGGCGTCCAGGCCACGTTACAGCGCTATCGGGCAGCGTTAGAGAAAATAAAATGAGCCAGCTCCCCACACTGAGCTGACTCCGTTGCTCTACTCACCCCTTCCGAGGAGGTATCTTTAGCATCTTATTGCTGAGCCAGGTGTTTATTTCGTGTACGCAAGCAACGGGTACACATGTTCACTTTTTTTCGTTGTCCGTTGACGATAATGGTGACCCGTTGAATATTGGGGGCCCATCGCCGCTTCGTCCGGTGTTTCGAATGGCTGACATGATGCCCAAACTGGGGGCCTTTGCCGCAGATATCGCATTTGGCCATTTGTCCACCTCTTTCTGAAACGGGACCATTCCAGTCCCGAGGAATTTGCCTCGAATGCGGCAGATATGATACCATAATTAGGATATTTCGCCAAAATAGCCATGAGGAGCAAGGGTATGGGAGAGGGGACGACTCTTGGTAAGATAGAGGTCTCACCGAGGGCGATTGCAAGCATCACTGCGCGAGCTGTTCTGAGCTGCTATGGGGTGGTAGGGATGGCAGCGGCGACGCTGCGTGATGGCATCGCTGAGCTTTTACAGGTAGATAATTATCATCGGGGCATCGAGGTACGGCTTGTGGAGGGTCAGATAGTCATTGATCTCTATGTCATTATCGAGTATGGGACGCGTATCTCTGAAGTAGCCCATAACGTGATGGAAAGCGTCAAGTTTCATGTGGAGAAGGCACTGGGCATGCCTGTTGTCGAAGTGAACGTGCATGTTCAAGGCCTTCGGGTGAGCAATAACGACTGATACGATCGGAGATTGGGGGAAGTACATTGAGCGGAGGGGAGGTCTCCAGCTTGTCTTCATCCAAGGGAAGAGATCAAGTTCCAGAAAAACCCGTGGGAGATTTGGAGCTGGTGGATGTTTCAACGCTTTTGCAGGCGGTGCGCGCGGCGAGCTCGTGGTTGGACCAGCATGTAGGGATGATCAACGAGCTGAATGTTTTCCCTGTGCCTGACGGGGACACGGGGACGAACATGTCTTTGACGATGCATGCGGCTCTCGCTGAGGTGGAAACACAGGATTTTGTGGGTGTGGGCGAGCTGATGCGTGCCCTGGCCCATGGTGCCTTGATGGGGGCTAGAGGAAACTCAGGGGTTATCCTCTCCCAGATTTTTCGGGGAATGGCAAAGGCGTTGGAAGGAAAGCAGACGATCGAATGCTTAGACGTGGCACAGGCCTTGCGTGAAGGGGCCCTGACGGCGTACAAGGGAGTCATGAAGCCCGTTGAGGGCACGATGCTTACGGTTATCCGAGAGGCTGCCGAGGCCGCGGAGAAAGCGGTTGCTGAGAGGTGCGCTCTTTTTGTTGTTCTTGAACGAGTCTTGGAGGCGATCCAAGCATCCGTGGCGCGCACGCCGTCATTGTTGCCTGTGCTGGCGGAGGCTGGAGTGGTGGATGCTGGTGGTCAGGGTTTGTCTATGTTGATGGAGGGCTTTGTTCGTTATTTGAAGGGGGAGGACGTGGCAGCGATGCCCGAGAGGACAAAAGCTGATTTGTCACTCCAACCGCCAGCGGGGCAGTATAACTATGATACTCAGTTTATCATTCGGGGCGAGGGCCTGAACGTCGAGGAGATCCGTGCAAGGATTTCTACGTTTGGGGATTCCGTCCTCGTGGTTGGTGATGAACGTACCGTTAAAGTGCATGTTCACTCGGATCACCCTGGAAAAGTCCTTGAGTATGGTCTTACCCAGGGGCAGTTGATGGATGTTGTGATTGAGAACATGCAGTTACAGTATGAGGAATTTATGCAAAAGGCTCAGAGGCAGAGTGTCTCTAAAAGTTCAGAGGAAGTTCCTCAGGTGAGCGTGGATAAAGAGATCTGCCTCGTTGCGGTGGTTTCAGGGGAAGGGCTGAAGAACATTTTCGAGAGCCTGGGAGTAGACGCCATCGTGCCAGGGGGACAGACGATGAACCCCAGCACCCAGGATCTTCTCAAAGCGGTTGAGAGTGTGCCTTGTGACCAAGTGATTCTCTTGCCTAACAATGGGAACATCATTCTGGCCGCCGAGCAAGTTAAGGGGCTCACAAAGAAAAGAGTCGTCGTCGTTCCGACCAAAACCATCCCTCAGGGGATCGCAGCTGTCCTTTCATTTAACTGCCAGGCAGATCTGGAGACGAATGCCGAGTTCATGCTCGAAGCCTGCAAGCAGGTTCAGACGGCGGAGGTAACCAAGGCCGTTCGCTCAGTTCAAGTGAACGGCTTGGCCATTCAGGAAGGGCAGTTCATTGGCCTGTTGAATGGTGATTTGGTGACGACTGATGAGTCTATTTCCCAAGTGGTCTGGGATCTGTTGGAACGGATGTCAGTTGCAGAGTATGAGGTCTTGACAATTTACTATGGAGAGGATGTTTCGGCTGAAGGGGCTGAAGGCTTGGCTAAGGAGATTGAGCGTCGCTATCCCGAACTAGAGATAGAAGTGTTGAGTGGGGGGCAGACGCATTACTACTATATCATCTCTGCCGAGTGAACGCAGAGAGGAGGTTGACCAGCGATGGCGAATGTTAGGATCGTCACAGACAGCGCTGCCGAGCTCCCACCTCAACTCGTTGAAGAGTTGGGGATCACGGTGATCCCTTGGCGCATCCATCTTGGCACCGAAACGATCCCAGATAGCCCTGAATTGCGTGACCCCCAATTTTACCGAGAGGTGATAAAAAAGCGTGTAGCTTTGGTGGCTTTGCCTCCTTCGGTGCATCAGTTCGCCCAAGTGTACGAGCGCTTGGCCAGAGAGACAGATTCGATCGTCTCCGTTCATACATCTTCGGCATTAGCCAAGGTGGTGGATATTGCTCGCCAAGGTCGGATTGGGCTTTTGGGAAGATGCCAGGTGAACGTAGTGGACTCGCAGTTTATTGCTCGGGCCCTGGGCCTGCTGGTGGTTGAGGCAGCCAAGGCAGCCCGAGAGGGCGCTACAGCTCACGAGATCGTTCGCCTTGTACATGCGGTGGCCACCAAAACCTATTTTGCTCTCTATGTGGATTCCTTCGAGCATTTGCGGCGGGCGGGTTGGCTCCACGATGGAAGGGGAATGCTCAGAGGCTCTACGGGGATTCGCCCTTTGCTTTTGTTAGAGGAGGGCCAGATCATTTATATGCAGCGTTCGCGCAATCGGGGGACTCCTATTGAGCGCATGGTGGAATTTATTGCCGAGTTTCAGGCTCTCAAACAGGTGACGATCTTTCACTCAGGGCTGGGGTTCGATAAATCCGCTTTCGAGGAACAGTTTTCCCTCGTTTTACCCGAACTGCATTGGGAGGAACATATCTATGGCCCTGTGCTGGCAGCCCATGTAGGACTTGGGGCTTTTGGTACGGTGGTGTTGGAAGAGTAAAGCGTGATGAAAGATAGGGGACTGATGGGGACAATATCCTCTCCTTATGAAAAGCTTGAGCGTATTTTGAATTTAGAGCGAGAGCAGGGATGCCAAAATAGGGCGGTCATCGGAGGGTTGGAAAGGTTCCTTCGTTATTGGGAAAAGGAGGCCCGTGAGGAAACAAAAAGGCGCAGGCCTCCCCTGAGCGTTGATACAGTGGTGGAGAAACTTCAAGGATACGTCTCCTTTTCGGTGGAGAAGCGCCGCCAGGTGATCGAGGAGATTCTGGCCCTTTTAAGAGCAGAGGCCGAAAGCTCTTTGCCAAAGAGTGACGGGAGGCGTGTTGCCTCCGTCCCTTCTCCTCAGAAGGGCGAGAGGGCCGGTAGGCAGCCCCAAGCTCAAGAGGGAGGATTGGATTCACCGGTGAGCGTCCTGCGCGGGGTCAGTGAGGTGAATGCCAAGCGCTTGGCTCGCTTGGGAATTGAGACAGTGCAAGATCTGCTCTACCATCTCCCTCGCCGCTATGATGATTTTGGCCGCCTTAAGCCGATTAACCGCCTTCAGTGGGGGGATGAGGTTACCATTGTGGGTGTCGTTCGGGATGTTACCTTTCAACGAACGAGTACGGGGAAGACGATCGTGCGGGTGACGTTGCGTGATGCAACGGGGGCGGTCGAGGCACGATGGTTCAATCAGCCATATTTAAAGCAACGCTTCAAGGTTGGGAGCGAGCTGGTTATCAGTGGCAAGGTGGATGAATACCTCGGGCGGCTCTTTTTCAGCTCGCCTCAGTGGGAGCCTCTCCAACGTGAGCTTTTGCATACAGGACGCTTGGTACCTGTTTATCCTCTGACAGAGGGGCTCAGTGCTCGTCAATTCCGTCGGTGGGTAAAACAGGCGTTGGACCATTGGTTGCCTCAACTCCAAGACCCCTTACCTGTCCCTATCAGGGAAGAGGCAGGGCTCGTCGATTTGCAGACGGCTTTGCGGCAGATCCATTTTCCTGATGATCGCTCTTCATTGGAACAGGCCCGTCGGCGTTTGAGCTTTGACGAGCTTTTCATTCTACAGATGGGCGTTCTCTGGCAGCGTCGTGTATGGCGTTCCTTTCGAGGGAGGGCGCTGTACATTCCACAAGAAGAGGTAGATGAGTTCATTCAGCGCTTGCCTTTTGAGTTAACAGGGGCTCAGAGGCGGGCTATTCAAGACATTTTAGCAGACCTGCAGCAGCCAGTGCCGATGAGTCGCCTCTTGCAGGGGGATGTGGGATCAGGGAAAACGGTTGTTGCCCTGGTGGCCATGTTTGTTGCTGTGCGCAATGGTTTACAGGCGG
>JAGGYI010000067.1 GCA_021162655.1 Anaerolineae bacterium
CGAGATGATCGATCCATCGAGAGATCCTGACACGGCCCCAAGGGACCTTCTCAATAAAGAGATCCCACCACGCATCAGCGGGAGATAGTCCCAGATACAAAGAATAAACACTCCATAAGAGATAAAAGAAATCAAAATGAGGGAAACGCTCAAAAGAGCCTTCTTCCCAATCAATGATTCCTATGCTTCCTTGCGGTAAAAGAAAGATGTTCGTTACCTGCAAGTCCCCATGGCTCCACACCATGAGGCAAGAACCCTCTTGCTCCGCAAAAGATTGCCACAACTTTTCTACTGCCGCGACCAAGTGAGGAGACTCCTCACGTAGAAAAGGGGCAATAGCTAGCAGCTTGGCCACGTACTGCCACCGCAGTGGAGCCCGCCTACCCGTTGCCCTTTGAAGCTCCCAAAGCCAACTCAGAACCTGCTCGAGAGGGGCTTCGCGATGAGGATGACGGTCCCTAAAAAGAGCCAGCCAAGGACGCCCAACGAGGGCTGTTTCGATAAGAAACGGTCTTTGCCCCAGAGAGCCCAAAAGTAACGGAGACGGCACAGCCCGCGCCAGCCGCGGAAAAGAGCGGTATAAGGAGGCGAGTAAGGCATGTTCACGCTCAAACCTAGCGCCCTCCTGCACAGTTCGCGCTAGCTTTATCACCAATGAGGGTTCTCGAGCACCCTCTGGAAAGGCAAAAAGCACCTTTTCCCTTTGGGCAAAGCTCAACCGGGCTGGCAAAGGCTCACCAAACCAAACAGGCCAATACTCTCTCAAAAGGTCTTTCCAATCTTGCACTAAGGTTCCTCCTTGGAGGCAAGAATGACAAAGGTGGGCACAAGGTACTTCCAAATTCCCCCCAAATGGGCAAGTCGCACAGTCCAAAAGCGCAACCGCCGCGACAAAGAAGACCCTCGCCAAACCCAACGCAAAAAGAACTCTAAAGGGGCACGCTCTTCCAAAGGGATAAGAAACTCTGGACGCACATAACTAGGATATGGCCAGTAGAACTGCACAGAGGAAAACCCGACGCTCTGAAGCAACCTCTTGTACGCTCGGAGACTATGGGTCCACGTTCTATAGGGCTCCCCTCTCAAAGAACGAGACAAGGCATCGCTCAGCCAACGAGGCAAAACCGAGGCAAAAGGAAGATCTCCATGGGCCGTCTTACCCAGGAAGAAGGGAAAGCCATACCTATTCTCTATTCCCAGGTAAAGCATCCCCCCTGGCCGTAGAAGCCTCCAAAGTTCTTGCAGCAATCTCCTTTGAGCTTCCAATGGCGAGAGTTTGGGAAAGCTCTGAGGGACCCATTCTAGAACTCCATTCAACACCGCTAACGAGAATTTCTCAGAAGGCAAGGGAAGAGGAAGCATGTCTCCTGCCCAGAGGGGATAGACGTTCGCCAGTCCCTCTTGCATTGCACGGAGCTGGAGAAAGCGCGCACGTTCCCAAGTTCCGTCAAGAGCAACAACTGCCTGCACCCAAGGGGCAAGTGCCACGCTCAGCGTTCCCCAACCCGCTCCGTAATCCAAGACCCAGTCCGTTTGATCAAGAGGCACGAACAAAAGTCCTTCAGCCCGAGAAAGGGAAGTAATATACTCCCAAAGCCCTCGCTCTTTTGGATAAAGCCTTTCCTCGATCGCTCGATGCCAAAAAGTTCTAGCGGCCAACTCCAAAAGCTCGGCCATCTCCGGCTGAGGAATCTCTCCCCAATAATGTTCTTCATCCCTTTTGAAAACGGGGATCCCCTCCCGATCTCTCCAGCATCCACCACAATGGGGGCAACGCCAACCATCCTCTTCTATTAATTGGACTTGACAAGTAGGGCATACCAAAAAAGAATATCTCATCATGCGTTTTCCTGGCTCACTTGGCGATAGACAGCTAACGTCTGACGCGCCGTCTCTTGCCAATTGAAAAGCTTGGCTCTCTCTAACCCCCTCCGTCTCAAAGCTTCTCTTAACGCGGCTTTTTCCAGAACCCCTCTCACAGCTTCCGCGATCGCCTCAGGGGAAAGGGGATCAGCAAAAAGAGCTGCTTCCCCACAAACCTCATGGAAAAGAGGCATGTCGGAGCACACCACTGGAGCCCCACAAGCCATTGCCTCAATTAAGGGGATACCAAAGCCCTCGTAGAGAGAAGGAAAAAGGAAAACATCTGCCGCGCTATAGTAGGCAGGTAACTCTGTATTCTCCACATGGCCAACATGAGTGACCCACTTGCCAATTCCCAGCTCTTTGATGAGGCTCTCCATCTCTGGCGTTGGGAGCCCTCCTACACGAAGAAGGTGCACAGCCACTCCCTTTGCACGAAGCAAGGCAACCACCCGATAGAGCACCTCAACATTCTTGCGAGCAGCGTTGTGCCCTACATGTAAAAGGAGCCAAGATCCCCCTGAGGATAGAAGGTGCTTCCTCCACTGGGCTCTTTCCTCCTGAGGTAAAGGCTGAAAAATCGGCTCGATCCCATGATAAACAACGAGCACTCTATGGGGAGGGTAACCCGGAGCCTCTGCCAAAAGCTCCCTCTTGGCATATTCACTCACACAGAGAATACGAGCCGCTCGCAACATCCCTTTAAAAGCCCAATCAAACTGCCATATAGCAGGCCCCTCTCGACTCCACTTACGCCATGAAAGAGGGGTTCCTCCATGTGAAGTCACCACTGTACGTCGAGGATCAAGGAAAAAAGCCAGATGCCCATAGCTATTATCAAGGATATGAAAAACATCTGCTTCAAGATTCCGCAAAAGCAATGGGTACTTTAGCCAACGAGAAAGATAAATTCCCAAAGTACGCAGAGAGAACTGGCGCCCCAAAATCCTCCATGAGCTCGCCGGCCACTCCCAAGCCTGGGGATGTACCTCAACCAGCTCCACACCCAGAGCCCGCAATCCCTGCGTGAGCCTCCGGGTATATACACCAATACTGGTCCAATGTTCCTGCGGAAAAACAGGTAATAGAGCTACTCGCATTTTCAAAGCCTCTCGCGCAGGATCCTCAGAATACGCTCCGCTGCATGCCCATCCCCATAAGGACTAGGCCTCCAAGCTGTGCGTTGATCTGCTTGAACATTTCGGAGCAAGCGGGAAGCTTCAGCAACAATGTGCTCGCTTTTGGTACCCACTAGATGCAAAATCCCCGCCTCCACTCCCTCCGGCCTCTCTGTAACCTCGCGCAACACAAGAGCGGGCTTACCCAGAGAGCATGCCTCCTCTTGAATGCCTCCTGAATCTGTAAGGATGAGAACAGACCGCGCCAAAATGTGCACAAAAACCTCGTAAGGGACAGGCCCCAACAAAAATATCCGTGGGATGCCCTCCAACTCCTCGTGGACAACTCGCTGTACCCTAGGATGCAAATGCACGGCAAAGAGGATAACAACGTCTTGAAAAGCATCCACCAAAGCTCGCAATGCCCGACAAATACGCCGCAACGGCTCCCCCCAGTTCTCCCGCCGATGTGCAGTCACCAACACCAGCCGTTCCCTCCCTGTGAGGCGAGCAATCGGCTCAGGCAAGGGGGGTGACGGCCTTTGGAGAATCTCAAACAAAGCGTCAACAATGGTATTTCCTGTGACAAAAACTCGCTCTGAAGATATCCCCTCTCGTAAAAGGTTATTTTGCGCCCATTCCGTAGGAGCAAAGTGCCAATCTGCCAATAGAGAGATCATCCTTCGGTTAATCTCCTCAGGGAAGGGGCGATACTTGTCTGCTGTGCGGAGGCCTGCTTCCACATGAGCTACAGGGATACGAAGGTAAAAGGCCGCCAAAGCTCCGGCAAAGGCAGAGGTCGTATCTCCTTGAACAAGGACAACCTGAGGAGCTTCCCGCTCTAAAATGGGCTGCAACCCCAAAAGCACCCGTGAAGTAACATCAAACAGGCTTTGATCCGGACGCATAACATGCAAATCGTAGTCAGGATGCAAATCAAAAAGCCTCAAGACCTCATCCAACATCTCTCGATGTTGGCCAGTAGCAATTAGCCGGCAAGAGAAAACTTGATCACGCTGCATGGCCAGTATCACCGGCGCAAGCTTGATCGCTTCGGGGCGCGTACCCAGAACAACTGCCGCCTTTATTGACATCGCAACCGCCTTACCTCCCGCCACTGCCCTACCACATCTGCCAGTTCGACAACGAGCTTGGCCGTTGCAAGCTCTGGCCCCAAGCGAAAAAGATCCCTCCCCCAGCGGAGCAAGCGAACCCCTCCACGCAAAATCATCCGCAAATGAGTGGGGGGATGCCCTTTGTGCTTGCGCTCAAAGTGTACCACCCCCCGCCCGTGGGTCTGGTATTGGCGCCAAAAATTGCGCAAAGAGTAGCTACGCAAATGAATAACACGCACCGGCACATAGAGCAGAGAATAGCCTCGGCTCACCACGCGCCACTTGAGGTCCGTATCCTCTCCCCCGGCAAAGGGAAAAGACTCGTCAAATCCCCCTACTTCCTCCAACACCTTGTGCCGGTAGGGCATAGAGTTCGTCCCTTCAGCAGGGCAATCGAACCCGCCCAAATAGGGTTCAGATCCCGCGCGATAGACCTGATGCGTTACATAGAACTCGTACCACGCCCACAGGTTTGTCCTCAAAAGCTCCGCTGGGGGATCGAGATAACCTCCCACTCCAGCGACCTCTGGATACTCCTGATACCCGGC
>JAGGYI010000294.1 GCA_021162655.1 Anaerolineae bacterium
AGCAGATGCTGGCGATGGGGCGGGGGCTGATGTCGCGGCCTCGCCTCCTCCTTCTCGATGAGCCCTCCATGGGCTTGGCTCCCATCCTCGTTGAGGAGATCTTTGAGATCATCAAAGAGATCAATGCCCAGGGAACGAGTATCCTCCTCGTTGAGCAGAACGCTGCCATGGCCCTTTCGGTGGCCCATCGGGGCTATGTGCTCGAGACGGGGGAGATCGTCCTTGAGGGGTCTGCCCGCGAGCTCCTGGAGAACCCTCAGGTGCGCGCGGCCTATTTAGGTGAAGCATAAACCATAAGTGGCAGAGAAGCCGGTTGGCAAGCGGCGGGGCTTGCTGAGGGGCGGAGGAGCCCCTGGCAAGGCCTGCTTTCTTTTTGGCTAGGAAGGAGATAGTGGTGGCGACGATAGAGAGCGGTTCTGACTTGGTGGGGCATCGCCTTTCGGCGGCGGAGCGGCGCGATTGGCGCTTCTTGGCCCTTTTTCTGGGGGCTTTGCTCGTGCTTTTGGCCTATTTCGCGCCCATGTTCCCCTACCGCATCATCCAGGCAACCACCCGCTTTTCTAAAGGGACGACGATTGTAGCCCACTTTCCGGTGCTGATCTATCGCCAGCACTTTATTCAGGCACGCCATCCTCTCAAAGAGGAGCTTCGGGATGTGCAGGTGAGGGTGGCTCCTGTAGGGCATGCTGGCTCTGGCTGGAGCTGGCTCCTGGCGCTGTGGGAGTACCCCAGCTACATCCCGCGATTGTTTAGCTATCTGCTCGTCCTCCTTTGGCCTGTGCTGGGGGCCTTGGGGGCGCTCCTCTTTGTAGGGCAGGCGTGGTTTGGAGCCAAGGGCTTGCCAGAGCGTTGGATCCCTCTGACCATTTACCTCACGGGCTTGGGCCCTCTGGCTCTCGTCTTGGCTTGGTTCCACCAGTTCGATTTCAGTACCCGGCTCCTCGCCCTGGCGCAAGGAAGCTTGCAGCCACGGGTGGGCTTTTGGCTGGCCCTGGTGGGCACTCTGGTGATGGCTTTTGCAGCGCTTGCCCTGCGCCGTGAGACGCGCCGAGCCGTGGGCAACTGGTGGATCCTCGTCTTTGTCATTGGAGTGAGCACCTGGTTGTTGGTACGTTTCAAGCCCTATCCTTTTTTGGAGATCTGGGATTTCATCTATGATGGCATCCTCGTCACCCTGCGCCTGGTGATCACTTCTTTTGGATTCATCCTTCTAGTCAGCCTCCTGGGAGGCCTGGGGCGCATCTCTCGTTCTCGCCTCATCTATGGGATCGCCTCCCTTTATGTGGAGATCATCCGCGGCATCCCCTTGCTCGTCCAGTTGCTCTTTATCTGGTTTGCACTGCCTCAGGTCTTTGATAGCTTTGGTAAGCTGCTCATCGCCCTCTCGCCTGCCCTCGAAAAGGTAGGCCAGTGGTGGATCGACCTGCGCCTGAGCCCCTTTACCGCGGCTGTTTTGGGGTTAACCATCTGTTATGGTGCCTATGGTTCCGAGATCTTTCGTGCCGGAATCTCTTCCATCCACCATGGGCAGATGGAGGCCGCGCGTTCCCTGGGGATGACCTATTTCCAAGCGATGCGCCATATCATCCTCCCTCAGGCCATTCGGGTTATCCTCCCGCCGGTGGGCAACGAGTTTGTTGCTCTGCTCAAGGATTCTTCTCTGGTCTCGGTTCTGGCTGTCTCGGATCTCACCCGCCGAGGGCGTGAATACATGGCCCGTACCTTTTTGAGCTTTGATACCTGGATCATGGTGGCGCTTTGCTACCTGGTGCTAACGCTCTTTTCCTCTCGGGCGGTCGAGTTCATCGAGGCCAAGACCAAGTTCGAGCATTAGCTAGTTTGCCAAAGGAGGCAGCGAGTTGGGAGCCACAGAGGATTCCTATATCATCCAGGTCAAAGACCTACGCAAGACCTTTCACCATGGGCGAGTGGTCGCCCTTGATGGGATCAGCTTGAACGTCCCCAAGGGGCAGGTGACGGTGATCATCGGGCCCAGCGGTTCGGGCAAGTCTACCCTCTTGCGCTGCATCAATTATCTGGAGGAACCCGATTCGGGCACGGTCATCGTCGATGGCATGGTGCTCTCGGAGGTGGAGAACATCAACGAGGTGCGTGCCGAGATCGGGATGGTCTTCCAGCAGTTCAACCTTTTCCCCCATCTCTCGGTGCTCGATAATATCGTCCTCGCCCAGCGGGTGGTGCGCAAGCGTAGTCGCCAAGAGGCTGTTGAGATCGCCCTGGATCTCCTCAAAAAGGTGGGCATCCCCGAAAAGGCCGATGCCTACCCTGGGCAGCTCTCTGGTGGCCAACAACAGCGGGTGGCCATCGCTAGGGCGCTGGCGATGCAGCCCAAGATCATGCTCTTTGATGAGCCGACCTCGGCCCTGGACCCCGAGATGATTAAAGAGGTGCTTGACGTCATGCTCGAGCTCGCCCGCGAGGGCATGACGATGGTGGTCGTCTCTCATGAGATGGGCTTTGCCCGCAATGCTGCCGATCGCATCATCTTTATGGATGCCGGCAAGATCGTCGAGGACACCACCCCCGAACAGCTCTTTGAGGCGCCTAAGGAGCAGCGTACCAGAGAGTTCCTCAGCAAGATTCTACACTAAAGCCTTGGGCCTGGCTGCTCAGTACTAGACAATCCCCCCAATGTGTGCTAGAATTCCTCCGGTCGACGGGGACCAGTGCTTTGGGCTGGTCGCCGTGTCTTTTGTCTGCCGAGATGATCGCGGGGGCTTGGCTGCGAAAGTGTGTTCAACGGGTGAGGGGGGCCTCTCGCGGTCCTCAGAGAGTTTATTAGGTGGTGATTCGTTGCCAGAAAATCTAGGAGGAGCTGAAGTACATGTTCAGGAAAAGGAAACTCTGGACGCTCATCAGCATTCTGGCCTTGGTGGCCATTGTCCTCACTGCCTGCAAGGGCTCGACGAGCAAAAAAGAGTTCGTCTTTGGCGTCATTCTGGTGGGGCCTTATAACGATCATGGCTGGAGCGAGGCCCACTACAAGGCAGGCAAGTATGTGGAGGAAAAGGTCCCCGGCACGCGGATGATCTACCTGGATAAGCTCAACCCGGCGGATCGCAAGGGTACCACGTTGGAACAGGTGGTTGATGATATGGTCTCACAAGGGGCCAAGCTCATCTTTACCACCTCGGATGACTTTGCTGCCGATACGGACGTCGTTGCGGCCAAGTATCCGGACGTGGCCTTTGTGCACATCTCTGGGGACCATGCCAAGACGGGCAAAGCACCCAAGAATGTGGCCAACTATATGGGGCGCATGGAGTATATGAAGGCCGTGGCTGGCTGTGCTGCCGCCTTGAAGACGCAGACCAAGGTCATCGGCTACCTGGGCCCGCTGATCAACGATGAGACGCGCCGCCTGGCCGCCAGCGCCTATCTGGGCTGCCGCGAATGCTACAAGCGCTACCGTGGGGGCGATCCGGATGAGCTGCGCTTCATCGTCACCTGGATCGGTTTCTGGTTCAACATCCCCGGCGTCACGTTGGATCCCACCGAGGTGGCCAACGACCTCTTTAACTCGGGCGCCGATGTGATCCTCTCGGGCATCGATACGACCGAGGCCATCGTCGTAGCGGGGCAGCGCCACGACCGCGGCGAGAAGGTCTGGGCCATCCCCTACGATTATGAGAACGCCTGCGAGGTCAAGCCCGAGGTCTGCCTGGGCACGCCCTACTTTAACTGGGGCCCGGCCTATGTGCGCTTTGTCAAGGCCGTGCGCGATGGCAAATTCAAGCAGACCTGGGAGTGGGAGGGCCCCTACTGGAAGAACATCAACGATCCGGACCGCTCTGCCGTTGGCTTCAAGTTCGGCCCAGCTCTCAGCGAAGAGGACAAGAAGCACCTCGAGGAGTTCATCAAGGATTTGGGCAGCGGCAAGGTCAAGCTCTTTGTTGGGCCGCTTTACCTCCAGGATGGCACCCAGTACCTTGGCCCTGGCGAGGAGGCGACGGATGACCAGATCTGGTATCTGCCGCAGCTTCTGCGGGGCATGGAGGGCGCCAGCTACTGAGCCCACCATCGGGGGGTAGGGGGCACCCTACCCCCCGCTTTTTCGTAGGATGCCAGTATGAAGATCGAACTCTGCGACATCCACAAATCCTTTGGCCCAGTGAAGGCCAACGACGGCATCTCGCTAACCGTGGAGAGCGGCACCATCCATGGCCTTTTGGGGGAAAACGGCGCCGGCAAGACCACCTTGATGAAGGTTCTCTCCGGCTATATTCCCTGCGATGCTGGGCGGATCCTCCTCGATGGCCAAGAGGTGCGCTTTTCCTCCCCGGCTGAGGCCATTGCCCTGGGCATTGGCATGCTCCATCAGGATCCCCTAGATGTGCCGCCCATCTCGGTGCTGGATAACTTTCTCCTCGGGAGGCGGGGAGGGCTG
>JAGGYI010000158.1 GCA_021162655.1 Anaerolineae bacterium
AACAAGGTAGTTGATAACCTACTGGAGAAAGCTAGAACCGAGCCTGACCCTTCTAAACGTCTGGACTTGTATCGTCAGGCCGAAGAGATCATTGTCAAAGAGGCTCCATGGGTTCCTCTGACTCATGGAGTAACCCATCTTTTAGTAAAGCCTTACGTCAAAGGAATACATTACGGTGCAAGCCGGCTATATCCCTGGCTTGCGGACGTCTATCTAGAGGAACAAGACCGCGCAGGAGGCTAGTTCTTTATGGCACCACTTTTGGAAGTGAAAAACCTAAGGACAGAGTTTGTCACTCAGGATGGGGTCGTTCAAGCAGTCAATGGCATAAGCTTCAGCCTAGAAGAAGGAGAGACCCTGGGTATCGTTGGGGAAAGCGGCTGTGGCAAGAGTGTGAGCATGCTCTCTCTGATGCGCCTAATTCCTCAGCCTCCTGGGCGCATTGTCGAGGGAGAAGTATGGTTCCAAGGAAGGGACCTTCTCAAATTGAGCAATGAGGAAGTCCGGCAAATCCGGGGGAACCAAATTGCCATGGTCTTCCAGGACCCTATGACCTCGCTGAACCCTGTTCTAACCATCGGCCAGCAAATTGGCGAGGCACTAGAGCTGCACCTGGGAATGACCAAAGAGCAAGCACGCCAGCGTGCTATCGAACTGCTCGAGATGGTGCGCATCCCCGAGGCAGCGGAGCGCATCGATGACTATCCCCATCAGTTCTCTGGTGGCATGCGCCAGCGGGTTATGATTGCTATGGCCCTCTCTTGCAATCCCAAACTCCTGATCGCTGACGAGCCCACAACAGCCCTGGATGTGACTATTCAGGCCCAGATTATTGACCTGATCAAAGATCTTAAACGGGAACTGGGCATGGCTATCATCTGGATTACACACGACCTGGGCATTGTCGCCGGCCTGGTGGACCGGGTACAGGTGATGTATGCCGGCTACATCGTCGAGCGGGCCAAGGTAGACGAGTTTTACAAGAACCCACGCCATCCCTACTCGCTGGGCCTCTTGGCATCCCTGCCTCGGCTCGACGAAGAGCGCAAGCGCAAGCTGACCCCCATTGAAGGGCTCCCTCCTGACCTGATCTCCCTCCCGCCGGGCTGTCCATTCTACCCACGCTGCAAGTATCGCGTTCCAAAATGCCTAGATGAGAATCCCCCTCTACGCCAAGTAGGGGAAGGCCACGAGATCGCCTGTTGGGTAGACATCAAGAAGGGAGAAGCGGTATAAATGGCAGAGAAACAACCCCTCGTTCAGGTCAAGAACCTCAAAATGTACTTCCCCATCACGCGGGGGATTATCTTTCAACGACGCATTGGCGATATCAAGGCGGTAGATGGCATAACCTTTGACATCTATCGCGGGGAGACTCTGGGCCTCGTGGGAGAAAGCGGCTGTGGAAAATCCACCACAGGCCGTACCATCCTGCAATTGTACCGCCCCACAGAGGGAGAGGTCTATTTCGACGGCCAAAACCTCACAGCCCTCAAAGGTGAGCAACTCCGCCGCATGCGTCGGCGCATGCAGATGATCTTCCAAGACCCCTATGCCTCCTTAGACCCCCGTATGACAGTGGGCAACATCATCGGGGAGCCTCTCGAAGTCCATAACCTGCTGAGCCCCAAAGAACGGCGAGCGCGGGTGATGGAGCTCCTCGAGATCGTTGGCTTGAACCCTTATTTTGTCAACCGCTATCCCCACGAGTTCTCCGGTGGGCAGCGACAGCGCATCGGAGTGGCGCGCGCCTTGGCCGTTCAGCCCGATTTCATCGTCTGCGATGAGCCCATCTCTGCTCTGGACGTCTCCATTCAGGCCCAGATCATCAACCTTTTGGAGGAGCTTCAGGAAAAGTTCTCCCTAACCTATCTTTTTATCGCCCATGACCTCTCCGTAGTACGTCATATCAGCACGCGCGTCGCTGTAATGTACCTGGGCAAGATCGTCGAGCTGACTGATCGTAACACCCTCTATAACAATCCTTTGCACCCCTACACCCAGGCCCTGCTCTCTGCTGTCCCCATACCAGACCCAGAGGCGGAGAGACAGCGCCAGCGCATTATCCTAGAGGGTGATGTGCCCAGCCCTGCTAATCCTCCCAAGGGCTGCAACTTTTCCACCCGCTGCCCTCGTCGCATCGATATCTGCAGTGAGGTGGAGCCCGAATGGCGAGAGGTAGAGAAAGGGCACTGGGTTGCCTGTCACCTCGTCTAAAGACAAAAAAAGGGCCCTCGGCCGAAGTTAGCCGAGGGCTTTTTTCCCCCTCACTTTTTCCTCTTTTTCCGAGCCCGCCTGGCGCGTTGCTGTGCTTCATAGAGGGCAAGCCGAGCATCCAACATGAGCCCCGTCATGCGTTGGCGAGCCTTGCGCCAAGCCCGCTGCCAAGCGCTCCCTCTTTCTATCTGCAAGCCTTCACCACCCCACTGAATCACTGCGGTAGCCCAAGCGAGGCCCGCTCCAAAGGCAAGGAGAAGAACATGATCCCCAGGATGGATACGTCCTTCCTCAGCTGCCTCAGCCAGAGCCACAGGGATCGAGGCAGTAGACATGTTCGCGTAACGGTCCACATTCACAAAAATGCGCTCCATTGGCACGCCCAACTTTTCCGAGGCCATCTCTATGAGGCGCAGGTTCGCTTGGTGCGGAATGAAAAGCTCGATGTCGTCCCAGGTGAGCTCCGCCCCCGCCACGGCCTGGTTCGCCCGGCGAAGCAGCGTACGCACTGCAAACATGGCCGTCTTGCGCCCATCGAGCTCCACTGTGTGCCACTTGCGTTCAATGGTCAGCGGGCACATGGGGTAGGCACTCCCCCCTCCTTTTACCGTTAGGGCCTCGTAATCTTTGCCCTGGGAGCCCATCGCGGTAAAGATCACCCCCCCTGGAGTCTCGCTGGCCTCCATCACAACAGCGCCCGCACCGTCACCAAAAAGCACACAGGTACGCCGATCTTGCCAATCGAGATTCCGGCTAACCACCTCAGCCCCAACCACAAGGATACAACGATACGTACCACTGAGAATGAACTGACGAGCCACAGCCATCGAGTAGATAAAACCAGAGCAGCCCGACCGAAGATCAAAGGCAGCAGCATTGGTCGCCCCCAACATCCCCTGCAACATTGGCGAGGCTCCCGGCAGTTGTCTATCAGGGGAAGATGTAGAGACGATGATCAAATCCAAGTCCTTTGGCCCCCGACCAGCAAGGGCAAGGGCATCCCTTGCTGCATGAAAGGACATATAAACAGTCGTCTCCTCCCCCACGGCGATGCGCCGCTCTCTGATCCCTGTGTGAGAGACGATCCACTCATCGCTCGTATCCACCATCTTGGCGAGATCATCGTTTGTTAGTACCAAACTCGGGACATATTTCCCCCACCCTGTAACATGCGCATACAAGCTCAACGCTTTTCTCCCCTTCTATGATGACCTGCGTCAGCGTTCTGCCTCAGCCCAGCGCGCGCGAAGGAGTAACAGCATGATAGTAAAAAGGAGGGCAAAAACCCCTACCGAGACGCCCAAAAGCACCCCCCCTCGAAAAGGCTGAGGATATTCTACCACCAAACCAGAGACCTGGCGCCGAGCAGCCAATGCCAAGTTCTCCCGGAGGCTTTGCCGAAAAGAAAGGGGGGGGCGAACCCGTGGTAAGGTCTTTTGCATTGCCCCCTCTAGATAGGTCATGTCCTCTGTCGGAGCAGGAAGCAACCCCTTAATCTGGAGGTACTGGACTAGCTCCTCCCTTTTTTGAGCAACCCACTGCCCCAGGTTACGTATTGCGAACCGTTCTCTCATCGATCTTTACCCCTCTCTTTGCCAGTTCCCTGCGCAGCTGCAGCAAGGTCCGATGATAGAGCGATTTGATGGCTCCTTCGGTACGCCCCAGGATAGCCCCAATCTCTGCGTTCGAGAGCCCCTCGGTGAACTTGAGCACCAAAAGCTCCTGCCGCACCGGATCAAGCTCTCGGATCACCTCCCTGAGCAACCGGGTATCATCCTCCGCTTCAGCCAAAGTCTCCGGATGTTGATCCGGAAGGCTTTTGGTGATCAGTTCATCGAGAGCGACCACCGGGCGCCGCTTGCGATCGCGATGCCAGTTGGCAACCAAGTTGTGGGCGATCCGATAAAGCCAAGCTGAGAAGGGAAGCCCCTTGTCCTCGTACTCTGGCAGATGGGCAAGAGCACGATAAAAAGTGCGTGAAGTGAGATCCTCCGCATCATGCACATTGCCGACGCGATGGTAGATATAGCTGTAAATGCGGTCGACGTAGCGCTCATACAGTTCAGCAAAGGCGCTAGGATCCTCCTTTGCTGCCTGGATACACGCTCTCTCATCCCAATCCGCCATGGAGGCCCCTTTTGAGCTCTCCCTTCTCAATGCTAAACCCAGAACTTGGAGAAGGGTTGCGAACAGTCAACAAGCACCCAAAATTAAATCTCTTATCCAGTCTACGAGGAATGGGAAGGCTGTCAAAAACCCCTCCTTTGACGCCCCCCTTTCCTCCATGTTATACTCGCCAAGAGCCCAAAGGAGGAGAGGGGAATGAAAAACAAATTCTGGCGCATTGGCGAGGCTGCTCTCATCCTTCTTTTTACCTTTCAATCCATCCGAGTGCTTTTTGCGATGCTCTTTGCACGCGTCTATGATGCCGTTTTTGATGGAGAGGGGATTCCTGCCCTCATCATAGCCGCCATCCTAACGATCGCGATGCTCCTCTTTCCCCTGCTCACACCACGCAATCCACAACGCATCGCCTCTAGCCTTCGGATAAGCGCCGTCCTCTGCGCTCTTGCCCGCGTTCCCCTCTCCATCGATCAACCATCAGTGCGTCTCTTCTCAGCTATTGCTACCTTGGCCTTTGCCAACCTCTATCTCGCCGGGCTTTTACGAAGCCGAGCGAGCTCCCTTATCCCTGCCTTGAGCATAGCCCTTTTTGGAGATCAGTTCCTTCGCTCTCTGGGGAACACCTTCGATCCCAGTCTGCACCCCTGGTGGGGGATCGTCCAGCTGCTCATCTCCTTCGGGCTCATCGTACTCTCTGAACGCCTCGCCCATCAGCAGGATCTCCCCTCCGCCTCCGACCAAGCAGGGCTCTCTGGTGGCATTGCCTATGGAGCTGCTCTTTTCCTTCTCTCTTCACTTTTTGCCTTGCCCAACGCGGCAGCCCGCTGGACGCATACAAACTATCCTCTTATGGTCGCCTCGCTGCTACTCCTCAGCACACTACCCCTCTGGCCCCTTATAACCCGTTGGTCTTTACAAGGGCCGCCCGCCCAAAGTTTTTGGATACGCCTTCTCCTCTCGCTCCTCGCGCTCTTTGGGCTGGCTATCGCCCATCGGGAGGAAGGCATCCTCGCTGCTCTCGCCCTCGTGGAAGCCATAGCGGCCTTTTGGCTGCTCTTGCCTCGTAGTCTTCTCTCTGGAGCAGACCACCCCGCCCTAGGGCTCACCATCGGCATGACCCTCTTTCTACTCCTTGGGGTGGCCCATGCCTTCTCATTCACTTATGCCTACACTCTTTCCTCATTCCGCGGGGCTGGGCTCCCCACCTTTCTCGTCGCCCTTGTCTTAGCCTTGGGGCCAAGTTTCCTGGCTCGTCCCCAGCAAGTTCTGCCACCATCCTCCTATCCTTATCCAAAACTGTGGCTGGGGCTAGCTATAGGAGGGTGGCTGACCGCCTCACTCTTTGCCTTTCCCTGGGGACCCTCCCTCAAGCCCACGGTCGATTCAATCCGTCTGGGCACCTACAACATCCACTATGGATTTGATGCCCACTGGCACCTCACCCTTGAAAAAGAAGCGCGCACCATCGAAGCAAGCGGAGCGGACGTCATTGCCCTCCAGGAGGTAGATACAGGCCGGCTGACAAGCTTTGGTATTGACCAAGCCCTTTGGCTCTCTCGCCGCCTAGGCATGCAAGTCATCTACCTGCCCACTATCGAGCACCTCACAGGGATCGCTCTTCTCTCGCGCTTGGAGATCAGTGAGAGCGGAGGAACCCTTTTGCCCAGCCAAGAAGAGCAAACGGGCATCGTCCGGGCGACGGTCAACGCGGGTGGCGTTCCCTTGCGAACCTATGGCGTTTGGCTGGGGCTTTCCCCAGAAGAGCGCGCCCGGCAGATCAAAGCAGCCCTGCAATTCATCGGTCAAGGACGCGCATCCCTGGCCGGAGACTTGAACTCCACACCAGGCTCGCCCACGTACGCCACGATTCAAGCCCATGGTTTCATCGACCCCTTTATCGCCGGGGGCTTTGAACCAGCCCCCACGGACCCTGCAGAACATCCCAAGAAACGCATCGATTATGTCTGGATCCGAGGGCTTCAAGTGGTCGATGCCCAAGTGCTAGATTCTCTCGCCTCCGACCATCGGATGGTGGTTGTTGAAGCTCACTGAACCGAGGAAAAGATGCGCATTGTCATGATCGGCCCCTTTGGCCTTGCCCCCAAAGGGACTATGCGCGCGCGAGCTCTCCCCCTGGCCCGGGAGTTGGCAGCCCAGGGACATCAGATCCTTCTGCTCATGCCTCCCTGGCATACTCCCACAGAGGCAGGGCGCCAATGGGAAGAGGAAGGGGTATCCTGTGAATATATCCCGCTAGGGCCTCGGCTCTTTTGGGGAGTAGTTCCCCTCGCACTAGTGCGCCGAGCCTTGCGCTGGCAGCCCGACATCATCCACTGCTTCAAACCCAAAGGTTTCTCCGGTTTTGCCGGCTGGCTGCTCTGGCACCTGAGCAAACTGGGGAAGAGACGATTTCGCCTCATCATAGACGAGGATGATTGGGAAGGGCCAGGAGGATGGAATGAACTAGAAAACTATCCCCCAATCTTTAAAAAGCTCTTTGCCTGGCAAGAGAGATGGGGCCTTAGACACAACGATGCGCTCACAGTGGCCAGCCGCACCCTTGAAAGCCTGGCCTGGAGCTTGGGAGTGAAACCAACGCGGGTGCACTATCTCCCCAATGGGGTTGGGGAATGGCCAGCAGGCTCAGGAGATAGGATTCGCAAGCGCTTCGGCCTTCAAGATGAACCTATTGTCCTTCTCTACACTCGCTTCTTTGAATATGACCCTGAACGTCCTCTCCTAGTTCTCCGCCACCTACTCCACACCCAGCCATCTGCGCGTCTCCTCGTCGTAGGCAAAGCTCTCTTTCAAAGGGATGAGCAGCGTTTCAGAGCATTGCTAGGGCAATTCAAACTGCAAAACCGTGTATTCCAAGCCGGTTGGGTGCCCTTTGAGGAATTACCCGACTATATGGCAGCCGCTGACATTGCTCTCTATCCCCTCGATGATACCCTCATTAACAGGAGCAAGTGTCCCGTCAAGCTCGCCGAACTCCTCGCCGCGGGAGTGCCCGTCGTTGCCGATGCCGTAGGGCAGGCACGGGAATACATCATCCATCGAGAGACAGGGCTCCTCGTTCCACCGGGGGATACTCAAGCCATGGCTGAAGCAGCCGGCCAACTCCTCGCCGAACCAGCCCTGCGCCACGCCATCGGGCAAGCCGCCCGAGAGAGAATGCAACAACTTTTTACATGGAAGCGCCTAGCCAAAAAGCTCCTCGAGGTCTATCGTCTTACTGAAGCCCCTCGACAGTAAGTTGAGCTTCCCCTTCTCCATACTCGCTCAGATCAAGAGGGGGGACCTCTGCACCGGGGTCAGGCTCTCGCGGCTCGAGGTAGATCTCTGCAAAAGGCCGTTCTTGGATCGCGCGCACCCTCTGCAACTTGATAAGCTCTAGCATAGCTAAAAAGTGTACAATAACCTCCACCTTGGAGCGAGCCCGTCGCATCAGCGTGCTAAAGCGAAGACGCCCATATCGCTTGAGCCTCTGCAGGATGTGGCGAATGCAATCCGTAATATGCACTACAATGGGAGAAACCACCTCATCCACTGGGGCCACGCGAGGGCGCGCCTCTAGAACACGCCGCAAAGCCTGCACCAATTCGTCCACCGAACCTTCCCCCATCCTCAGGCGGGGCTCTATTTTGGGCGGAGGGGCCAAGCGAGGGTAAAGATGCCGCCCCCGTTGCTCCAACTCACGAAGACGAGCAGCCGCTTCTTTGAACCGCTTGTACTCTCGCAAACGATCCACCAATTCTTCGCCCCAGACCTCTTCTTCTTCCTCCTCCTGCTCAGGCTGAGGCAAAAGCACGCGAGATTTTATCACCAAAAGCCTGGCGGCAATCACCAAAAAGTTTGCCAGGTTCTCAGCCGAGACATCCTCCAAAGCCGTCACCTGGGCAAGGAATTGATCTGCCACCAAGGCCAAGGAAACTAATGTAATATCCAGCTCCTGCCGCTCAATCAGGCGGAGCAAAAGATCGAGAGGCCCCTCAAAAACATCCAAAGAAACTTGATAGTCCATCTTTCCCCTTGTACAGATAGAAATTATACCCTGGGAGCAGGACCCATCCAAGTTATAAAAAACGGGGGGTGCGTTCAAACTGATAAACCCCAAAGCCCTCGAATCAAAAAGCCCTTGTTTTTATAGAACATTTGTGCTAAAATAGTGCTGGGCAGGCAAGCTCATAGAGGAGGCAAATAGAAGGCCATGGATACTCTTGCCAAGATCGAACTCTTGGGCGAAGCCGCCCGTTATGATCTCTGCGGTCCCTGTTCTATCCGCCCTACAGAGATCACCCGTTGGCTCCACTCTGTCACTCAGGCCAACGGGCACCACATGACCCTTTTCAAAGTTCTCCAAACGAATATCTGCGAGAAGGATTGTGCCTACTGCGTCAACCGCAGTGGGAGAGATACTCCACGCACTAGCTTCTCCCCCGAGGAGTTGGCTCGCCTCTTTGACACCCTTTATCGGCGTCGACTCGCTGAAGGACTCTTTTTAAGCTCAG
>JAGGYI010000127.1 GCA_021162655.1 Anaerolineae bacterium
AGGTCGTCTATTCGGTGCGTGAGCCTCTTTTGACGGATGAGGAGAGCAAGTTTATCCATCACCTCTATCGTGTGGCGACCTCTGGAGAGGGAGAGCCGCTGCGCCTGACCTATGGGGAGGCCTCCAATGAGATGCCACGCTGGTCTCCAGATGGGCGCTATATCGCCTTTCTCTCGGACCGCAAGGGGGTAAAGAATCTCTATATCATGCGGGCAGAGGGAGGAGAGGCGTGGCCCCTGACCAACGTGGAAAAGGATATTCAGTCCTTTGCCTGGTCTCCGGATGGGCGCCAGCTCGCTTTCGTGATGGTCCCCCCGGATAGCCCAGAGAAAAGAGCTGCGCGCAAGGCCAAGAACGATCCCATCCTCTGGGGAGTGGAGTTTGAGCGGGCGGCTGCCTGGGTGATTCCCTTTGCCGGGGAAGGAGCCGAGCACGCCGAGCCGCGGCGCCTTACCGGAGGAGCCCAGCATGTCGTCTGTATTGAGTGGTCAGCTGATGGGGACAAGTTGGCCTTTATCTACCAAGAGACCCCGGAGGCAAACGACTGGCTGGGGAGCACCCTGGCCGTGGTTGATGTGGAGCAGGGCGAGGCCTCTGTGCGCGACCTGGCGGTAGTGGCGGTCTGGCAGCCGGTTTGCAAGGCTTATGGGCGCTTTGTCGCCTGCCCCACAGGAGAAAAGCCTGTGCGCTGGATTTGGAATCGCCGGGTAGTCCTTTATCCCTTGGATGGAGGGGAACCCGTTCCACTTGCTCTCACTGAGGAAGCTGGGCCGGTAGTTGTCGGGTGGTTGGCGGATGGCCAACAGGTGTACATCTCGGAGGCTCGGGGAACCACCTCTGTGCTAGAGGCGTTGCCTGTTGATGGTGGGGAGCCGCTTGTTCTGCTCGCTGGAGAGGGTCTTTTCTCCCTCTTTCGTACAAATGGTCAGGGAGATCTGGCTTTTGTCTGGGAGGATACGGATCGGCCCAACACTCTCTGTGTTTGGCGCGCAGGGGAGGGGCGCTGGCGGCCGCTGGTTTCCCCTATTGCTTCTGATTGGCCCAGCCGTGATAAGCTTCCGCGAAGCGAGGTGATTCGCTGGACCTCCCGAGATGGATTGGAGATTGAGGGGATTGTGACCTATCCTTTGGACTATACTCCTGGGAAGCGCTATCCTACGCTTTTGATCATTCACGGGGGGCCGATGGGGGTCTTTTCACGCCGGTATGTGGCTGACCTGGCGGCCTACCCGGTTGCCAGCTTTGCCGAGCGGGGATATGTGATCCTCAGGCCCAACCCCCGGGGTTCGAGTGGCTATGGGGCCGATTTTCGCTTGGCGAACGAGCAGGATTGGGGAGGCGGCGACTATGAGGACCTCATGCGGGGGGTGGATGAGCTGATCTCTCGAGGCATTGCTGACCCGGAGCGTCTGGGGGTGATGGGCTGGAGCTATGGGGGATATATGACGGCCCGGGTCATCACCCAGACGCAGCGCTTCAAGGCAGCCTCTGTAGGGGCGGGCCTCTCAAACCTCGTGAGCATGACGGGAACAACCGATATCCCCAGTTTTATGGTGGACTATTTCGGGGGCGAGCTCTGGGAGAACATAGCCCTCTATGAAGATCGTTCGGCCATCTATCACATCCAAAATGTGAGCACCCCGACTTTGATCCAGCATGGAGAAAAGGACCGACGGGTGCCGCTTTCCCAGTCCCAAGAACTTTATACTGCCCTGAAACGTCGAGGGGTGGAAGTCCAGCTTGTCATCTATCCACGCCAGGAGCACGCCATTAGGGAGCCACGCCTCCTTATGGATGTGGCGCGGCGGAACTTGGAGTGGTTTGACCGCTGGCTACAGGGCTAAAGGGCCTCGGTGAAAAGGGGGGAAGCCGTCCTTCTCCCCCTTTTGAAAAGGAGTGTTCAATGAAGTTGCAGGTCTCTGCTGGCAAGCCTTACCCCTTGGGGGCAACGGTGCAAGAGGGGGGAGTGAATTTTAGCCTCTTTAGCGCCCACGCTACCTCGGTGGAGCTTCTCCTCTTTGATCGTTACGATCAGGCGCGCCCCTCTCAGGTGATCGTTTTGGATCCTCAGGAGAATAGGACGTACTACTATTGGCACGTTTTCGTCCATGGGATCGGCGATGGCCAGATCTATGCTTATCGCGTCCATGGGCCCTATCAGCCAGAGAAGGGCTATCGTTTCAATGGGCGCAAGGTACTTTTGGATCCTTATGCCCGAGTGGTAGCCTATGGGGAGAATTGGTCACGAGCTGAGGCCTATGGCTTTGCTGAAAACACCTATAGTGCTCTCAAGGCAATGGTGGTAGATCTTCGGGGCTATGATTGGGAGGGGGATCAGCCTCTCCAGCATCCTATGGAGGAGACGATCATCTATGAGGTGCACGTGCGAGGGTTCACGGCCCATCCCTCTGCTCGGGTTGCTCACCCGGGGACGTACCGGGGCCTCATTGCCAAGATTCCGTATTTGCAGGAGCTGGGGGTCACCGCCGTTGAGCTATTGCCCGTGCAGCAGTTTGATGAGCAGGAGGTGATGCGGACAAACCCCCTCACTGGGGAGCCGCTAAAGAACTATTGGGGATACGCTCCTGTGGCCTATTTCGCTCCCCATCTGGGTTATTCCTCGGCCCGGGAGGTGCGCCGGGTGGTGGACGAGTTTCGCGACATGGTCAAGGCCCTTCATCGGGCGGGGATCGAAGTTATTCTCGACGTCGTCTTTAACCACACGGCCGAATATGACGAGACGGGGCCGACGATCTTTTTCCGCGGGCTGGAGAATGTGGCCTACTATATGCTCAAGGAGGATCGGCGCTTTTATCAGAACTTTACCGGCTGTGGGAATACAGTGAACTGCAATCACTCGGTCGTGCGCCGGCTCATCAGGGAGTGCTTGAGGTACTGGGTCCAAGAGTTTCATGTCGATGGTTTTCGTTTCGACCTGGCCTCGGTGCTCTCGCGGAATGAGCGGGGCGAACCCATCGCTGATTCCCCTATCCTTTGGGAGATCGAGTCTGACCCGGTGCTGGCAGGGACCAAGCTGATCGCGGAGGCCTGGGATGCGGCCGGGCTTTATCAGTTGGGGGCTTTTACAGGGGACCGTTGGGCTGAATGGAATGGACGTTTTCGCGACGATGTGCGTCGTTTTCTTCGTCAGGATCCCGATACGGTGCGCGATTTCGCTTGGCGTATGGTAGGCAGCTTTGACGTCTTTGCCGAAAAGGAGGATTTCGTTTCTTATCGGAGCATCAATTATGTGACCTCTCATGATGGGTTTACCCTGGCGGACTTGGTTTCCTACAATGAGAAGCACAACGAGGCCAATGGTGAAGGGAACGAGGATGGGGTGGATGAGAACTTTAGTTGGAACTGCGGGGTTGAGGGCCCCACGAATGATCCTCAGGTGCTGGCGCTTCGTCGGCGTCAGATGCGCAATTTCATCGCCCTGCTTCTGACGGCGCGGGGGACCCCCATGCTTTTGGGAGGGGATGAGATGGGGCGTACCCAACAGGGGAACAATAACGCCTATTGCCAGGATAATGAGATCAGCTGGTTCGACTGGGCCCTCTTGCGCGAGAATGAGGATCTCTATCGTTTTGTGCGCATGATGATCGCTTTCCGCAAGCGGCACCCTACTCTAACGACGCCCCGCAAGTTAGGTGAACGTCCCTACGTGGAGGCGCTAACGGAGGGGGTCACCTTCCATGGCGTCAAGCTTTACCAGCCCGATCGGAGCTACTACTCTCATTCATTGGCTATGCACTTTCACCGGGTGCCTGGGGATATGGATGTCTACATTATTGCCAATGCATACCAGGAACCTCTGGACTTTCAGATCCCACCCATGACGTGGCGGAGGATCGTCGACACCTCCCTGGCTCCGCCGGAGGATATCATTGCTGAGGAAGAGGCCCCTCGGATTGAAGCTGCTACATATCGGGTAGCTCCCCATTCGGTGGTGGTTCTTTTGGGGATGGAGGCAGAGTAGGGGCTAGGTTCCTTCTTTGAGCACCCCCACAAAGGGAAGGTTGCGATAGTAGCCGTCCATATCGAGCCCATAGCCAACGACAAAGCGATCGGGCAGCTCAAAGCCTTGGTAGGCGAGAGGGATGTCAATCAGCCGGCGATAGGGCCGGTCAAAGAGCACACATACTTGCAAGCTTGCGGGGTCCCGTGTGCGCAGAGTGCGGAGAAGGTAGTTTAGCGTCAATCCTGTATCGATGACATCCTCGACAAAGAGCACATGCCGCCCAGTGATTGCATGGTCCAGGTCTTTGGTGATGCGCACGGTTCCTGAGCTGGGGGTGGGGGTGTAATGGGAGATGGCCATAAAATCCACCTGCACGGGGATGGTGATGTAGCGTAGTAGGTCCGCCATAAAGAGGACAACCCCGCTGAGAACGCCGACCAAAAGGGGGTCCTTGCCCCGATAGTCCTCCGAGATCTTGGCTCCCAACTCGGCGATCCGTGCCTGAAGGGTTTCCTCTGGGAAGAGAATCTCTGCAACGTCCTCGCGAATGTCATCGCTTGGCTTGGGCATCGCCATTATCGATAGCCTCCTGTCCTACAAGGACTTGGGAACGTTCCTCAAGGCCAAAGCGCTCCAGAAAGCGGATAAAGTCCTTTCTGCTCCAAAGCTTGACATTGACCTCGGGGTAGAGTTCACGTAAGAGGCGGAGCTTGCGCTTTTTTATGCGCATTAGGCGAGGGCGCAGAGTGGTGAGCTCAACATAGAGGTCCTGCTCGACGAGGTAAAAATCCGGAGAAAAGGCCTCGAGGATATGTCCGTCCTCGTCCCAACGGAGGGGAAAAGTGGTTGGCTCGTAACGCCACTTGATGCCGTAAAAGTCGAGGATACGAGCGAACTCTTGTTCGCTGGGATGAGAGAAGGTGATCTCCCCCCGTTCCCTTGGGGGATTTGCAATGGGCTTGGGCCGCACTTGCTTTTTGTGTACCTCTTTCATCATGCATTCGCTGCCCTGGCAGCCTCTCGCTTTCTCATTATAGGAACTGGGGGGAGGATGTCAATCTCGTTGACAGCCCATAGGGGACGTGCTAGAATCGAGTTGGGTAGAGCCTTTGGATGTGGAGATGCCTATAGGCTCTGCAAGGGCGGGTTATGGTTTCTTGCCAGAAGGTTGCCCGGTTGCGCATTTTTCTCTGGGTGGGGGTACTTTTCCTCTGGCTGATGGGTTGTTTGTTGGGGCCGTCGGCGAGGGGAGAGGCTTCCCGTCCAGTAGTTGTCCTCAAGGTTCGGGGGATCATCGACCCTATTGTCGCCCGCTATATAGTGCGTGGGCTGGCTACAGCGACCCAAGAGGACGCTTCTCTCGTGGTCTTGCGCTTGGATACTCCTGGCGGGCTAGATACAGCGATGCGGGAGATCGTCCAGGCGCTCCTCAATGCCCAGGTGCCCACGGCGGTTTTTGTTTCCCCATCTGGTGCGCGTGCTGCCTCGGCGGGCGTCTTTATTACGATGGCGGCGCACATCGCCGCGATGGCCCCAGGGACGAACATTGGTGCAGCCACCCCGATAGGCTTTGGAGGGGAGGAACCTCCAAAGGCATTAGAGTCCAAGGCGGTAAATGACGCGGCGGCCTATATCAGAGCCATTGCCCATCAGCGCGGGCGAAATGGAGAGTGGGCCGCCAAAGCTGTGCGCGAGAGTATCTCTCTGCCTGCCCACGAGGCTCTTGAAGAGAATGTCATAGATCTCTTGGCAGACGACCTGGATGATCTTTTACGCCAGCTTGATGGGCGTCAGGTGGAAGTAGCGGGGCAGCGAGTCACATTGCACCTTCGCGGGGCCCCTGTGCGGCGCTTCCCCATGACCTGGCTGGAGGTGATTGCCCACGGGATCTTGGATCCGAACATCGCTTATATTCTCCTCTCGTTGGGGACCCTGGCCCTGCTTGCCGAGTTCTACCATCCAGGGGCCATCCTCCCAGGAGTGACGGGGGTCATCTCTTTGCTCCTTGCTTTTGTCGCTCTGGGCACCCTGCCAGTGAACTGGGGAGGCATCGCCCTGATTATCGTTGCCTTTATCTTTTTCATCGCCGATGTCAAGGTGCCAGGCTTTGCCTTGAGCGTGGCTGGGGCGATCAGCTTTGTCTTGGGGTCACTTCTTCTCTTTAGCCCCCTGCGCCCAGCGGCGCCGACGATGCCTCGCCTGCGAGTAAGCCCTTGGGTGGTGATCATGATGACGGGCCTGGTGGTGGGCTTTTTTGGTTTGGTCGTGACGGCGGCCATTCGAGCGCAGAAGCGGGTGGCCTTGATGGGCCCACAGCGCCTGGTGGGCAAGGTAGGGGTGGCGGTGACGGATCTCGCTCCTGAAGGCATCGTGCGGGTGGAGAGTGAGACTTGGTCGGCCTCTGTGGAGGGGCCGGAGGTTAGAGCAGGAGAGAAGGTGCAGGTGCTTGCAGTAGAGGGTTTGCGCCTCCGTGTGCGCAAAATGGAATAGAATGGAGGAGATGCCATGGCACAGCTTTCTAGGATTCTTGTGACACTGTTTGTCTTTTTTGTTTTGCTTTTCCCCATTCTGTATCTCTCTATCAAGGTTGTGCGCGAATACCAGCGCCTGGTCGTCTTTCGGTTGGGGCGCTGCATAGGAGAGCGTGGACCTGGGCTGGTGCTTCTCATACCCTTCATCGACCGCCCTGTCTGGGTGGATCTTCGTGAGCTCTATTTAGAGGTGCCCAGCCAGACCTGTATTACCAAAGATAACGCTCCCATCGACATTGACTTTCTCATCTATTGGAAGGTGGTGGACCCAGTGGCCAGTGTGATCCGCGTGGGGAATTTCGCGGGGGCCTCGCAGGGGATTGCGACGACGACTCTGCGGGCAGTCATTGGGGATATCATGCTGGATGATGTCTTGGCCAAGCGCGAGGAGATCAACAAGTTGCTGCGGGCCAAGCTGGATGAGGTGACGGAGCGCTGGGGAGTCAAGGTGACCAGCGTAGAGATCCGCGAGATTGTGCCGCCTCGGGAGGTGCAGTCTGCCATGAACCAGCAGCTGGCTGCCGAGCGCCAGCGCCGGGCCATGGTGACGGAAGCGGATGGCAAGCGAGAGGCGGCGATCAAAGTGGCGCAGGGGGAAAAGCAGGCAGCTATTTTGCGAGCGGAGGGCGAGCGCCAAGCAGCTATCCTCAAGGCGGAGGGCTTTGCCTTGGCTTTGGAAAAGATCTATGGCGTAGCCCACACGATCGATGACAAGACGATGAGCCTTCAGTATTTGGATGCCCTAAAGGCGGTGGGGGCTAGCCCATCGACCAAGTTCGTTCTCCCTATGGAGTTTACCAACCTACTGCGTCCTTTTCTCTCCCATACTGAACAGGCTCTTTCGAAGGGGGAGGCTGAAGCATCAGCCGAGTAATGTGTTGAGAGCAGGGGGACGACGGGGCGGGCGGCTTGCTCGCCCCGTTGGCATGTAGGGGCGAATTAACACCACCTTCACAGCTTGGCCCACGTCCAGAGCTTTTGCCAGGGGCTATCTGGGATGAATGTAAATTTCAAACGTCAATTTTTCGCGGGTTTTCCCGGTGAATTCAACCTCTTTGGAGACCACAAAATGTAGGTGAAAACAGCTTCTTTTCTACTACAGGTAGTATGATTTTTGAGTAATTGAGGTAAGTTTATCGCCAGCATTGGAGTTGACCCTTGCCAAATGAGGGTGAAGATGATAGAATGCTACCAGAGCCGTGAGCCGAGAAGTTGCGGACAACAAGTTTGCTCGGCAGAGCCAAAGGCTTTGTAGCGGGCATATCCTCTCAGGCGCCGATCGCTTTTTTATTGAAAAGCATGACCTCACTAGGTGACCTGTAGGTCCATCCTCCGCTCTGGCAAGACGGCCGATCACACCGGGGGCTTTCCCCAACAAAACTTCTATACATTTCAGCCAGCTTCTGTAAAGGGAATCTTGGGGGGGAATCGGTTACTCGAGTAACCGAAAGGGAATTTTTTGTCCTTTTTGGACGGGTAGGGAGAACGAAGCGAGACCGCTTGACCATCTCAGGAGTGAGTTATATGGATGCACGTCAACTGTGGCAGGCAACACTCGGCCAGCTTGAACTACAGCTTGCCAAACCCACCTTTGAAACTTGGATCAAGGATACCAGAGGCATCTCTTATGAAGATGGGGTTTTAGTCGTCGGAGTGCATTCGGCTTATGCCAAGGATTGGCTCGAGAATCGCCTGTATGGCGTCATCCAACAAACGGTTACCAAAATCGCGAATCGCACGACGACGGTGCGCTTTATTGTTCAGCACAATGGCGTGGCAGAGGAGGACGTTGAACTTTTAGAAAAGGCAGTGGGGCCAAGAGGGGGGCGAAAGGACTGGAGGAATAACGAATCCTCTCGGGTGAATCCCAAGTATACCTTTGCCACTTTTATCGTGGGACAGTCGAACCGCCTAGCCCATGCTGGCTGCTTGGCCGTCGCCGAGAATCCTGGGATGGCCTACAATCCTCTCTTTATCTATGGGGGCGTGGGGCTGGGCAAGACGCATCTTCTCCATGCCATTGGGAACCGCGTTTTGCAGAGCCAGAAGAGGGTTCTCTATGTCTCGGCAGAGACCTTTGCCAACGAGTTGATTAACGCTATTCGCAACCGGACGACGGACGATTTTCGCGCCAAGTATCGAACGATCGATGTGCTGCTTTTGGACGACGTGCAGTTTCTCATCAACAAGGAGCGTACCCAAGAAGAGTTCTTTCATACCTTCAATGACCTTTATCAGGACAATCGGCAGATTGTCCTCTCGAGCGATCGTCCTCCCAAGGCTTTTATTGGGCTTGAGGAGCGCCTACGCTCCCGTTTCGAGTGGGGGCTGACGGCCGACATCCAGCCGCCCGATTTGGAGACGAGGATGGCCATTTTGGTGGCCAAAGCGGAGGCGCGGGGAGTGCGCTTGCCTTCCGAGGTCGTCGAATTCGTCGCTCAGCAGATCCCCAGCAATATTCGCGAGTTAGAAGGGGCCCTCAATCGGGTGCTGGCCTTGGCGCGGATGATGGGGTATCCCCTGACGGTGCAGACAGCCCAGATGGCCCTGGGCGATGTGATGCGTCCTCCGACCAAGGTGACGATGGAGGACATCTTGGGGGCGGTTTCCGAGTATTATGGGGTCAGCCAAGAGGAGTTGGTGGGGCCTCGGCGCAGCCGGAATATTGCTTTGGCCCGCCAGGTGGCTATGTACTTGGCTCGGGAGTTGGCGCAGATGTCTCTTCCTCAGATTGGCCAAGCGCTAGGGGGGAGGGACCACACGACGGTGATGCATGGCTGTGAAAAGATCGCTACCCTTTTCGATAAGGATGATGGACTGCGCCGCCAAGTCTTGGAGCTCAAGACGTGCCTTTATGGTAGCGGGCAGAGTGTTCCCAGGGCCCAGGGGGTGCGGCAAAAAAGGTAGGGCCAAAATCTGCTTTTATCTGCTTGACTTCCCCATGCAAGCGTGCTAAGGAGAGGCATGGGGAAGTTTCTTCTTCTGTAGAGGTAAATGATGGCCGGGTTGGTGGTGGTTGGTGTGACGGTGGATACAGACGATCGGGGGCGGCTTCACTTCTGGGGAGAGGTGTTGAACCTGGGCCAGGAGCCCCAGCGTTGGGTGCGGGTAGATATTCGCCTGTTGGGTGCCCAGCAAGAGCTGCTGGCAGAGCAGGGAGATATCCTGGGGCTAGAGTGGACCCTCCCTGGAGAGCAGAATCCATTTCACATTCGCTTTCTTACCCCGCCGTCGCAGTGGCATCATTATGATATCCGCTTGCGAGGCTCCCTGCACGACTATCGTGACCCCACAGTGCCGCAACCCCATGCTGGCCTGGTTGTGGAGCGAGTGCACTTTCGTGAGATCGAGAGGGCAGGTTTGCATTGTAGCTTGGTGGGCTTGCTGCGCAACCAGAGCCTGCAGCCTGCCTCTCGAGTCAAAGTGGCGGCTACGCTTTACGGGGCGGATGGCAAGGTGGTGGGGGTGCTCAGCCCCTATCTGGTGCCGCGGGGGGTATTTGCCCCAGGGAGCATCTTGCCCTTCGAGCTCAAGTTCTATGCCCTCGGAGGTGAGGTGGTCAACTATACCCTCCAGGCCCAGGGGCGGCTTGCCGAGAGTGGCTGAGAGGAAATAGCACCAGGAGGTTTCCCCCCTGGTGCCATAGTGCCCTAGCGGGTGCAACGCTGGAAAGCGGGTAGGTGGTTGTTCTGTGAGGCATCGCGGAGACGCTGGAAGGTCTCGATGATGTCCTGATGCTTGACCATGGGGAAGAGCTTGTCATAGAGAGCGGCGTTCTCGATCTCTGTTTTGACCCCTGCTTCACAGGCCTCTTTGAGGCTAGCAAAAGTGGGCACGCGCTCTGACCAGTTGTTCTCGGGAATTTCGAGGCCATATTTCTCAAAGAGCACTTAGGGCGGCGATGTGCTCCTCCTCTGCTTTGGCGATATTTACAAAGGGACGCACCTCCCCAAAGGTTTCCATCACCTTTTGGTGGGTGCTTAAGGCTTTGTATTCATCATCTAGGGCAGCATAGAGAGCTTTCTCGCTTTCGCTCAGTTCTCCTGTACCGGTGGGGCTGATTGAGGTGGATTGAGGGCGGTTTTTTTAGGTAGAGGAATGCTCCGCCTATCCCGATCAACGGAACGGCCAAAACGATGCTGATGATTGTCCATGTCTTTTTTTTTCATCTTCATTGTCTCCAAATGTTCCGGTTTGGATTTCAAACCTTTTGCTGCCTCTAGATTAACTCATCGATGTGGGGAATCTGTGAAGAGGAGGGGAGGATTTTGTGGGGAAAAAGAAGGACTGGCAAGAACTGCCAGTCCTTTTCACATATTCATGTTATCCTGGCCGTGGTTTATTCGTCTGGCGGCACGACCCCAATAGTCAAAAGGATGTTAGCATAGATGCGCTGCTCTCCGGTGGCGATCACTAGAGCAACATCCCTTGTACGGGCTGTCTCATAGAAGGTAAAGCGCCCCAAAGGCTCAAGAGATACTCCTTCGGGGAGGATTTTGCGAAAAGATTCAAAGATGGGAGGCTCTTCGCCGCTCTCGGGCATCATAACGTGGGCTGCTTCGATGGGGATAGCATCAACAAGGACGGCGAGTACCTCATCGACGGGGGCGAAGCCTCGGGTGAGGTTCAAGTAGACATGGGTGGCCGCAGGGTTGGAGCCCGTGCTGAAAGGGTAGTTCCCATCGGCGATGAGTACCTTGGAGCCGTGCCCGGCGCTGGCCAATGCCGCGAGGATCTGCGGATGGGTGAGCTTGTATTTGATCATCTTTTTCCTCCTGAGGTCAGGATAGCCTGGCGGTTCCATTATAAAAGGGACAGCGAGGGCCCGTCAATCTCGCATTGCTGTTCCCCTGGAGGAGCGCTATAATGGACCCAAAATTCCAGGGAGAGGGGATGAGAACAGCAGTTCCTCAAGGCTTTGCAGATACGGTGGAACCTATGCGGAAGGCTCATGAGCACCTCCTTGCTGCCCTACAGGAGCGGGGGATCGGGGTTGAGGAATACCCTTGCTTGCCCAGGGGAGCTCCTGAAGGGGTGGCCGCGGCGCGGGCCTACCCAATCCAAGGTATCCTTAAATACCATGGCCTCGCGGATTGGCGCTGGCGGACGGCCTATCTGCCCAGCATCTCGGTGAACAACGATGCGGCCTATACCATCACATTGGTCGAATTCTCCCCGGCCCTGGCGGCGGATGAGGTATGGATCAATGGGCAGATGGCCCAGGGCCGTGAGCGGGAGCGGGTCATCCAGCTATTAGATCTCGTCCGTCGGATGGCCAAGGTAAGCAGCCGGGCCAGAGTGTTCTCCAAGAATGTGGTGCGCGGGGGCAAGGCAGGCAAAGGGCTGGGCACCAGTGCCTCTGCCTCGGCGGCCCTGGCGATGGCGGCGTTGGCCGCTGTTTTTGGGCCTCAGATGGCCCAGAACAAGCGCTTGTTGAGCTGTACGGCGAGGCTCTTGGCTGGTTCTGGGGCTCGCAGCGCTGTGGGGGGCGTGGCCCTTTGGCTTTCGTACCCAGGGGTGCCCCACGAGGAGAGTTTTGCTGTGCGCTTGGATGAAAGAGGGCAGCTTTCTGACTTGCGCTTGCTCACCGTTCCTCTAGATTCGCGGATAGGGCTCAAGACGGAGGTTGCCCATCGAGACGCTCCCAAGAGCTCCCTTTTCAAATGTTGGATGTATGGGCGCGAGGCTGAGGTGCTTGAATGTTTGGAGGCAGTACAGCAGGGGGACTGGCGAACGGTGGCCCAGCTGGCGGAGTTGGATAGCATCAGGTTGCATGGCATCACGATGTCGGGCAGCCGTGAAAACAAGGTTTTTGCTTGGGAGCCGGAGAATATCCTCCTCTTTCGCCTTTGTAATGAACTGCGAGCAGAGGGGGTGCCGGTTTACTTTTCCACTGATACAGGCCCCACGACGGTTTTCCTGACTCATTGGGAGAATGAGGAGCATGTCGTGCAGGCCATCGATAGCCTGGGCTTAGGGGTGGAGGTGATTCGAGGCCGTATAGCGGGGCCTGCCACTTTGGTAGAGGTTTCCCAGGCAAGGGAGGAGTTGAATCTTTGAAAAAAAGAATCCTGCTTGAGGGTACTGCCTCCAAGCAGGATAGTGTGGACCGCGTATGGACCCAGAACGCCTCTGTTTTGGCCCTACCACTGTGGGGCGGGAGGGAATCGAACCCTCACGGACTCGCGTCCAGCGGATTTTAAGTCCGCAGCGTCTGCCGTTCCGCCACCGCCCCGCACAAACGGCAATATAGTCCAAAAGAAACGCTTTGTCAAGGTTTGAGGCGATTTTGTTCAGCGGTGCTGATGGGCTAGAATGGGGATACCTTCGAGGGAGAGGGAGCACCCGTGCGTGTTGTGTTGATCTCCAAGGCCTATGTCGTGGGGGCCTATCGGACCAAGCTCGAGGCGATCGCTGCCCACGAGGAGATAGAGCTCTTTGCCATTGTGCCACCTTCTTGGCAGGGGCTGCGGCTAGAGCGTGCCTATACCAGAGGATATCAGCTGTTGGTTCTTCCTCTGGTTTTCGATGGCCATTTCCATCTTCATTTCTATCCTTCTTTGGCTGCTGCCTTGAGGCATCTCCGCCCGGATGTCTGCCATATTGAGGAGGAGCCTTACAACCTGGCCACCTACTTGGCTGTGCGGGCGGCCAAAAAGGTGGGTTCAAAGGTTCTCTTTTTCACTTGGCAGAACCTCCTCCGACGCTATCCCCCACCTTTTCGTCAGATGGAGCGCTATGTATATGCCCGAGTAGATGCGGCCATCGCTGGGAATCAAGAGGCGGCCCAGGTGCTTCGGGCCAAGGGATATAAAGGGAAGCTTCAGGTTCTCCCCCAGTTTGGGGTGGATCCTCAGGTCTTTTCTCCCCAGGCCAAGGGAACAAAAGAGGGGACTTTTACCGTCGGTTATGCAGGGCGCTTGGTTGAGGAGAAAGGCCTTTGGATACTGGCGCGGGCTTTGAGAGGATTGGAGGGCGATTGGCAGCTCTTGATCTGTGGAGAGGGACCTCTGCAGGAGAAGCTAGAGAATTATTTCAGCAATCAGGGATTGCGCCCAAGGGTGCACTTTTTAGGGCATCTCTCTTCGGCAGAGATGCCCGCTTTTCTGAATCGTCTGGATGTGCTGGTGTTGCCTTCGCTGACGCGGCCGAATTGGAAGGAGCAATTTGGCCGCGTGTTGATCGAGGCGATGGCTTGTGAGGTGCCTGTAGTGGGCTCTTCTTCGGGGGAGATCCCCCATGTTATTGGGGATGCAGGGATTGTTTTCCCCGAGGGGAATGTGCAGGCCCTAAAGGATGCGTTGGAGGCTCTGCGCCGGGATGCGCCTCGACGGCGCGCCTTGGGAGCGAAGGGGCGCCAGCGGGTCTTGGCTCATTATACTCAGGAACGAATTGCCGCCGAGACGGTGGCGCTCTATTGTGATCTGTTGAAGGAGCACGACACTGCGGCCAAGGGGGGGCAGTGAGGAAACCGCGCATTGGCTTGAACGCCCATCTTCTTTCGTTGCAACATGGTTATAGATCGGCAGGGGTGAGTCGCTACATCCATTACCTTTTACGCTACTTGCCCCAAGTGGACCGCCGAGCAGAGTATGTGGCTTTTGTAGGGGATGCCAGGGCACACTATGATGGGTGGCAGATGCGTGCTCCTCTCTGGCCTACGGGCGATCCGCTGCGGCGTATTCTCTGGGAGCAGCTGGTTCAACCTCTGGCGACCAGGCGAGCAAAGCTCGATCTCTTGCACGCCCCCGTCTACGTAGGGCCCCTTTGCAAGCCCTGCCTCCTTGTTGTGACGATCCATGATCTCAGTTTTTACATCTATCCGGAGTTCTTTCGCCCCTTCCAACGAAGGTATCTTCAACATTTTACGCGCTGGACGAGCAAGAGAGCAGACCAAATCATTGCAGTCTCGGAATCCACCCGCCGAGATGTCATTCGTTTCTTGGGGGTGGCTCCTGACCGAGTGGTGACTATTCCCAATGGGGTAGAGGAAATCTTTCGCCCCCTTGGTCGGGCCCGCCTGGAGGCTTTTCGTCGTCGGAACGGCTTGCCCGAACGAATGATTCTTTTTCTGGGGACGTTGGAGCCGCGCAAGAACCTTCTGGTTTTGCTGGAGGCCTATGCCCTTTTGCGGCAACGAGGAGCCCAGGAGATGTTGGTGGTTGCGGGTGGAAAGGGGTGGTATTATGAGAGCGTCTATGCCACTGTGGAGCGGCTTGGGCTACGGCGTTGGGTGATCTTCCCGGGGTATGTTCCTTGGGAAGAGCTGCCCTTGTGGTATAATGCGGCTGAACTGTTTGTCTATCCTTCCCTCTATGAAGGGTTCGGCCTGCCCCCCTTGGAGGCGATGGCCTGTGGAGTGCCTGTGGTTGTGTCGAATGTCTCTTCTTTGCCGGAGGTGGTAGGGGAGGCGGGGGTGTTGGTAGATCCCCAGGATCCCCAGGGCCTGGCTGTAGCGATGGAAGAGTTGTTGGCTGATCCGGCTCGGCGGGAGGAGCTGGCTGAGGCTGGTCTTGCTCGTGCGAGGTCTTTTTCTTGGGAGAGAACTGCCTTGCAGACCGCCCAGCTGTACCATCGGATGTTGGGAGAAGGCGATGGCGCATCAGTGTGAGCGAGAAGGGAATATTTGGCGCTATCTCAAGCCCGTTCTCGATGTGTTGCTTATCCTTTGTTCTTTTGCGGTGGCTTACTGGGTTCGCTATGAGTTGCAGTGGATTCGTCAGGTAGAACCGGCCTACCACGTACCTTTCGATGTGTATCTGCCGAGCATGTTTGTTCTGGCGTTCATCGTGGTATTGATCTACTGGCTGGAGGGGGCCTATCGAGCGGAGCGTGGGCGTACCACTTTTGATGAGCTTTATATCGTCTTGCGGGGCACGGTGATCGGCATTGCGACGATGATCGTCATTGTCTTTTTGGCCACCCCCAGCTACTACTCGCGGCTCATCTTTGGGTATACCGGTGTGGCCATCCTGGTTCTTGTGGGGGCTAGTCGCATCATTGAGCGTTCCATCATCACTTGGCGTCGCAAGCATGGCAAAGGGGTACAGAGGGTGCTCATCGTAGGAGCGGGCGAAGTGGGACGCTCGATTATGCGCATCGCAGTGGCGCGCCCAGAATTGGGCTACCAGATCGTCGGTTTTGTGGACGACGATCCCCGCAAGTCGCAGACGGATATCGGCCGCTACCCTGCCTTAGGGACGACGGACAAGCTGGTCGAGATCATCGAGACCCACGACGTGGATGAGGTTATCGTGACTCTTCCTTGGATGTCTCACCGCAAGATCTTGCGCATCGTTCAGCAATGCGAACGGGATAATGTGCGGGTGCGCATCGTGCCCGATCTTTTCCAGATCGCTTTGAGCCGGGTGGTGGTGGAGAACCTGGATGGCATCCCTCTGCTGGGTTTCCGGGAGCCTGCGCTCAAGGATTGGCAGATCATCTTTAAAAGGGCGATGGACGTACTCATCTCGGCCTTTGGCCTGGTGGTTTTCTCTCCATTGATGCTGCTCATCGCTTTGGCTATCAAGCTGGATTCTCCTGGTCCGGTGATCTTTAAGCAGACCCGGGTAGGCAAAGGGGGGGCGCTCTTTACTTGCTACAAGTTCCGCTCGATGTGCGTTGGTGCCGAGAAGCAGATCGAAAAGCTCAGGGCACGGAACGAGGCATCGGGGCCTCTTTTCAAGATTCGCGATGATCCCCGGCGCACCCGGGTTGGGCGGATCATTCGTCGGATGAGCCTAGATGAACTGCCTCAGCTTTGGAACGTGCTGCGGGGGGAGATGAGCCTTATAGGGCCACGTCCGCCGTTGCCCTCGGAAGTGCAGAAATATGAGTCTTGGCACCGGCGGCGCTTGGAGGTGCCACCGGGAATTACAGGGCTTTGGCAGGTCAGTGGCCGCAGCAACTTGACCTTTGATGAGATGGTTCTGCTAGATGTCTACTATATCGAGAATTGGTCTCCAATGCTCGACCTGCGTATACTGCTCAGGACGATACCCACCGTCCTTTTGGGGTCGGGGGCGTATTAATAAAGATTTTTCAGGTGGAAAATGGCACCAGTACGTGTGATGATCGATGAAGAAGGGTTAGTGGCTTTTGCCCAAAAGCTTGTGCAGACCCCTAGTGTCTCTACCCAAGAGGGAGAGGTTGCCCGCTTGTTGGTAGAAGAGATGGAACGAGCGGGTTTTGCGGAGGTTACCATCGACCGGATGGGGAACGTTATTGGGCGCATTGGCCCCCAGGAAGGCCCGAAACTCCTCTATGATGCGCATATGGATACGGTAGATGTGGGGGACCCTTCTGCCTGGAAGAGGGATCCCTTTGCTGGGGAGATCCAAGGCGGAGTGCTCTATGGTCGGGGGGCCTGCGATATGAAAGGGGCCCTAGCGGCCATGGTGTATGCAGGAAAGGCCATCGTGGAAGGAGGCTTTACCCTTGGGGGAGGGCTCTATGTCGTTGGAGTGGTTCAGGAAGAGCCCTGTGAAGGGCTGGCCATTCAACATGTGATTGAAAGGGAAGGGCTGCGGCCCAATTGGGTTGTCCTTGGGGAGGCCACGAACCTTCAGCTTTCGCGGGGGCAGCGGGGGAGGATAGAGTTTCGCATCACCGTGCGGGGACGCTCCTGCCATGCCTCTCGGCCAGAGCGCGGGGTGAATGCCATCTATGAAGCGGCCAGGGTGATCGTGGGGCTGGAGCTTTTGGCGCCTCAATTGAATCGGGATTCTTTTCTGGGCAAGGGCAGCATCACGGTAACGGAGATCAATAGTACCTCGGGAAGCCGCAATGCTGTCCCCGATAGTTGCACCCTTTATGTCGATCGTCGACTGACCGTTGGAGAGACCGAAACCAAAGCTCTTGCTGAGCTTCGCCAGGTGCTCGGCCGTGAGGGAGTGCGGGCAGATATCGAAGTGCCCCTTTATAGAGCGAAGAGCTATACAGGGTACGCGGTGGAGCATCGGCAGCAGTTTCCCTATTGGGTCACGGCGGAGGATGATCCTTTGCTCTTGCAGGCAGTGGAGGTTATTGAGGATACGTTA
>JAGGYI010000168.1 GCA_021162655.1 Anaerolineae bacterium
GATCTTTTCAAAGTCGAGCAGGCCGTAGACCATGTCCTTGTATTCCTCGGTGGTAGCGGTGATCTGGGCCAACTCGTTCTTGATGGGCTCCTTGTCCACGGCAAAGCCAAGGAGCACTGAGGGGACGGAGGCATCGTTGATCTTTTTCGTCTCCTCCCAGGCGCCCACCTGCTCTGGATCCACATAGTAGGCGTTGAACTGGTTGCCGAACTCCCAGTCAGAGTTGGGGTTGTAGGGGTGGTTATTGGCGTCCAGCCCTGGCGGGAAGCCGATGACCTCCTTTTCCTTGTCTACCCAGACCCAGTGCTTGCCCTCGATGCCCTTGCAGAGGAGGTTGTAGAAAGGCTTGTCGGTATTGACGAGCTCGAGGTAGCGGACGCAGGCCTCCAGGCTGGAGGTTTTCTTGTTCACCCCGTACATCGTCGAGATGATCTGGTTAGTGATGAGAATCGTTGGGCTCTCGATGATCTTGGAGACCCACTCCAACCCTGTGTATTTCTTGCGCTCGACGGTGCCGCCCGGCTTGGCGCGGTGGAAGGTGCAGCCGTACTTTTTCGCCTTGACGGCGGCATCGCACTCACCCCGTGGCACCTGCTCCTTGGGGAAGTAGCCTTTCTTGTACCACTCGCGGCTCAGCTCCATGCAAGTCTTCCAGTCTGTATCCCAGGGGTGCTGGACCTTGATCTCCTTATCGTCGTAGCGGACGAGCCCATAGGGCAAGCTGCCATCCAGCTTCCAGTAGGCTGACCACCAAAGTTGAGCGCCGCACTCAAGCGGGGTGACCTTGCCCCCTTCGCCCTCGAGGATGGCATCGAACCAGGGGATCATGTCCTCGTACTTGGCGACCTTGCTCAGGTCGAGGTTGTACTTGTCGGCCAGGTCTTTGCGGGCGATAGGCCCGAGGGCGGTGGGGAAGATCTGCTCGTTTACAGCGCCATAGATCTTGCCTTTCACCTTGGGGCCTTCCCAGACGGCAGGGTTCATCCCGTTGTAGTACTTGGGGGCCCACTTGGGCAGGGCCTCGGTGAGGTCGGCGAGCACGCCGTTGTCAACTTTGATATAATAGGGGTTCGCCCAGCTCGAAGTGAAGCAGAGGTCGTACTTTTCGCCCGCCGCGTCTTTGGCGTTCATCTTGTCGGTATAAGCGGCCCACTCGATGGGGCGGAGCTCGATGGTGGCGTTGATGCGCTCCTTCATGATCTTGTTCATCTCTTCATTGACCAGCTTGAGGTCTTTGAAGACGACGCGCGTGCCATAGTAGTAGATCAGGTTGACGGGCTTTTTCTCTGCTGGCTGAGGCGTTGCCGTCGGTTTCGTCTCAGCGGCCTTGGTTGGCTTGGCTGGGGGCGGAGTGGGTGTAGGCTTGGGTTTGCAGGCAGCCATGAGCAGCGCTGCCCCCGAAGCCCCCATGAAGGCCAAGAATTCACGACGAGAAACTTTACGAGACATTTCTTTCTCTCCTCTCAGGTCTCAGGATGGACACAATCACAGATGACAAAACCTGGTTTTGCTTTTCCTCTTCCTCCTATAGAACACCTCCTTTCCTACAGCAGAAGCAAGCACTTTTTACCCCTTGATAGCACCTAGACGGATGCCGCGGATGAAATACTTTTGCACAAAGAGATAGCCAAAGGCCATGGGCCCGATGGCGAGGACGGTCATCGCCATGCGGGCGGGCAGGATGGGTACTCGGACGCTTTCTTCCATCACGTTGGCCTGCTGGCCCATCTGGAGCCACTCGATGCTCCTCATCATGGTGTAGAGAAGGTACTGAATAGGATAGAGAACGTCTTTGTCAATGTAGAGGAGCGCTGTGTACCAGTCGTTCCAGTAGCGCAGCATGGTAAAGAGGCCGATGGTGGCCAGGCCTGGGGTCGTCAGAGGGATGGCGATCTGGAAAAAGATGCGCCACTCGCTAGCCCCATCGATTTTGGCGGCGTCGAGGAGCTCTGAGGGCAGGTCTTGGAAAAAGGTCCTCAGGATGAGGATGTGCCAGCCATTGATCAAGCCTGGAATGATGAGCACCCAGATGGTGTTCTGGAGCTTGAGGTACTGGGTAATGAGGATGTAAGAGGGGACAAGGCCGCCGTTGAAAAGCATGGTGAAAAAGATGTAAAAGGCGATAGGCTGGCGAAGGGCGAACTGGCGACGAGAGAGGGCATAGGCGGCCATCGACATAAAGAGCATGCCGATGGATGCGCCAGTGATCGTGACGAGGGAAGAGACGCTGTAGGCCCTGATGATGCGAGAGGGGTCGGCAAAGATGAACTTGTAAGCCAATGGATCGATGACTTTGGGGATGATGGGATAGCCATACTTGCCGATGGCCTCCTCATTCGTCAGCGAGGCAGAGACGATGACGAGAAAGGGGAGGAGGCAAGCCAGGCTGATGGCCAAAAGGACAAGGTTGATGAGTACCTTGCTGACAAAGTTGATAAAGATGTACCACTGGTTGGATCGTGCGCGAATGGTTGTCATAGTTCACTAGCTCCAGATGGTTCAGAAGAGAGAGCGATCAGGGTCGATCTTGCGTACTGCCCAGTTCGCTAGAACGACGAGGACAAAGCCCACCACAGATTGATAGACGCTGGCCGCCGAGGCCATGCCGATGTCGTTCAGACGGATGAGCGCCCGATAGACAAAGGTGTCGATCACATCCGTCGTAGGATAGAGGGCGGAGCGATCTTGAGGGACGTTGAAAAAGAGGGCAAAGTTCGCTCGGAACATGCCGCCCAGAGAGAGAAGGACCTGGATGATGATGATGGGCACGAGCATGGGCAGGGTGATATACCAGATCTGCTGCCATTTGCTGGCCCCGTCGATCTTGGCAGCCTCGTAATACTCGGGGTCGATCCCTAGCATGACGGCTAGGTAAAGGATGCTGCCGTATCCAGTGCCCTTCCAGAGGTTGACAAGGGTGAGGATCCCCGGCCAGTACTTGGGCTCGTTATACCAAGCAATGGGATCCTTGCCGAGCTTGGCAAGCCAGTGGTTGATGATGCCGTTTTCCACACTGAGAAAGGCAAAGACAAAGATCCCCACGATGACATAAGAGATAAAGTAAGGGAGGAACATGGCCGATTGGTAAAAGCGAGCGCGCAAGGTTCCCTGAACTTCATTCATCAGTAGGGCCACGGTGAGAGAGGCCAGGATGCCTGTGGACATAAAGATGAGGTTCATGACAATGGTGTTGCGGGTGATTCGTGGGGCGGTGGCACTTGAAAAGAGATACTTGAAGTTGTAAAAGCCCACCCATTTGCTACCGAGGATGCCCTTGTCGAAGCGATAGTCTTTGAAGGCGATGATGATCCCAAACATGGGGAGATAGGCAAAGATGAAAAGGTGCAAGACGCAGGGCAGTGACATGATGAAAGGAACAAAGTTGTTCCGATAGATGCGCCGAAGGCGGCCCCAACGGCGCTGCCAGACGGAGACTTGGGGTCTGGGAAGTGTAGTAGTCGTTTCGCCGTTCATAGGAATCCTTTCATCCAGGGGGATGCACAAAGGGAACAAAAGGCCGAGGACGACCCTAATAGAAAACACAATAATATTTCTGAACACGTTTATTATAGCATGGGGTACCCTTAAGAGAGGGGACAATAATGTGCCATCTCTGTGCCAAAGGTGCTTCGCTGGCGGCGATGATGTTCTGGCGACCGAAGACCTAGAAGAGCCCGTGGCGAATGAGAACTTGCCATTTATCAAGGGCCCTGTTGAGGTCCCAAGTGTTTCTTTGGGATAGGCCAAGTACTACACTATAATATTGGGTAGAGAAAGTTCTGCTTGTTTTGTGCCACAAGAGGAATGACGTGTCGTGGAAAATTACCTAGCGGAGCTGCGCAGTGCGTTGAGCCACTTTCACGATCTGGCCTATTTGGAGAACCATCCCCTGGCGAGGAAGCTGAGCTTGGTGGCGCAAGCTCCAGATCTCTCCCGAGGGCAGCTCTTGCGGCGCATGTTGCATTTGGCCATCGATGCTTTGGACCCCGGCCCGGGGACGCCTCCGAGCGCTCCTGAGGCCCGGCCCTACCAATTGCTCAGGGGGCGTTACATCCTGCAGCAGTCGATGATTGAACTGGCGAGCCAGCTAAACATCAGCCGAAGGCAGGCCTACCGTGATCTGCGCCGTGCTCTGGAGGCCTTGGCCCAGATTCTCCGGGATAGCGAGATAACCGAGGGACCTTTTTCCTCCCACGAGGCGCTCCCCAGTGCAATGGCGCGGGTGCGAGCAGAGGTGAGCCGCCTGCAGAGTGTAAGCCAGCAGAACGTGGACCTAGTAGAGCTGGTTTCCCAGGCGATTCAGAGTGCCCAGCGCTTGGGGCAGGACCGAGGGGTGGAAATACAGTTTCTCCCCGAGGCGGAGCGGGTGCCTATTCTGGTGAACCGCGTAATGCTCCGCCAGGCTATTTTGAACTTGTTGAGCCATATTGTGCAGGCGCACAGGGGAGCTTCCCCTCCTTTGGTGCGCCTCACCCGAGCGGGCGGCGTGGCCAAGCTGCGCTTTCGCTATGTTCCGGAGCGCTTCCCAGAGGATACCCTGCCAGAGCATCCCTATGGCGTGGCCCTACAACTTTTGGATTCGATGGGCTGCGAGTGGCAGAGCCAGGGCCTTCCTCAGGGTGGGGTAGAGATGACGATCTCTTTCCCTCTCGTGCGGGTGCGCCGGCTGTTGATCATCGATGATAACAAGGGGCTGATTCGCCTCTTTGAACGGTATCTTGAGGGGCACCCATATCAGGTGTACGGGGCAACCCAAGCCTCCGAGGCGCTGGAGCTCATCACGCAGGTCAAGCCTGATATGGTCATCCTCGATGTGATGATGCCCAACCAGGATGGCTGGGAGGTGTTGGAAGCCCTGCGGCGCACAGAGGAGGGGCGGCGTGCCCTTGTCATCATCTGTTCGATCATCAACGATCCCCAGTTCGCCTTTGCGCTGGGGGCTGATGGCTTTTTGCACAAGCCGGTGGACCGGATAACTCTCCTTCAGACTTTGGCGCGGCTCTCCTCCAAGGCATAGTTGGGCTGGAGGAATTGCAAGACAGCGTTGAGGAGCTCGACGATCGTCCCTGAGGAGAAGCCGCTGGCTTGGGTGATGGTAAAATAGGGGGCCGTGCGGTGAAGGGCCTCTTCTGCATAGCTCGTCCCTGTGACGGCGATGACGGGCGTGTTGGTCAGGCTAGGGAGCTGGCGCAGCACTTTTAGCGTCCCGAATCCGTCCATCTCGGCCATGAGGAGGTCGAGGAAGATCAAATTGGGCTGGTGGATGCGGGCAAGCTCGATAGCGCGTTCTCCGGCATAGGCCGTGAGGACATGCTTTACCAGGGGCTCTTGGTTCAGCATGCGCTCCATCAAGCGAACAAAGCCGGGGTCATCATCGACCACAAGGGTGGTGGAGGGTTCGCTGCAATAGCGCTCCAGGGTGGCGTGGAGCATTTCAGGGGCGATGGGCTTGGTGAGGCAATCCGTCAGGCCGCTCATCTGGCGGAGCCAGCTGGGGCTTGGGATGGCACAACGAATGAGGGGCACGCCATAGCGGGTGGCTAGAGGGCTGATCTCCTCAAGCCAGCGTTCCTCTGGGGCGTCGGGCAAGAGGTTCACGATCACGGCCAAGGGATGTTCCTTTTGAATGGTTTCCTCCAGGTTCTCCAGGCTAGGGATGCCGATGACAGGCCGGTCATTGAGGTAACGGCGAAGCATGTCGGCTAGGGAGGGGTCTGCGTCCACCAAGACGATGGACGCATGGGAAAGATCTACCTGATGACGCATGGGGGTGCGGCGTAGCCTTGTGGGTTGTGAAGTGGCCCCGGGGAGGGGCAGGGAAAAGTAAAAGGTGCTTCCCACCCCCACTTGGCTTTCTGCCCACATGCGCCCTCCGTGCAGCTCGATGAATTGCCGGCTGATTGCCAGGCCCAAGCCGGCCCCGCCGCGTTTCTGCAACCCGGCGTTTGCCTGGCGGAACTTTTCAAAGATGTGTTCCAGCTGGTTGGCGGGAATTCCCACACCTGTATCCTGAACGCTGACGAGTATCTCCATCTCTTTGGGTTCCACGCGGACGGTGATGCCTCCCTCGTCTGTGTAGCGAGCGGCGTTGTTCAAGAGGTTCAACATCACCTGGCGGATGCGCGTTCTATCGATCAGGAGCGGGGGAAGCTCTTGGGGGCACTGTACCTCGTAGGTGAGGCCTTTCTGCCGCAGCAAAGGGGCAATCGTCTCGACAGCTTCAAAGATGATGCCCCGAATATCTTGAAGCTCGCGGTAGAGGGGCATGCGTGCGGCGTCGATGCGGGCCAGGTCGAGGATGTCGTTTACCAGTCCCTGGAGGTGCCGGCTGGCGCGGTAGAGCTCCTCGATGTCTCCTCGGAGAGTGGGGGTCCACACCACCCCTGGGTAGCTCTCGGGGGCGAGGCACATCATCTCGGCAAAGCCGACGATGAGGTTGAGCGGGGTGCGTAGCTCGTGGCTCACGTTGGCGACAAACTGCTCCTTCAGAGCACGGGCCTCCTCGGCCTCTTGGCGGGCGATGATCAGCTCGTCGTTAGAGCGCTTGAGCGAGGAGTAGGCTTCGTTCAGGGCCTTGAGGGTGCGGTTGAGCTCTCGCTGCCTTTTGCGTAGCTCTTCGACGAGCTGCTCCTGGCGTTTGGTGAGCTCGGTCTCCCAATAGTCGATGAGCTCAAGGGCCCAGCTGGCGAGGATGCCGATGCCGCAGGCACCGCAGAGGAGGATGATCCAAAAGAGGGGTGAGGGCACGAGGGGAGTGGTGGCGTGCAGGTAGAGGATCCCCCCGACGCTGGCAAGCCCGACCAGAGGGGGCCACTTTTTGCCCAAGAGGAGGCCAGAGATCAGCGTGGGAAAGAGAAAGAGCCCCACGCTAGCGGGTTGGCGGTAGAGGGCAAGGATCAGCCCACAGAGGGGGATGCTCCCCAGGACGAATCCCCACGCAGCGAGGCGGGGACGCCTCTGACGCAGGATAAAGGTCCCCACGGCCAGGGCGAGGAGCACCATGGAGAGGCTGGCCCCTGGGATGACGGGGACATTGGGCTTGGTGAGCCAGCCCAAGAGGAACCAGGCCCCGTAGAAGGTGAACACAGAGAGAAAGGTTAGCAGATGATGGCGAAATTCCTCCAGCCCGCTTCTCCCAAAGTAGGGGGTTCTCTTTGCAGTTTCAGCCATCTTGTTCTCCTCGACGCATCTTGGACATTAACATAAATTATTGTACCATGATTTGGCAGAGAGGCGAACTCTTTTCTATGGAAAAGAGGGCCCTTGGCGCGGTGCGCCAGAAACAGTATAATTGTTTTGTGTTGGGCTTTGGCATAGTCTGGGGAGCTTTTGCCGATGAAGATATTGACGGTTAGCGATGTAGTAGATGAGCTTGTGCACAGTGCCTCGGCGGCCGAGCGCTTTCAGGATGTGGATCTCATTCTGAGCTGTGGAGATCTCCCTTTTGATTATTTGGAGTTCATCGTCAGTGTTTTGAACAAGCGGCTCTTTTACGTCTATGGCAATCATGCCCGCGATGTTCTCCTTTTTGATGGCTCGGTCAAAAGCGCGCCCGAAGGGTGTGAGAATATCCACCACCGGGTGGTGAATTACAAAGGGGTGCTCATCGCGGGGCTAGAGGGCTCGGTGCGCTATCGTGAGGGGCCTCACCAGTATACCCAGGAAGAGATGTCTTGGCTTGTGCGCTCAATGGCCCCCAAGCTGTGGTGGAACAAACTCCGCTATGGCCGGGCGGTGGATATACTGATTACCCATGCCCCTCCCTATGGCATCCACGACGGTGAGGATCGTTGTCATCAGGGGTTTCGCGCCTTTCTCCGCTTTATGGATCTCTACAAGCCCCGCTACCTCATCCATGGGCACACCCACCTCTACCGACGAGATGCCCCCCGAATGACTCGCTATGGAGAGACCATCGTGCTGAATACCTATGGGTATCAGATCATCGAGATCGATGAAAAAGCCCTGGCAAAGAGCGCCAAGACTGCTAGGGCTTTTAGGGGGCTGCGAAAAGCCTCTCATTGAGCATGAGAAGGAGCGATAAAGCGGTGCTAGCATCAAAGCTTTGTGCCCTTGTTGACCAGGTTCGGGAGCGGGTTATCGACTTTGCGCGCCGCCTGGTGAGCACTCCGAGCTTGTCTGGCCATGAGGAAGGGGTTGCGGACCTCGTTGAGGAGGAGCTGCGGAGCCTGGGCTGTGCAGAGGTCTGGCGCGATAGGGCGGGGAACGTTCTCGCCAAGATAGAAGGTGGGGCGGGGCGTTCCGTTCTTTTGCACAGCCATATGGATGTAGTTGCCCCTGGGGAGAGCTCCCTGTGGACGTACCCTCCCTTCTCTGGCAAGATCGCCGAGGGGTGCCTTTGGGGAAGGGGGGCAAGCGACGACAAAGGCTCGTTGGCGGCACAGGTCTATGCCTTTGGGCTTCTCTCTCAAGTGGAGGAGCGGCCTGCGGGGGATGTCTATCTGGCCGCGGTGGTGAATGAAGAGACGGGAGGACTGGGAACCATCTCCCTCCTCCGCGAGTTCAAGCCGGGGCTTGCCATCATTGGGGAGCCTTCACGGAACATTTTGCGGCGGGGCCACCGGGGAAGGTTTGAGTTCGTGGTAGAGTTTATTGGGCGTTCGGCCCACGCCAGCATGCCCGAGAGAGGGATCAATCCTTTTTATGCCCTGGCCCGCTTTCTCTCGGCCCTGCGGGAGCTGCCCATGTGGAAGGGGCCGGATTTCCAGAGTACGGTAGCCCCTACCCTGCTCCGCATGGCCCAAGAGAACGCCAACGTCATCCCGGCCAAGCTCAGCTTGCACCTTGATTGGCGTTGTGCCCCTGGGGAGTCGTTAGAGCACGCCCAGGCCCTTTTGCAGCGCCTCATTGACGAGACGGTTGAGCCCGATGGGCGTGCTGAGGTGCACGTGCACGATCGCCTCTCGCGGACGTATACGGGGGTAGAGGAGCTATTGCATCAGGAACTCTCTTACTTCTACCTGCCCGAGGACGATCCCCTGGTGGTGAGGGCGCGTCAGGTGCTTCAGCAAGCCCTTGGGCGCCCTGTAGCGGTGGATCTCTGGCCTTTTTGCACCGATGGGGGGCACCTCTATGCGGCGGGGGTCCCCTGCATAGGCTTTGGCCCAGGGGATGAGGCGCTGGCGCATGTGGTAGATGAGCATATCGAGCTTGCCCAGCTGATAGAGGCTGTGGGGGGCTACCTGGCCTTGGCCCTGGAGATAGGGCGGGAGTGAGAAAAATAGGCATAAATGCCTAGAGGAAATACTTGAGTTGGCGGATGGAGCGCGCCCTGGCGCTATTGTATAATAAGGGCGGATTTGTGGGTCGGCGGTTTTGACGACTTTTTCGACGATGCCTTCTCACAATCTTGGGCGGCCTTAGCTGTACTCTCGTCCGGCGCGAGGGACAGCGCTTCTTCTCCTCCTTGGTAAGACGGGCCCTACTGATCGCGGTGGGCGGCGATCGGTAGGGCCCGTCGAGGTTTTCTAGCCACCTTTGGTCTGGAGGAGTTGAGCTGGTGGCGGCTTTTGTGTAGAATCCCCCCAGGGGGGGCTGGATGCCAAAGATACTGCTCGCTGTAGCGCTCGTTTTTTTCTCGCTCTGGGTGCTTGCCCTGGGTGTGCAGGCAGAAACCCCTGGGGTGGGGTTTGAGCTTGTTCCTGTCTTTACGGGGGCGGGAGAGATCGCGTCCCCCGAGGTGGATGTAGAAGCCGGGGGGCAGCCTCTGCTTGCCTGGCTCTACCGCCCCGCCGGGGAGGAGCAGGCTTCCTTCCTGTATGTGGCCTCCCCTCCGCGGGGAGAGCCCGTCTCGCTCGTTTCGTTTCCCCATCCTCCCTCCGATGTGCGCCTTGCTCTCTCTCCCCTGGCTGAAAAAGGTTCCGTTCTCGGTTTAACCTTCCCCCTGACGCAGACCCTGCTTCTTCAGCGAATTACCCTCCCCGCAGAGACCTCTCCACAGAGTTGGACGCTTCCCTTGGGGACCGTCTTTGCCTTCGATAAAGCGGGTGAGGCCCATTTCGCCTGGGTAGAGAGTGGCGAAGCAGGACAGGCGATTCACTATCTCTCTGGAGCGGAGGAGACGATCCTCCCCATCGATCCCTTTCTGATAGTGGAGGGACTTTCTTTAGCCCTTGATGCGCGGGGAGAAGGATACCTCGCCTGGGCTGTACACGGCCGGCTGGGGGAGGAGGGAGGCATCTATCTTGCCTCGCCGGGCAAGTTAGAGCCCTCTATGGTCGTTGCAGGGGGGTTCTCTCCCCAGTTACGTGTGGGGCCCCTGGGGCACCTACACCTCTGCTGGCGGGCCGGGGATGGACTCTATTATGCCAATAGCCAGGATTGGCGACGGGTCACCCAGGTGGTGGAAGGGCTGGAGCCGCAGAGCCCATGGGCCTTTCAGGTGGGGCCGGAGGGGGTAGCCCATTTGGTTTGGGTCCAGGAAGGGAAGCTTTGGCACGCTCTCTCGTTGGATTGGCAGAGGTCGCAGGAGGAGCTCCTTCCTTCCTGCCATGCTGGCCAGCTGGCGTTGGCAGTTGATCCGCGTGGGCGGCCCCACGTGGCCTGGACCACTACCCGGGAGCAAGGGGAAAGTGCGCTCTATTACCTCTTGGCTGCCCGCATCTCCCCCCAGTTTGTAGTGAGCTACCCTTTGGGGGGTGAGGTCTTGGCCCGCCAAGTGACTTTGCGGGCAGAGACAAACCTTCCCCCTGAGGAGATCCAGAGGGTCGAGTTCTATCTAGAGGTGGAGGATTGGAGGGGGGAGCTAGAGGGGCTGATCTTTGCAGGGATCGACCGGGATGGCACTGATGGCTGGGGGGTAGCTCTTTCTCCTCAGCGCTTAGACCCTGCGTGCCGCTATCGCGTGGTGGCCTTTGCCATGGTGCGGAATGGGAGGACGCTGCAGGCCAGAGGGGCATGGTTTCACCTTGGGGGGAAGCCCTGCTTGTGGGTGCAGAACAGGGTGCCATCCTCGGTAAAGGGGTTCTTGGCTCCTTTGGCCCTCTTGTCTAGTGGGCAGAGCTTTAAAGGGGAGCTGGGGCTTTATCTACTGCCTCGGTGTGCCACAGGAGGGGGAGAGGGCCCATGCCCTGACCCTGCCGATTGGCGCTTTGTAGGGGCTAAAAGGCTTGTTTTGCGGCCCGAGGGGAGGCCATACACCCAGCTTGCTCTCCCCATAGAATGGCAATCCCTTCCAGATGGGCGATACCGGGCTTTGGTAGTGGCCAAGGCCCGCTCAGGGGTCAAATATTTCACAGAGCCTTCGAGTCCTTTCTCTTTTGAGAGGGTGCCGGCTCCGCGGGTACGGGTGCTCAAGCCGCGGCGGGGGGATGTCGTCCAGGGTAGGCTGCAGGTGGCTGCTCAAGTGGAGGAGATAGGGGGGACCATCCAGCGAGTGGACTTTTATTTGGAGCGCTCCTATGCCCTTTGGGAAGAAGTGGGCCGGGCGATCACCGTGCCGCAGCAGATTTGGCTGGGGAGCGATACGGAAGGCTCCGATGGTTGGGGGCTGCGTGTTCTCCCAATGGATGGTTGGCAAGGGGATGGCTGGCGGGTGCGGGTGGTGGCCGTCGATGATCAGGGGCTCAGTGGCACGGCACTCTCTGCTCCTTTCTCCATCCTAGGGCGGTATAGCCCCGTCCTGCGTCTCATCCGGCCCTCTTCTTCGCGCATCCTGCAAGGGGTTGAGCAGGTGGTGCTCTCGGTTGCTAGGGGGCTCCAATACCTTGAGGGGGCCTATCTTTATGTTGAAGGGCCGACGGGAGAGCTCTCGCCCCTCGGTGAGATGCGTCCCTCTATGGGGCGTTGGGTGTACGAATGGGATACTCGGCCGTTCCCCGATGGGCCCTATACCCTTTTGGTCATCGCGACGAACATCGAGGGAGAGAAGCTCTTGCTCCGCAGCGCCCGCCTCCGGGTGGATAACCATCGGGTGTTGGGGGCTTTTAAGACGCCTACTCGCGGCGCCCAAGTCAAAGGGATAATCCCATTGGAGCTGCGCTATATGCCAGGGCAGGTCGGCATCCGAGAGGTCTCTTTTTACTATCGCGACGGTGCGGGCGAGCTCCATTTCATCGCTCGGGACGCCCAAGGTGAGGATGGTTGGGGGGTCTTTTGGAATAGTGCCTTGGCCCTCGATGGGGATTACGAGCTCGTGGCGAGTATCGAGGATGTGCGGGGGTGCCTCTCCTATTGCGAGGTGCCCGTCTCGGTGCGGAACATGACCCCCGCTTTCACCTTTGCCTGGCCAGGAGGGGAGGACCCTTGGCGGGGCTTGGTGAAGCTCTCTTGGGAGGTGGAGCTTCGGGAGAATGTATCGGCTACTGTCTCGATCGAGTACAGCCCCGACGATGGGGAGCATTGGCTAGAGGTAGCTCGTGATATCCAAGGAAACTCCTTTCTTTGGGATACGAGGGATTTCCCCGATAGCTCTCAGGCGAGGTTGCGCTTTATCGTAGCTGCTGGGGGGCACTATAGCCAGGCGGTCAGCCCGGCCTTTGTCGTGGACAATGTAAACGACCCTCCGGTAGTGCGCCTTTTGGCGCCACGCCCAGGGGAAACGTACGGGAGGAAGCTGCGCATCGCTTGGCAAGCCTGGGATGCGGACCAGGAAAAGCTCTCGATTAGGTTAGAGTACCGTCGTGAAGGGGAAGGGTGGCTTCTCCTCAGGCAAGGGGTAGAGGGGGAAACCAGCTACCTTTGGGATACAAAGGGGGTGCCCCCCGGCTCTTATGAGCTGCGCATCATCGTGCGTGATCCCAGAGGGGGGGAAGCGGTCGATACCGTCCGCGGGGTAAAGATCGTCGATAATAGCCCGCCCACGGTGCGCTTGCTCCTTCCTAATGGGCAGGCCCAGCTGGAACAGGAGGCCGTCATCCTCTGGGAGGCAAGCGATCCGGACAAGGATGAGTTGAGTATCGATCTGTATTACAGCGATAACGCTGGCCAAGCTTGGTTGCCCCTTGCGGAGGGGCTGCCTAATAATGGCTTCTTTATGTGGCAGGTCTCCTATCTACCCGAAGGGGATCAATATCGCGTGCGGGTGGTGGCCCGGGATGCGTATTTCACGGCGGTGGATGAGAGCAGGCAGACCTTTTCCATTGGCAGGGGCTCGCAGCCCATCGTCCTTTTGCTCTCCCCGCGAGGCGGGGAGGAGGTTTCCGGGATCCGCCTGATCCGCTGGGCCGCCTTCCACATGGCAGGAGGGAACATCCAAGCGCGGGTGTCGTTGCGGCCCTGGGGACAGGTGGCCTGGAAGCCCCTGGCCGAGCTGAAGGATCAGGACTTTTACCTTTGGGATACGCGCGAATATCCGAATGGGCGCTATGAGCTGCGTGTGAGCGTGAGCGACGGCTCCAAGAGCGCCGAGGCGATGACTTTGCAGCCCGTTTGGGTGCTCAACGTGCCCGATCGGGCTCCTTGGGTGCGTTTACTCTCTCCTCGGGGAGGGGAAGAGTGGGCTGGCTGCCACCAAGTGCTCTGGGAAGCTGGGGATCCCGATGGCGATGTGTTGACGGCCACCCTCTCCCTCAGCTTGGACGAGGGGAAACATTGGCAGGAGCTGGCCCAGGTGAACGCCTACACGGGCTGCTATCTCTGGGATACGCGAACGGTGGCCTCTAGCCGGCATTGCCTCCTGCGAGTTCTCGTTTCGGATGGAGAGAGCGAGGCAGAAGATGTGACCTCTCGGCCGTGGGCGATCATCAACCGGCAGGATGGCCCCCCTTACGTTGCTCTGCTCTCCCCAGGCGAAGGAGAGAAGGTGCTTCGCGGGAGGCAGGTCAGCTGGTTGGCTGAAGCCCAGCAGGGGAGCCCCCTGGAGCTTACCCTTTCTCTCTACGATGGAGAGGAGGGCTTTTGGCGCAGGGAGCTCACGATGGCTGCGGGTGTGGGGAGGTATACCTTCGAGAGGGCTTGGGCCTTGGACCATCCCTACCGCCTTGGCCTTTTGGCCGATGATGGCGATTGGGCCTCGCTGGCGCTCTCGCCGGTGTTCACCAAGGAGGTGCTGGCAAGCCAGCGGATCTCCCTTTCCTTCCAGGGCCCTAGGGAGGGGGAGGTCTGGTCGGGGATCAAGACGATCCGCTGGCAGGCGCAGGATCCGATGGGCAGGGCCTCGGTGCGTATCGCTTGGAGCAACGACGGAGGGCTCACGTGGCGGGAGCTGGCCTCGGGCCTGGCTGAGGAGGGGGAGTACCCCTGGGATACCAGAAGGGTGCCCAATGGGCGCTATCTATTGCGGGCAACGGCGAGCAATGGGCGGGTGGAGGTTTCTCGAACGAGCGCGCCTTTCATCGTCGAGAATCCAGGCAATGGACGTCCCTTCATCTCCCTCTTGAGCCCACGTGGAGGAGAGATCTGGTCTGGGGTGCGAGAGCTCGTCTGGCAGGCCCAAGATCCGGATGGAGACCCCCTAGAGATCGTTTTCGCCTACAGCTTGGATGGGGGGCAGAATTGGCAGACGCTGGGCCGTGCCTTTGGGGCGGGGGGAAGGTTCGTCTGGGATACGACCACCATCCCCAACTGCGAGCGGGTTTGGGTGCGGGCGCTGGCCAGCGACGGGCATTTCTCCTGCCAGGCGGTTGTGGGGCCCCTCGCCATTCGCAATTTGCATGCGCCTTTTATTCGCGTGCGCGTCTCTGGAAGGGGCACCCAGTGGCCTGGGGCTTGGCTGATCTCTTGGGTGGCGGTCTCTGAGGATACTTTTCCCTTGCAGGTGCGCTTGGAGGCCTCTTTTGATGGAGGGAAGAGCTGGCAGGTCTTGGCAGAGGGGCTGCCGGCCCAGGGGCGGTACGTGTGGAGCGAGCCGGGTGCCTTTGTGAGGGGAGGCGTTCTATTGCGCGCTTGGGCTAGCGAGGGGCTTCAGAGCGCTCTCGATGCATTAGAAGAGCCCCTCCAGTTGGAAAAGGGGCTCTTCCCACAGTTGCCATTTTTCTTCCGTTGAGCAGGTTCCTGGCTGAGCCTCAGCGGTTGGCCCTTTGGGGGCGGGCTCCCTGATGGGCGGGAGGCCGGTTTGTGTGTATCGCCTGACCCAAGGTGCTCCCCTTTGCGAGGAGAGGCAGGGAGAGGCGCCAGGTCTTTGGCGTGGGCGTATAAGGGGTGCGCCCGTACCGCCAGATTCCCCCTTGGGTGGCGGCCAAGATCACGGGCTGTTCTTCTTCGTCGAGGACGACGACCACATCGTGGATGGAGAGGTTCCCCAAGCCTTCGTTCAGAGGCTGCCAGGTAAGCCCCCCGTTGAGCGAGCGAAAGAGGCCGTCGTGCAGGCTGCCTACATAGCAGTTGGGGCGGGTGGCGTATTCAGGATGCAGGGCAATGCTCGAGACACCCATCCCCAGGAGCCCGGCGAAATCCCAAGTTTCCCCCAAGTTCCCCGAGCGAAAGACGCCTGCCGTTGTGCTTGCAAAGGTCCAGATGCGCATGCCATAGCCCACAGCGCTGGCCAGGTCGTAGATGTGGGGCGTTTCGGGGCCGTCTTGGGAAGGGGACCACGTTTGCCCCCCGTTTTGAGAGATAAAGGTACCTCCTCCCCAGGTGCCAGCGAGGAGATAGTCCTTTTGGCCTTCCCTCTTGAGCCAGACGAGCGAGGTGACGTGCGTGTTCGTCAGCCCAGAGGAGCGTTCCTCCCAGGTGGCCCCGCCGTCGGTGCTAAAGTAGATGCCTCCGCCCTGGGTGGCGATCCAGAGTTCGTCGTTGGGGCCGAGCGCGAGGTCCAACACGTTCCACATTCCCGGCGAGCTGGGCGTGGCCTGCCAGTGTCGTCCCCCGTCTGAGGAGATGAACACCCCACCATCGGTGGCGGCAAAGGCCTTGAGGGTTGAGGAAGAATAGGCGAGGGCGTTGACGGTGGCATAGTCTAGCTCTGTATGGGTCCAGTGTTGGCCGTCGTCGGCAGAGCGCCAGACCCCGCTGGGCCCTCCTGCTAGGATGGTGCGGTTGAGAAGATACTCTGGAGAGGCGGCCACGGCGTACATGGGCAGGTTCGCGATGCCCTGGTTGCGTTGGGTCCATGTATCTCCCCCATCGTTGGAAAAGTACACTCCCTGGTGGTCAGTGCCGGCATAAAGGGCAGTGCCACAGGCGACAAGGGCGTTTACCGTATCCTGCAGGGAGCTGTGCCTCTGCCAGTGCTGGCCGTCGTCGTGCGAGGTGTAGAGCCCCTCATCTGCGCCGAGAAAGAGGGTGGAATCGTTGGGGTATTGGGGGGAAAAGAGGACGGCATGGACGACTTGATCGGAGAGCCAGGGGCCTTCCCAGTGGGCGCCGCCATCGCGGGAGAGGTAGGC
>JAGGYI010000226.1 GCA_021162655.1 Anaerolineae bacterium
AGACGACTACGATAACCTTATTCGCCTCTGGCGGATGGTTGAGGGCGTAGGGCTCAGCGAGGCAGATTCACCCGAAGGTATTGCCCAGTTCCTGCAGAGAAACCCTGGTCTCAGTATGGTCGCTTATGAAGGCACCACCCTCGTTGGAGCCCTAATGTGTGGGCATGATGGCAGACGGGGTTACCTGCATCATCTTGCAATCCATCCCCATCATCGCCATCAAGGGATCGCCAAAACACTCGTCGAGAAATGTCTTCAAAAGCTCGCCCAAGAGGGCATCACAAAATGCCATCTTTTCGTTCTGCGAGAGAATCGAAACGCCCTCTCCTTTTGGGAGCACATTGGCTGGACAGAGCAGCAAGAGCTGGCTATGATGTCCAAGTACACTGAAAGTGCTAAAAGTACCCAAGATCTGGGAGGATAGAAATATGTTACAAGGGTTTAGCCTTTGGGCCTTGGTTGGTCTCACCTTAGCAGAGTGGATAAGCCTTGGTCTCATTGTTGTCGTCGTGGCCCTCCTAGCTCTTCTCATCTTCATCTGGCTTTCTGAAAGAACCTCCCAAGCCCCCTCCCCTGAAAAGCAAGTTCAAAAAGAAGAACCAGCAAAGGTCGAGGAAGCGATAGTCTCCCCTGATGATCTTACTCGAATCGAGGGAATAGGCCCCAAAGTCTCCCTCTTGCTCTCCGACAGATGGATCCGCACATTTGAAGCCCTAGCTAACACCCAGGTAAGCACGCTGCAGGAGATACTCCGAGAAGCAGGCCTTCGCTTCATTGACCCCTCGACTTGGCCAGAACAAGCTCAACTGGCTGCCAAAGGGGATTGGGATGCTCTCCAGGCTCTCCAAGAGGAGCTCAAAGGAGGCCGGCGCATGTAATTCGCCAGGAGCCAAGGCCTCGTGTGCTACGGCTTGCATCATGAGATCTATCTCTCCGATCCCCGCCGTACCCCCGAGGAGCGGCTTCGCACGATCCTCCGTCTTCCCGTTCGGGAAAAAGACTCTTAGGAGCTATCAATAAACGATGCTTTTCCCTCTCACTGGAATCAAAATCATTGCACCCTCGCTTGTCGCCGTCGACGAGCCTTTTTCGATAGGGGTGAAGCTTCTCACCTATCCCCACTACGTAGGCAAAGGCTGCTATCAAAGCCTCCCCAGCCTTGTAGGGCGCTATAACGAAAACGCTCGCGGCATCCGCTACATGGATAATGCACTCCCAAATTTCAAGGGCACCATAGCAGTGGAAGAAAGCGAGGGGCTCTGCGGACCAAAACAAATCTCTTTTGCCCAAGGTAGCGGACCCTACCCCGGCGATACCCGGCCGATTCGCCGCATCGAGGGATTTTCATTCACGAGCCCGGGAACCAAATACATTACCCTCACCGAACCGGAAAGTGGACTAAAAGGAACAAGCAATCCTATCCGCGTTGTCCAGGATTCCCCTTCTGAGCGACTATATTGGGGGGATCTCCATTGTCATACTTTTCTCACCGACGGGCTTCGCTGTCCTGAAGAGCTCTATACCTTTGGTCGAGAGGAAGCCTTTCTCGATTTTATGGCCCTCGCCGACCACTCGGAGAGTCTCAGCGAACGCCAATGGGAGTACTTGTGCGCTGTCACCAATGACATGAACATCCCTCACCATTTTGTCACCCTTTTGGCTCTCGAGTGGACAAGCCCGCGTTGGGGTCATCGGAACATCTATTATCCCGGTTCCCAAGGAGCCTTTGCCCGCTATACGGATCCTCAATATAGCTCCCTAGAACAAATCTACCAACTAGCCCATGATTACGGTGCCTTGGTGGTCCCTCACCACTCGGCCAATGCTGAAATGGGAGTCAACTGGTCCTTGGGATATGATCCTGAAGTCGAGCGCCTCGTCGAAATCTACTCCGTTTGGGGCAACAGCGAGCGACCTGCCAGTGCAGGCAATCCCCGCCCGATCCTCACCAACGGCGGCGAAGTACCTGGGCAGCATGTGATCGACGCACTCCAGATGGGAAGGCACTATGGGATCATCGCCAGCGGTGATATCCATGATGGGCGCCCCGGGGATGAGCTCCATCGGTACCAAGATCGCCCGCCCCACTACCGCCTCTTACGACGCCAAGGCCTTGTAGGCGTATGGGCCCAGGAGCTAACCCGCGAGGCAATCTTTAAGGCACTTTGGAACCGCCAAACCTTTGGCACTACGAACATTCGCTTATTTCTTCGTTTCTCCATTGCCAGGCAAATCATGGGGTCCCAAGTTCACGCGCAAGGCAAACTTCCTCTCATCGCCGATGTAGCCAGCGAGGTCCCCATTGCTCGCATCGACCTGGTTTGTCAAGGCCAAGACGTACAGTCCATCGAGCCTCGGCAGCACAAAGTGGTTTGGGAAACCCAGGTGGAAATCTCCAGTCCCAGTTGGTATTATATTCGCGTACTCTGCCAAAATGGAGAAATGGGGTGGTCAAGCCCCATCTGGGTCACGCCTGATTGAATCGCCCTTGGGTGTTGGTAAAGCACAAGGAGAAAGCAAGATGACGAAACCTTTTGGACCCCTTGCCCCATCCCCTCGCCTTCTTTTAGGACCCGGTCCTAGCCAGATCTCGCCACGGGTGCTACGCGCTTGCGCAACACCCCTCCTTGGCTATTTGGACCCAGAGTTCACCGAACTGATGGCCGAAACACAGGAACCCTTGCGCCAAGTCTTTGAAACCGCCAATGAATGGACCTTTTGCGCCCCCGGAACGGGAATGGCTGGTATGGCGGTGGTTTGGGTAAATTTGCCGGCCGGGTATGGCGTATTGGGTTCATGGGATACGCCTCTCAGCGTGCAAACGTCATGCTCCTTCTGGCTGCGCTGGGAGACGTGCTCAAGAACGAGCGGGTCGACGAGGGCCTGGCAGCCGCAGCAGCCGCCTACGAGGAGTAAATGATGGTGATGCGCCTGCGTTTGATCGCCTGCGAGGTGTTTGCGCGGCAAGTCTATTACGCCGCCGCACTCTCTCCCCACGTGGTAGATATTGAGCTGGTTGACAAAGGCTTACACACTCGGCCCGAGGTCTTGCGTGCAGAGCTCCAACAGCGCCTTGAACGAATACCAGAAAGCCGCTATGCAGCAATTCTTCTTGCGTATGGTTTGTGCAGCAATTCCACTGTGGGGCTTTTCTGCCCTCATACTCGGCTGGTCATCCCGCGAGCTCACGATTGCATCACCCTCTACTTGGGGTCCAGAGAGCGTTACGCCAGCGAATTCCAAAAGAATCCTGGCACTTATTGGTATACAGCGGACTATATCGAGCGCGGAGAGGAAAGTGAAGGCGAATGGACTCCCCTGGGAGCCAGCGAAGAGGCTCTGGAGGCATCGCGCCTGTATCAAGAGTACGTTGAAAAATACGGTCGCGACAACGCAGACTATTTGATGGAAGTGATGGGAGCCTGGAAACGTCATTATAGTCGGGCTGCCTACATCGACATCCCAGAGATCCCTCTGCCCGACTATGCCCCTCAAGTAAAAGAATTGGCGAGACGCCGTGGCTGGTGCTTTGAACGCCTTGAGGGCAGTATCTCCCTCATTCGCGACTTGATATTCGGCCATTGGGATGAGGAACGTTTTCTCATCGTCCCGCCGGGGCAGCGCATCACCCCTACCTACAATGGTGAAATCGTCTCCACAGAGCCAGCCTAAGCCAAAGCGAAACCCTCTCTAGAAAGACGCCCAAATGCATGGCCAAACTGCAAAGAAAACCAGAGCTCAATCCTTCCTCCGACGCCTTGGACGCATCGTTTTGGATTACCTAATGATCGCTGTAGGGGCGGTTCTCGTCGCCCTTGCCACCGATCTTTTCTTCATTCCAAACAAGGTGGTCTTAGGAGGAGTTACGGGGATTGCCACCATCCTTTATTATCTCTTGCACACTCCAGTGGGGCTTGTCACCCTTCTCATCAACATTCCCCTCTTTATCGCCGGTGTGCTTTGGGGAGGAGGCCTAGGAGCCGGCCTAAAAACGATTTGGGGCGTGTTCGTTATGTCTGCCGCCATCGACCTCCTACAACCTTATCTCCCCTCCGTCACCCAGGACCCACTACTTTATATCCTCTATGGAGGATTGCTCGATGGCGTAGGCATGGGGCTCGTCTTTCGAGCCGGAGGAACCACCGGAGGGACAGATATCATCGCCCGGGTTGCCTACCATCTTTGGGGGATCAAGCTAGGGCATACTCTTCTCATCACAAATGTACTCATCCTTGGGGCGGCCGTCATCGCATTTGGAGTCGAGCCCGTCCTTTATGCTATCCTTGCCACTTATGTCTCCAGCCGACTAGTTGACCTCGTCCAAGAAGGTCTCGCGCGCTCCCGCTCTGCTTTCATCATTTCGGAAAGGCACGCAGAGATTCGCCAAGCGATTCTCTCTCAATTAGATAGAGGGGTGACTATCCTTGAAGGCAAAGGAGGTTATACTGCGCAGGAACGCCCCGTGCTCCTCTGTGCTCTCTCTCAAGCGGAGGTAAGCCGCCTCAAACGTCTCGTCCAAGAGATCGACCCCCAGGCCTTTGTTATCCTTTTCCCCACCAGCGAGATCCTAGGAGAAGGGTTCAAAGGCTTTGCCCATTGATCCAATAATCCTTTATCTCCACCCCACCGTAGTGCCCTTGAGAGTGAACTCTAAGTGCCCGCGACAGACAAAGCAAGTATCAAAAGCGCCCTCCCTTCGTGCACTCGATAAAGGACCCTTGGAGCAAAGTAGAGCTGTAATACCAAGGCCCAACTCCCCATGAAAAGGCTCCAATAAGGCTTCCACCCTAGCAAGGCAGCAGGTGCAAGTCCATAACAAACGGCTTTCCGAGCCTGCGAGAACCCTCCCTCGCCCCCTAGCGCTCTGAAAAGAAGATGTACCTAGCCTGCCAACAAAGGGGCTAAAACAAAAGCCAGAACAACTATGAGGAAAACCTCGACAGCATAACCCCAATTCCCCAGCGACGGGAGTAGATACCTCTCTGTTATTCGCCAAGCAACGATCTGAGCCTGTAGCACGGAGCTATGATCCACGCTGGGCCACCCTATGTAGTTCAGCAAAGGAGTAAAGAGTGTCACAAGGGATACTATTTGAAGAAAAGCGTCGCTTTTGTTGTCCGTTGTTCCATGCGATAGATGCAACTCCTGCCACCAGCTTGACATCCCCCCACCCTGGTCTATAATGAGACACTGATACCAATATGGAGTATAGAGATCATGCAGGTACCTCGACCCGAGTATCCTCGTCCCCAACTGCGTCGTGAGCGCTGGCTGAACTTAAACGGTCCTTGGGAGTTTGAATACGATCCTGGCCTCAGCGGCATCGAACGAGGGCTTTTTCAAGCTGAAAAGCTCCCAAAAGAGATTCTTGTCCCCTTTTGTCCTGAAAGCTCTCTCTCTGGCTTGGCAGACCTTGACTTTCATCCCGGTGTTTGGTACCGACGTACCTTCACCCTTCCTGCAAGTTGGTCCGGAGGGCGTATCCTTCTTCACTTTGGTGCCGTGGATCACGATGCCTTTATCTGGGTAAACGGCCAGCAAGCAGGAGAGCACCATGGGGGCTATACTCCCTTTTCCTTTGACATCACTAACCTGCTTCATTCTGGCGAGAACATAATCGTTCTCCATGCTCAAGATGACACTCGGTCCCCCTGGGTAGCCTCAGGCAAGCAATGCCCCGAATACTACTCTCGCGGCTGCCACTATACTCGCACGACAGGCATCTGGCAGACGGTTTGGCTAGAGCCTGTACCCAGCACCTATATTCAGGGGCTCAAGCTTATCCCACTCTTGGATCAGGGCCAAGTTCTTATCGAGCTTACCTTGGGCGGAAGCATCTCACAAGGCAGTATAAGTGCCCACGCTTCCTTGGAGGGGCAACCTATGGGTGAAATCGAGGTGCCCTTCCAAGGCCAGAAGCTGCAATTCATGCTCCCCTTAAATGCAACGATCCTTTGGAGCCCTGAGCACCCCACCCTCTATGACCTGAAACTGGAGCTCAAAGCAAACAATGGCAGTCACGACCTCGTCCAGAGTTATTTTGGGCTTCGCTCCCTCGCGCTTTCTGAGAAAGCCCTTCTTCTGAACGGAGCTCCCCTTTTCCAGCGTCTCGTACTCGATCAGGGATTCTACCCGGATGGGATCTACACTGCCCCTACAGACGAAGCTCTACGCCAGGACATCCTCATCTCTCAGGCAATGGGCTTCAATGGAGCGCGACTCCACCAAAAGGTTTTTGAGCCTCGCTTCCTCTACTGGGCCGACCGGCTGGGGTACCTCGTCTGGGGAGAATTCCCCAGCTGGGGTTTGGACGTAAGCCAACCAAAAGCCTTGGAAATCTTTTTACCCCAGTGGCTTGAAGCACTCCACCGTGATTTGAACCACCCCGCTCTCGTAGGGTGGTGCCCCTTTAATGAAACCCAAGCGGATCAAGACCCGGAGGTCATCCGAACCGTCTACCGAGTGACCAAAAGCCTAGATCCAACCCGACCTGTGATCGATACCAGCGGCTATCAACACGTGGAAACGGATATCTATGACGTTCACAACTACACCCAGGATGTTTCCACTTTTCGTAACCTCTTTGCTCCTTTGGCGCAAGGTGGGGAACCGTTCCGCAATCGCCCAGAACTAGACGCCCCCTATGCTGGGCAACCTTACTTTGTCAGTGAATACGGAGGCACATGGTGGAACCCCGGGCAAAAGGATGACAAAGCTTGGGGATACGGTGAGCGGCCCAAAACGGAGGCAGAGTTTCTAGAACGCTACCGCGGGCTCACCGAGGCTCTCTTGCGGCACCCCCGCATTTGCGCTTTCTGCTATACTCAATTATACGATATCGAACAGGAGGTCAACGGGCTATATACATACAATCGTCAAGCCAAGTTCGACCCTGCGCTTATCCGCCAGGTTAACACACAAAAAGCACGTATTGAAGAATAAGAAGGAGAAGTCTATATGCCCTTGCTGAGTGATCGAGATCGCAAGTTCCTCGAAGAGCATCTGGCCAAGTCCATGGTTGCCCCGGTCAAATTGCTCTTTTTTACCCAAGAGGTTGCTTGCCAGTACTGCCGGGAAACCGAGCAGATCCTACGCGAGTTCTCTGAACTTTCGGACAAAATTACGCTCGAGGTCTATAACTTTGTCAACGACAAGGTGATAGCAGAGCAGTTCGGTATCGACAAAATTCCCGCCATCGTCGTCATGGGCGAAAAGGACTATGGCATTCGCTTCTTTGGCATTCCCTCAGGGTACGAGTTCACCACTCTCATCGAGGACGTGGTGAATGTTTCTCGAGGAGACCCCAACCTTTCTCAAGAGACTATTGAGACCCTCAACACCATCGACGAACCTGTGCACATTCAAGTCTTTATCACGCCAACTTGCCCTTATTGCCCAACGGCAGTACGCCTAGCCCACAGCATGGCCATGGTCAACGAGAATATCCGGGCCGATATGGTGGAAGCAATCGAGTTTCCCCACCTAGCCAACAAGTACCAGGTGTACGGGGTACCCCGCACTGTAATCAACGAAAAGACTCACCTCGAGGGAGCTGTCCCTGAAAATATCTTTCTCGCCAAGGTTCTCGAAGGGATTGGCAGGATGACTTCGGCCGAGGTTGATAAGCTCATCCAAGACCTAATGAGTCAACGCGGATAGCCAAGCTTTTGGCTGCTCCAAAGGAGTAGCCCAGAGCAAACAACAAAGGAGGAAGGCATATGGCCGAGGTAATGAAGATCAGTTGTTGTTGGCTTTATGCGATCAGCAAATACGGTTATCCCGTACCTGTAAAAGATATTCCCACCGCACTTGGGGAGATGGCAAACCTCGGCTTCCGTTATGTAGAGCTGGAAGGCGCATCTGAGGGGGATAATCTCCTCCAGCTCTATGAGAAACGCCAGGAGATCAAGTCCCTCTGTGAAGACCTGGGGCTTCAGGTGATTAACTTTTGTCCCGTCCTTCCCGAGCTTGTTAGCCTCGACGAAGCCGTGCGACAAAGAGGATATGACCTTTTTAAGAGAGCGGTAGAGCTGGCCAACTTTTTCCAATGTGCCACGATTCAAATTGACAGTTACACCCCACCCCTCAAGTTCATCGGCGACCAGCCCTACAAAGAGATGCTCGATTATGGCATCGAGTTCCGCGTTGAAGTGGATCCTTCTTTTCGCTGGGAGGAGCAGTGGCAGGTCCTGGTGAACACGATAAAATATTGCACTCAAGAAGCTCGCCAGGCAGACCTTCCTCTCTGTCTAGAGCCACGAGTCGGGGAGATCATCAGCAACACCGACGCACTTTTGCGCTTGATGGACCACGTGAATGAAGAAACTTTCGGAGCTGTCCTTGATACCGCCCATCAACATGCCCAAAAAGAGATCCTCCCCTTGAGCGTGGAGAAGCTGGGTTCGAAAATCATGTACCTCCATGTGGCAGATAACGACGGCAAAGTGAACGAACACCTGGCCCTTGGAGAGGGGACGGTAGATTGGGAGGGAGTCTTTAAAGCTCTGAAGAAACATCACTTCTCTGGTTATGTAGCGATCGATGTAGGGCGTTTGCCAAACATGGATGAAGCAATGCGCCGCTCCATAGCTTTTTTGAAGGATCTCCTCCCCAAGCTGGGCATTGCCTACGAGATCTAGAACTCGAGCCACACTAAGGAGAATGCCCATGAAAGCCATTCTCAATGGCACAGTTTACACACCTACTCGGATTATCCCGAACGGAGTTGTCCTTTTTGAAGGTGAGAAGATCATCGACGTGGGCTTGCCTCGCCAAGTGCCTGTGCCTTCAGAGGCAGAATGCATTGACGCCACTGGAAAGATCGTCTGCCCCGGGTTGGTAGATATTCACCTCCACGGGGGTGATGGGGCTGACTGCACCGATGGCACCGTGGAAGCAGTTCGCACGGTTGCACAGCGGCACCTACGAGCCGGCACCACGAGCTTCCTCGCCACCACAGGCAGTGCTCCACTACCCCACATCTGGCAGTCCTTTGACTGCATCCGCGAAGTGATGCACGCTCCCTACTCTAATGAGGCAAGAGTCTTGGGCATTCACATGGAGGGCCCCTTTTTCTCTCTTTCCCAAAGAGGGGCCCACGCACCGGAGCTCTTGCGCATGCCCAACGCTGAAGAGAAGGAAAAGCTTTATAGCTACGTTCCAGAGCTCGTTCGCTTGAGCATCGCGCCAGAGCGCGAAGGAGCTCTGGAGATCATCTCCCACCTCAGCAGCGAAGGAGTACTCATCTCCGGTGCCCATTCTGACGCCCTTTATGAGCAGGTTTGCCTCGCTATGGAAGCGGGGATGCGCCACATCACGCACCTTTGGAGCGGAATGTCGATGGTGCGGCGCATCGGCCCCAAACGCTATGCAGGGATGCTCGAGGCTGCCCTAGTAGAGGATGGGTTAACCGGGGAGATCATTGCCGACGGCTACCACCTCCCCACCAGCCTAATG
>JAGGYI010000056.1 GCA_021162655.1 Anaerolineae bacterium
CTTTATCCTCAAAGGAGGACTCCGCCCCAGCCACAGTCAATTGAGGAGCCAACCTTTTAAGAAGCTCTGGCCCTATCCCTGAAACCTGTGTAAGATCTTCCAGAGAAGAGAACGGACCATATTGGTCTCGATAAGCCACTATGCGCTCTGCAAGTACTTGGCCAATGCCAGAGACCCGATCACGCAGCTCCTCCACAGAGGCCTCGTTTATATCCACCGGCCCTTGAGCCTTCAACTCACTTTCCATCCTTCCCCCTCCTTTAATACATTACTAAAGTATTCAGTCTCACCCACAGCCAAGGCCCTCACTCAACGAGGAAGAGAAACTCACTCGTCTAAATGGATGATTTCTACAGGACACTCTTCAGCCGCCTCACGCACACAATCCTCCAGATCCGCCGGCACTTCCCCCTCGGCTGGGTCTCCTCCCACTCGATATTGCTCGATGATCGAGCAATAGCCATCTTCTGGATCCTCTTCGAAAAAATCCGGGCAGGTTGACCAGCAAGTACCGCAGCTGATACACTCCTCGCGCTCAATCTTCACACGCATCTCGCCCCCTCCTTTTACTCTTATCTCACTGCAAAGAACTCCATTCTATCATAGCAAATACAGTTCAACGGATCAAGTGTCGAAAGGTCTCAGGGCAACCCATGCCAACGGGCTATCTGCTCGAGGAGGTCCCCAACGGGGCTCTCCCTCCGCCCCGCAGGCCCCAAAGGATCTGCATAGGGCAAACCCAGGAGGATAGCAAAAGTAAGAGAAACCCCATAGCTCAGCACCTGGAGGTCATATCCCCCTTCTAGCACAAAAACAAGACGCCCCGCACAGAGTTCCTCAGCCAGAGAGCGGATCCCTTCAATGATAAAGCGATACCCCTCAAAGGAAAGCAACATCCATGCAAGGGGATCTGCCCAATGGGCATCATAGCCAGCAGAGACCAAAATCAACTCGGGGTGGAACATTCGTACCTTGGGAAAGACAAGTCTCTCATAGGCTCCTTTGTACCCCTCATCGCCAGTGTATGCAGGCAAGGGAATGTTCAAACATGTGCCCTCCCCAAGCCCTTTGCCCCAGTCCTGCCAGTGTCCCGTTCCTGGATAAAAGGGGTATTGGTGGGTAGAAACATAGAGGACTCGAGGATCGGTTTCGAAAGCTTCCTGAGTGCCATTCCCATGGTGCACATCAAAATCTATGATGGCCACCCGTGAGAGGCCTCCCTGATTCAAAGCCCAACCTGCAGCCACCGCTACATTGTTGAAAAGACAGAACCCCATCGACCGGCTAGGGGTAGCGTGGTGCCCTGGAGGGCGCACCAGAGCATATGCACTTTGCACCTGGCCCGACAATACCGCTCTGGTGGCCGCAATTGCTCCCCCAGCTGCCCAACGTGCCACCTGAAAGGACCTAGCGCCCAGAGGAGTGTCAGCATCGAGATAACCCCCTCCATGCTCTGCCAACCTGCGCACCCGGTCGATCAAAACCCTTTGATGAATGCGCGCCAGGTCCTCCAGCGGTGCCTCTTGGGCTTGAAGAGGCACCAGACGCTCCCAAAGCCCCTCCTCTTTGAGGCGAGTCAGGATGGCCAGTAATCGCTCCTTTCTCTCTGGATGATCCCCTGTATCGTGCTCAAGATAAATGGGATCGTATACATAGCCAACCTTCACCTTGCCCCTCCTCCTCTAAGAGCCTCCTCTCATTATACCAGACCTCCCCTTGGGCAAGCCACCTGGCAGTTGCTGGAGGAAAGCTTTCCATGATACAATGCTATTGACTTTTTTAAAGCGTTCCCGGGAGTAGGATGAACATTGAGCAACTGGCCACCTGGCCTATTTTTGCCAAGCTCGACGAACAGACATTACAAGCAATAGCCCCTCTCGCCCAAGCACACTCTTACACGGCAGGGCAAATCATTATCCCAGAGGAGGCACCCTGCCAGAACGTCTTTTTAATCGAGCAAGGCTTTGTCCGTCTCTATCAACTCTCTACAGAAGGTAGAGAGCATGTACTCGCTTACTTGGAACCAGGAAGTCTCTTTGGGCTCATTCCCATCCTCGATGGCCAAGAGACGCTGGCTACGGCCGAAGCTCTCACTGATGTTTCCCTTTGCGTATTTCCTGGGGAGCAATTTCTCATGTTAATGCACCGGCATCCGGACTTGGCACTGGAAGTGGCCCGCTCTCTAGCCCGCCAAGTGCGCCAGTTGAGTATTGCGGTCAAGGACTTGGCCCTTTATCCTGTGCGGGCCCGCTTGGCGCGCTTTCTCCTCAGCCATGCAGAGAGCATTCCTCCTTATCAACGCTGGACTCAGGAGAGAATAGCCACGCGCATTGGCACTGTCCGGGACGTTGTAGGAAGACTTCTTCGAGCTTTTGCTCAGGAGGGACTCATCCGTCGGGAGAGAGGTCGCCTAGTCATCGTTGATCGTGATACCCTGGAAAAGATCGTCATTTCCGAGGACAATCGCTGAGGACGCCTATGACATCCTTTACACCCTTATTACATCGAGAACGCTGCACAAAATGCGGTCTCTGCATGCTAGCCTGCCCTTGTCGGGCCATTACAATGGGGGAAGAAGGTCCTATCTTTCATTGTGCAGAGAGCTGCACCCACTCTTCCACGTGCGTTGTAGTGCGCTATGGCCTCTGCCCTTGCGAAGAAGCTTGTCCTGTCCAAGCGATCGAGTGTTCTTTTGCCATTACCAGCTCTAAAAAGAACTCGTGAGGGGGGAAAAATGGAGTTCGTTAATTTGGGAAGTTCTGGCCTCAAAGTCTCGCGACTTTGCTTGGGGACGATGACCTTTGGTCGTGAAGCAGACGAGCCAACCTCATTTCAACTCATGGACCGCTTTGTTGATTTGGGTGGCAACTTTATCGATACGGCAGACATTTACTCCGCTGGAGCGTCGGAAGAAATCGTTGGCCGCTGGCTCAAGAAACGCGGCATGCGCGACAAGATCATCCTTGCTACCAAGGTCTATGGCGTCACAGGACCAGGCCCCAACGATGGGGGGCTTTCTCGCCTACACATTCAGCAGGCAGTGGAAGCTAGTCTGAAGCGCCTCCAAACAGACGTGATCGACCTTTACCAAATTCACCGTTGGGATCCCTCTACTCCCATAGAAGAGACCCTTGAAACTCTCAATGACCTCGTGCGTCAAGGCAAAGTCCGCTACCTTGGTTGCTCAAACTTGGCAGCCTGGCAGCTCTGCAAGTTCCTCCAAGCATCCAAAGAAAACCACTGGTCTAAATTCATCAGCATTCAGCCCATCTATAACGCGCTCAACCGGAGCATCGAAAGCGAGCTCCTCCCGCTCTGCGCCCGAGAGGGGCTGGGGGTCATTACATACAATCCTCTCGCAGGGGGAATGCTCACCGGCAAATACAAGCGCGGCGGAGCCATGCCCAGCGGAGCCCGCTTGGAGGCATTTAAAAACTACTATCAGCGCTACTACACAGAAGAGGCCTTGGACCTCGTTGAGGCCTTTGTTCAAGCGGCCCAGGAACGCCAGATCACTCCTGCACAACTTGCCCTTGCTTGGGTCTTGGCAGAGCCCAGGGTAACCTGCCCAATCATCGGAGCCAGAAACCTCGAACAGTTCGAGGACACCATTCAGGGCCTCCAGATAGAGCTCTCCCCCGAAGAGCGCCAACAAATCCCCGCGGTACTGCCTGGAAGGTGGGTCGGACGGGACCCTGTATACGATCGCGAATACTGACCTATCCTTGCTAGGAGAAACCATGTTCGAAGCTCGTTTTTGCCCTCGCTGCGGAGCTCCCTTAATACATCAACGAATGGGCAATCGTACACGCCCTGTGTGCCCTCAATGTCACTTTGTCTATTA
>JAGGYI010000068.1 GCA_021162655.1 Anaerolineae bacterium
AGCTCCCAGCGCTCCAATTGTCGACGGAGCTCTGCTTCCCTCTCACGAAGGTCCCGGGTCTTTTCTTCTAATTCTTGGAGTTCTCGCTCAGTTTCCGCAAGGTCTTCTCGCGGGTTGAGCCTTCCTTCGCAAGGATGAAAAGTTTCCTCAATCCCCAGTTGATCCAACAGCTCTTTGATTCGCCGTTCCTGGTTGGAATAGGCGCTGATGCGGCCGCTCCATTCAGTGCCGACGTCCTCGGCCCATTTGCCCAAGGCATTCACATTCAGCAGGTGCATGACACCTAGGCGGGCGATCGTTTGGGCGACTTCCTCCACGTCGTTCTCGAATACAAAGATGTCAACTTCCGACATCTCGGCTGGAACGAACATATGTTACTCCTCACTTCTTATTAGGTGCTCTTTAATTCGCTCTGGTTCCCATCCCATTCCCTTGGCTTCTAGAAGAGTGACAATGTCTTGAACCTCTAGTTCGTTCAGGACCAGATATCCCAACAGGCTTCCCAGTTTAAAGGGGTATCCTGAAAGGGCCTCTTGGGCCAGCCGCCTCCAAAAGCGCTCTAGGAGGAGCTCTAGTTTGGGGAGCATACGTGTTTCATCCGAGCCGGTAAGCTGACTGAGATCAAAAGCTTCTTCTCCCCAAATGCGGACGAGAATGTCTCGAGGGTCTGCCCCTAGGGCAATCTCTTGGATGATTTGAGTGTCGGTGCGGACGGCATGCCAGATGGTATAGTTTACGATCTCCTCCGCGGAAAGGTTGTAGTAGATGCGGTAGCGAAAGGCCCAAAGGATGTTTAACATGTCCAGACGTGTCCCCAGGACGCGTTTAGCATCTAATCGGTCACTTCCTGTTAGGCGATAGATCGCTCTTGCCAGGTCGCGGTAATAACGAATATCCAGGGCGACCTCAATGGGAAAGAGGGAACGCTCCCGTTGGTAGCGAGGATAAGCTGCTCTGAGAGGATTGATGTAGTGGGTATTCCGGAGCCGGTCGATCAATCCGCTGACAGTCCGCTCGTGGAGGAGAGCTTCCCATGGGAGGGTAGAATATGTCCCCAGAGGAATAAGGAATCGGTTAACGACATTGGGGTCCATCTGCTGGTCGAGCCCGCGAAAGAGCGCCTTGAGGTTTTCGAGCTCAAAGTGTTGCCACCAGACCGTTAGGAGGATGCGAACCCCTCCTCCTGTGAAGACCATTACCTTACGACAGTTGGAGGCCGCCTCTCCCCAGAGATAGCGCTCCAGCTGCTCGAGAGTTATACCGCCCCTTTGTTCGAGGGCTCTAATGACGCGCTCATAATGAGTATTTTTGAGGATCTCTAAAGCTGCATTAAAGTCCTCTGCGGAAAGTAACTCCCTCCAGACGTCTTTGTCCAAAAGCCGGGAGTAGAGTCCTCGGACGCGGGCATTTGCTCCGGCGTACTGCGTAATACCCAGGCTAGTAGACATTTCTCAGTCCATATCGGACAAAGTTACAACCCGAAGAACAAAATTCAGAGCATCTTGGAAGTGGCTCTCAGCTACCTGTACCCATCTTTGCGCTGTACGCTCAGCCTCTTGCTGGATTGCCTTGGTTTCCTCTTCGATCTGGGTAAGCCCTTGTTGGATGATCTCTTGGGCATGGGCTTTTGCTTCGGCTTCAGCCTTTTCCTTCATCTCCTGCGCTTGGTGCTGAGCTTTTTCTACAATGCGAGCAGCCTCTGCCTCGGCGTCCCGAACGATGCCTTGAGCTTGCCTTTCGATGGCTAGGATTTCTTCTAGGGCTTCCTCTCCAAAGTCTTCAGACCGATCTTGCCTGCGTACCAGCAAGTCCATGATGCTCTCTCCAAGATAAGGACTAAGGAACATAATAGCACCATGTGCCATGAACGCAAAATGGGGGAAAAAGATCGTTAAAAAAGGCACGGGCCTTCCCGTATGCGGTAGGAGAGACCTCTTAACTTATTGCCAAAGCGCCATTTCAGCCGTTTGCGGCGCCGAGGTGCTTGAGAAGCAACACGTAGGCTTTTTGCCCCTTGCGGAAACTGCTTAGGCGGAAGAATTCGTTGGGGGCGTGTGCTTGCTCATCTGGCAAGCCAAAGCAAAAAGTTACTGTGTGAGCCTGAAGCTCGTCTAGAAAGGTGGAGCAGATAGGAATGCTTCCCCCTCCTCGCACATAATAGGGGGCCACTCCATAGAGCTCTTCAAAGACGCGATGGGCAGCTTGGACAGCTGGGTGATCCATGGGCACCGCATAAGGTTTAGCGTATGCTCCTCCTTTCTGTATATTTATGCGAACTCCCTTGGGCCGATTTTTGATGATATGAGCCTCGATGCAATCAAGCACTTTGCGAGGGTCTTGGTTGGGTACTAGGCGGCAGGTGATCTTGGCATGTGCCTCGCTGGGGATAATAGTTTTGGTGCCTTCTCCTTGGAAGCCGCCCCAGATACCGTTTAGCTCGAGCGTGGGACGGACGCCTATGCGTTCCCAAGGTGTATATTCTGGCTCGCCAAAGAGCTCGTCAACGCCGATTTCTTTCTTAAAGGCTTCCTCGTCAAAGGGGATGGCAGCCATTTTCTCTTGGTCTTCTCTTGTCATGGGCAGGACGTTTTCGTAAAAGCCTTCTACTGTAATTCTGCCGTCGGGGCCGCGCATGGAGACGAGGAGTTGGACAAGTGCATGGATGGGATTTTGCACAGTGCCGCCATAGGCCCCCGAGTGAAGATCATGTTTGGGCCCTTGGACGTCGATCTGAAGGGCACAAATACCTCGCATACTGATGTAGATGGCGGGCTGATTTTCCCCCCAGAGGCTTCCGTCGGCGCTGTAGATAAAGTCGCAGGCGAGCAGATCACGGTGTTCGGCAACAAAGTCAGGAATTTGAGGGCTGCCAATCTCCTCCTGGCCCTCGAGGAGAAACTTGATATTGACGGGCAAGGCTTTCTCTGTTTGTAAAAGGGCCTCCACCGCTACAATGGGGATGAGCAAATTCCCTTTATCGTCGGTAGCTCCTCGCGCATAGATGCGATCGCCCTCAATGGTTGGCTCAAAGGGGGGATGAGTCCAGAGCTCAAGAGGATCTGCTGGTTGGGTATCGAAATGTCCATAGATCATCACCGTGGGTTTCCCCTTGGCATGCAACCATTCTCCGTAGACGACAGGATGCCCCCCTGTGGACAGAACCTGAACTTTCTCCAGCCCCGCGCTCTGGAGCCTCTTGGCCGTCCATTCGGCGGCTCTTTGTACATCTTGGGCGTGCTCTGGAAGGGCCGAGACGCTGGGGATACGCAAAAAGTCGAGGAGCTCTTGGAGGAAGCGATCAAAGTTCTCTTGAAGATAATTTTCCCATTGGCTCATAGGGCCTCTCCTTCCTTAGGGTTCGATAATACGGGCCGATTGTAAACTTTTCCGAGCAGTAGAGCAAGGGGAGAAGCCTCTTTCAGCTTTGGCCTACCATGTGGTACAATCGCCCAAGAATAGAGGAGGGAATTGTAGGTGGCGATGGAGGTTCAGATAGGGGCTGCCAAAGTTGCCAAGTATGCAACGCAGGAAAGTGGCGATACTTTGGAGATCATCGAGCGCCCTCATGGGGGGCTCTCTGCGGTTTTGGTGGATGGGCAGCGAAGTGGCCGCTCTGCGAAAATCATCAGCAATATTGTAGCTCGCAAAGCGATCTCTCTGCTGGGAGAAGGGGTGCGCGATGGTGCAGTTGCTCGGGCGGCTCATGACTATTTACGCACACATCGAGGGGGCCGAGTATCCGCGGAGCTGCAAGTAGTTTCTGTAGATCTCCAGACCGAGACCCTGGTTATTTCGAGAAACACTCAATGCCCCGCTCTTATTGTGCAAGAAGGTGCGTTGCGTGTTTTTGATGTGCCAAGCCAACCCATTGGCATTTATGCCAAGACCAAGCCCGTTATTGTCGAGATCCCTTTGAAAGCGCACACCTATGTCCTCGTTTTCACTGACGGCTTGCTCCATTCTGGCGTCGATGTGCAGGGGATTTTGATTGAGAGGGTCCAGGAAGGCCCTTCTGCCCAATCTCTGGCGGATGCTCTTCTGTCTCAGGCGTTGGAAGCCGAGAAGGGGCGACCAAAGGACGATATCAGCGTTTTGGTGGTAGCTGTGTTGCCTGCCAAGGTGCGTGATCGGGTGCGGCGTTTCTCGGTACGATTTCCTCTCTATTCTTGAGAGGGCGAAGGATGGGGAAGAAAGAACGGGAGGAGAGGCAATATCCTCCTCCGATCAAAGGGCGCATTGCCATTGTAGGGGTCTGTGCGTCAGGGAAGAGCACCCTAGCCAAAGGCTTGTGTGCCAAGGGCTACGATGCCCGTCAGTGTGCTCAGGAGCATTCTTATGTTCCTGATATGTGGCGGCGTCTTGCCCGGCCCGAAATCCTTGTTTATTTGGATGCTTCGTTGGAGACGGTCAGGAGCCGAAGGCAGATTGATTATGGCCAAGAGTATTGGGAAGAACAGCAACGCCGTTTGGCCCATGCAAGAGAACACTGCGATATCTACATCCAGACGGATTCCCTCAACGAAAATGAGGTGCTTGATCGTGTACTGGAGGCCTTAGAGTCCATGGTTAAAGAGGATATTTGAGACGAAGTGGTTTCTTTTCCCATCGAGAGGGGTTTGACAGCCCCAATTTCGGGGCTTATAATCGTTCACTGTTGGGCGTGTCATTCTCTCTGGCAAAGTTTGAGGGGAGGAAGGAATTCATAGCACCCCGCGGGGTGCTTTTCTTTGCTAACCCACGCAAGAGGAGAAGTTTATGAAGCAGCGGGATGTTCGGTTGCTCGTCTTGATCATCATTGTTGCCGCCTTTGCGGCCTGGGTGGCTTGGCCTGGCAATCCCGGGATCCACTTACGGATAGGCGAGAAAAGGATCGATCGGGAGATCAAGCTGCATCTAGGTTTGGACCTGCAAGGGGGTATGCAGGTGCTTTTGGAGGCGGATCTTCCGCCTGATCAACCCGTTGAACCGGAGGCGATGGAAGCAGCACGAAGCATCGTGGAGAACCGGGTGAACGGCCTTGGGGTAACAGAGCCCATCGTTCAAGCTGTAGGCTCTCGACGGATTCTCGTGGAGCTTCCTGGAGTCAAGGATCCCGAAGCTGCTATCGCGACGCTCAAAGAGACGGGGTTGCTCGAATTTGTGGATACTGGCACCGAGTATCTTCCGCCAGGGACAGTTGTAAGAACGGACTTTGAAACCTCGGCTGAGGCGAGCCAAGAGATCTCCCCGACAGGCAAGATTTACCATACCGTGTTGACTGGGCGTCATCTAAAGTCTGCTCGGGTAGAGTTTGATCGGAGCGGTCTTCCCGTGATCGCTTTTGAGCTGGATAGCGAGGGGGCCAAAGTCTTTGCTGAACACACGGCCAAGAACGTTGACCGTTTTTTGGCCATTGTTCTCGATAAGAAGGTGATTTCCTGCCCGCGGATCAAATCCGCTATACCGGAGGGAAGAGGGCAGATTACAGGGCAGTTCACCGTCGAGGAAGCGAAAGCTATGGTCCTACAGTTGCGCTATGGTGCATTGCCCATTCCTCTGAAGGTGATAGATACGCGGGCTGTTGGCCCTACTTTGGGGCAGGATTCAGTGCAGAAAAGCATCCGTGCTGGCACGATAGGCCTCCTAGTCGTTTTGCTTTTCATGTTCGTTTATTATCGGCTTCCAGGATTTTTGGCGGATCTTGCTTTGCTCATCTATGCGATGCTTACTTTGGCCCTCTTTAAGTTGATCCCTGTAACGCTGACTTTGCCGGGCATCGCAGGATTTCTGCTTTCGGTGGGGATGGCCGTGGATGCGAACATTCTCATCTTTGAGCGCATGCGCGAGGAGCTGCGTCGAGGGCGTACCCTCCAGCAGGCGATTGCGTATGGTTTTCGCCGTGCTTGGAGCTCTATTCTTGATTCGAATGTGTCGACTTGGATCACCTGCTTGATCCTTTGGTTCTTTGGCAATAGCTTTGGAGCCAGCGTCGTCAAAGGGTTTGCCGTTACTTTGGCGATAGGGGTGTTCGTTAGCATGTTCACGGCTGTCACGGTGACTAGGACCTTTGTGCACGCGGCTTTTGCCATAGGAGGGGAAAAGCTACGCGAGCGTAAATGGCTCCTGGGAATTTAAAAGAGACGGAGGATCGAGGAGGACATAATGTTTAATCTCATAGAGAGGCGCCGGTGGTACTTTTTGATCTCCGCCCTGTTGATTTTGCCTGGTATCATTGCGATGATCTATTCGACCGTGACGCTGGGAGCCCCTTTTAAATTAAGTATCGATTTTACAGGTGGCTCGTTGCTCGAGTTGCGCTTTCAGGAACCATTGGATCTACAAACGGTGCGGGCGACGGTCTCGGGGCAGGGTTTTCCCGAGATGACGGTGCAGACCGTGAAGGATGGCCGGACATTGGTGATCCGTACGAAGCCTATCGATGTCGCGACAAAGAAGGCGATAGAGGCCAAGTTGGAAGAAGCCTTTGGACCGTTAGAAGAGCTTCGTTTCGAGAGCGTTGGTCCCACAGTAGGAAGGGAAACCACTCGAGCGGCTGTGTTGGCTATTCTTGCCTCTTCGGTAGCGACTCTGTTCTTTATTGCTATCGCTTTCCGCAAGGTTCCCAATGCCTTTCGGTATGGCGTTTGCGCGGTGAGCAAGATGTTTCACGATGTACTCTTTTTATTGGGCGTTGCGAGCATTTTGGGTCTTTTGGCTAACTGGGAGGTAGATTCTCTCTTTCTTACGGCAGTAGTAACAGTCGTGGGCTTTTCAGTGCAGGATGTGATTGTTGTTTTTGATCGCATTCGCGAAAACATTGGGCGGCGTCGTGGAGAGCCCTATGAGACGGTTGTTAATCGGAGCCTTCTGGAGACTTTGCATCGTTCGTTGGCTACCCAGTTGAATGCCATTTTCGTAATGATCGCCATTATCTTTTTCGGTGGGGCGACCATTCGGCATTTTATGACGACTATGCTCATAGGGATGGTGACAGGGACATACTCTTCCCTCTTTTTCGCTGTGCCCTTGCTTGTTGTTTGGGAACAGGGGGAGATTGGACGGTTGTTTCGTCGTGGAGCAAAGTAGGATTCTGTAGACCATGGGAAGGAAGTAAAGGCATGATAACCTTTGCTTCAGAGCTCTATGAGAGAGAAGGTTTGGAGGGTGAGCGCCGTCGCCAAGTCGTCCAGGTGCTTCAAGCAGCATTGGCAGCGGTAGACCCTGCAGAAGCTGTACGGAGGTACCTCCGGTGCCAAGAAGGCGTCTTGGAGATCGCTGGCCAGAGATATCCTCTTGAGCGCTACAAGCATGTCTATGTTGTAGGGGCGGGCAAGGCGGGCGCACCTATGGCGCAAGCTGTGGAAGAAGTGTTGGGTGAGCGCATCACGGCAGGGCAGGTGAACGTCAAGTATGGCTATACTTTGCCTACGCGCTTTATTTCCTTGCAAGAAGCGGGGCATCCCATCCCGGATGAGGCAGGCGTTGCGGGGAGCCGGCGTATTGCCCAGCTTTTGGAGCAGGCCGGTGCAGAAGACTTGGTGATCTGTCTCATCTCAGGGGGAGGATCGGCGCTGATGACCCTGCCTGTAGAAGGGATCTCGCTTGAGGAGATGAAAATCCTTACCGACGCCCTTTTGCGGGTGGGAGCGACGATCAATGAGATCAACGCTATCCGCAAGCACCTCGATGCACTCAAGGGGGGCAAGTTGGCCCGCTTGGCTTATCCAGCGCGTGTCGTTTCGTTGATCCTTTCGGATGTAGTGGGTAATCCTCTTGATGTCATCGCCTCTGGGCCAACAGTGCCTGATCGGAGCACTTTTCGAGAGGCATACGGTCTTTTGGAGAGGTACGATCTTCTGGAAAAGGTACCTTCCTCTGTTGTGGAATATCTGCGCAGAGGAGCGCACGGAGAGATCCCAGATACTCCCAAAGAGGGAGACCCGATCTTTGCGCATACTCAGAATGTGATTGTAGCTAGCAATGATATCGCTGCTGAAGCTGCTCTTCAGGAGGCTAGAAAGAGAGGCTTCCACGCTTTGCTTCTCTCGACTTACGTGGAAGGGGAAGCTCGCGAGGTGGGCAAGGTATTGGCGGCGTTGGCCAAGGAGGAAGCGACTTTTTCGCGGCCTGTGCCGAAGCCAGCTTGTTTGGTCTTGGGCGGCGAGACGACGGTGACTGTGAAGGGGAAGGGCAAGGGAGGACGAAACCAGGAGATGGCCCTCTCAGCGGCGATAAGCATTGAGGGGTTCGAGGACGTTATGATTGTCTGTTTAGCAACGGATGGTACTGATGGTCCTACTGATGCCTCAGGAGCCTTGGCTGATGGTAAGACAGTTCCTCGGGCTAGGGAACGGGGACTTGATCCGTGGATGTACCTAGAAAATAACGACTCGTACTCCTTTTTTGCTACCCTGCAGGATCTTTTGATGACCGGACCGACAAATACAAATGTGAACGACTTGGCCTTTGTTTTTGTCTGGTAAGTAGAGTTTTTATAAAACCCTGGGAAAGGGCGCCCCTTCCCGGGGTTTTTTCATTGGAAACTCTGAAAGAGGGATTTCGCCTGTCGCTGAGCCTCGCTGAGGACTTCGTCGGCAGGTATCCCCTCGTTGACGGAACGTTGAACGGCTTGAAGAAACAGACCACCTGCCTTTTCCAAAAGCTGAGAGCTTTGCCCCGGCACGATAATTATTTGGGAAGGAAGCCCCTGGACCACATTCGCAACATCTTCTCTGACAGAGCGCAGGTAGGCTTCGCTTTGCGCTTGGGACCTGCGTGGTGGGAGCCTGGTGCCGGCCGCTTCCCAATGATCAGAAAGGAAGCGAATTAGCTTGAGAGCCTCCTGGGGGTGAGTGCAGTTTTTGGTAATGAAATACCCCTCGACGTCAGCAAAGGCCAGCGTAGTTCGGTCATGAGGCAGAGGGAGCATCTTCCATTCGCAGGTCCAATGGTAGGGCGTATCAAGCCCCCCTCGGTTGCTGTACCAACCTAGCCAAACCCCACAGGCGCCTCTGACGACAGCTTCATATATTCCTCCTCGGCGGAACGCTTGACGGATGGCGATGGGAGCAGGGGCAACTTGGTAGTAGTTAAAGAGGTCGGTGTACCACTTGATTGCTTCGACAGTTAAAGGGTCGTCGAAAGTGGGTGCAGAGGGGGCGTTGATGTTGTCGACGATCTTGCCGCCGTGGAGGTAGACAAAAAGAATGGGATCTGGAAGTTCTGGGGAGGTGCAAAAGCCAAACAATTTGGGATTAGAGTGCCCAAGCCCCTCAGGAAAGTTCATTTTATTGACCAGCTCGACAAAGTCGTTGAGGTCCCATTCTCCTCCTGGCACCTGGAGCCGGAGCGCATCAGCTTGATCCATATTTACATAAACAACAGAAACATCGATAGCGGCGGGAATGCCCCATTGTTGCCCTTGGATGTTTAGCCCCTCCCACGCACCCTTGAAGTAGTCGTCGCGAATGTCGCTCCAATCCCCCAGTTGCACTTCATCAAGTGGCCAGAGAAATCCTTGTTGAGCGAAGGAGAGGGCCTGACGCCCATCGCGAAAGACGTCGACGTTTCCCATCCGCACCATCTGGGTGATTTGCCCGCCAAAGCGGCTCGCTTCTACTGTCTCAATCTTGATCCAGGGATATTGGCTTTGGAATTGTTCAAGAAGGGATTGCAGCTCCACGGTGTACTTGCGGTAGGCGAAGCGCAACGTGACGGGTTCATGGGTGGGCTCCACAGCTACTTTGGGGAAGCAGCTTATTAGCAGAGAAGCTAGAGCTAGCGTCAACAATGCCTTAAATATGCCCCGACTCATTTTTCTCCTCCCCGCATGTTTCCCTCCCTTCATCCTATTGAGGTGGGGGTAATTGTCAAGGATATGGCGGGATCTTGGCGGTGAGATCCCTTGACAAATACCTTGTTTTCGTGATACGATATCGAAAGTAGAAAGTAAAAGAATAGGCAGGAACGAGAGGTAGCGACATGCTGCGAGAGTTCTTTTTAGGTTTTATTCGCATTCATATTCTCTATCATGCGAGCAAGGCTCCAGTGTATGGAGCGGGGCTTCTCGAGGAACTTGGGCGCCATGGCTATAAGCTGAGCCCAGGAACACTTTACCCCATTCTTTATCGTCTACTTTCGCAGGGGTACTTGGTCCGAGAGAACAGAGTAGTCTTGGGGCGTGTGCGCAAATATTATTCGATCACTCCCAAGGGCTGTGCCGCTTTGGAGGAAGCTCGCCAGAAGATTCTGGAGTTGGTCCAAGAAGTCGTCCAAGATTCCGACTGTGCACAGCTACAGACCGAGGATGCCGAGGCAGCATCCTAAACCTGAATAAAGGAGGAATAAATGGAGGAGAAACCGAAAAGGGGAATTCGCTCCCTGCCACGCAATGTTTGGGCGGTAAGCTTAACTAGCTTCTTTATGGATACCTCGAGTGAGATGATCCTCAACGTGTTGCCCCTTTTCCTTAGCAACGTGTTAGGGGTACGGACGAGTGTGATTGGTCTGATTGAGGGGATTGCCGAGGCGACAGCTAGTTTGCTCAAAGTGTTCTCTGGTTGGCTTTCTGATAAGCTTCGAGCACGCAAATGGTTGGCCGTGGCTGGTTATGGCTTGTCTGCAGTGGCCAAACCCTTCTTTTATTTTACCAATTCCTGGTTTGCTGTGCTGGTGGTGCGTTGGCTAGATCGGGTGGGGAAAGGTATTCGTACGGCTCCTCGGGATGCCCTCGTGGCGGATAGTATCGATCGAGATCAGCGGGGGCTTGCTTTTGGATTTCATCGGGCAGCGGATACCGGTGGTGCTGTTTTGGGCTTGCTCATTGCCTTTGGTATCGTCTGGGCAACGCAAGCCAAAGCAGTGGAGATGAGCAGGAGCACCTTTCAAACTCTGGTGATAGCTAGCATGATCCCTGGGCTCTTGGCTGTGCTCTCGTTGGCTTTGGGAGCCAGAGATGTCCCTGTGATCCGGAAACGCGAAGCACCCAAAGTGACCTTCCGAGGATTGGGGAAGCCCTTTTTAACCTTTATGATCATTGTTGGTCTCTTTGATCTGGGGAACTCGTCGGACGCTTTTCTCGTTTTGCGGGCTCAAGAACGTGGGCTGAGCATCCTGGGTATTTTGGGAATGTTGATCACCTTTAACCTTGTCTATGCCCTTCTCTCTACACCAGCAGGGGCCCTTTCCGACCGGATAGGACGACGCAAAGTGATTATCGGGGGATGGCTAGTCTATGCCGCCATTTATCTAGGCTTTGCCCTGGCCAAAACGGGTTGGCAAGTCTGGTTATTCTATGCCCTTTATGGGGTTTACTATGGGATGGCCTATGGAACGATCAAGGCTCTGGTGGCGGATATCGTCCCGGCTGAGCTTCGTGGCACGGCTTATGGAACTTATAACACTGTCCTGGGGCTATTGGACTTTCCTGCTTCGCTGATTGCCGGCTTGCTCTGGCAGGGTGTGGGCAAGTGGAAAGGTTTTGGAGCCCCGGCACCCTTTTTCTTTGGAGCCGCGTTGGCCTTTATTGCCGCCGTGTTGATGGCGCTATGGAAGCCTCCTCTCGTATCTACCTCTGCGGAAAAATAGGATCCTTGGCTTTCTTCACCCTCCTCAGGGGCCATTGCTACAAAGCGGTGGCCCCTCGCTTTGTCTAGAAGCGATGCCAGGGAATAGCTTCTTTGTAAAAAAGCTGAATAAAGCTCTTCAAGCGGGTTTCTGCTGAGGAGAGGTTTTGGCATTCGGTGGCCAGCCGCCAAGAGGTAATCCCCTGCTCGGGATCACGGGAGGGTGTATCCCATTGATACCAATAATAGACGAGGAAGCGTTCCTCCTCTCGAGCAAAGATCCCTCGGCGTACAGGGAGGCTCCCCTTTTGAAGAGGGATCCGCAAACTGTCGTCTTGGATAGTGGTCCATCCCGCGCTGGGATAGCAGCTGTGGGGGGTGTGCTCAAAAAGGTGAAAGCTTTTTGCCCCGCAAGATCCAATGATGGTTAGCCAGATTGTTTCTTTACCAGAGGTGTATCGGCGACGAATGACCAGCTCTGGGTGGCGGAACCAGCGTTCGATCTCAGGAGTGGAGGAGAGTTCTTTGCCTTGCCATGGGCCGATTTGCAAGGGTAAAGAAGATAGGCTGGACGTTCGGAGGTCATAGTAGCTGAGCAGGGCAGTTTCTTCGGGAGTGATCCGATACCAGCCAGCGGTATCGATATAAAAGACGTTGAGCTGGAACTGTTCTGTGAAAGGGCTAGGGTTGGGGGTACTGGGACGGAACGATTGCGCTGCTATTATGCCCGCCCCCAATATCAAGCAAGCTATTAGACAGTGG
>JAGGYI010000115.1 GCA_021162655.1 Anaerolineae bacterium
ACTAGGCCGTTGCAAGCATTTCATCAACGGCTCTCCGCCCATAAATGAGTGCATAGTTCATCCCTCGATCTTCCGGATACACCTGAGCCATACAGCAAAGCCAAAGACCTCGAATAGGCGTCTGGAAAGGCGGTCTGAGTTGTGAATAGTGCAAACTGATCAGCGGCTGGGCATATGGATCGCGCCAAGCCCAGACACGTTTGACCCAACCTTTTTGAAACCCCTGAAAGATCCTTTGCAAATGCGGCAAATATGCCTCCAGAAGCTCTTCCGCCGAAAGGTTGAAAAAAGGCTCTCGAGGGTCCAAATAGCGGGAGATATAAGCCAAGTGTGCCCCGCCATAGATCTCAGGGCGTTGCATGTTAGTATGCTCAATCACCCCTGTAAATGGAATAGAGGGATCCCCAATATTCAACCAATAAGTATCAGATAAACTACGAGTGAGTTGCATCACTAAACAAACATTCCCCAGGTACTTGATTTTGGCCAGCTGTTCTCGATATTCTCCAGGAAGATCAGGGGTCAAGGAAGAAAATATCTCGGGGGCTGTCGTCACAAAAACCCGGTCATAGGGAATAAAATCCCCTTGCACAACCACTCCAGAAACACGTCCCCCCTCGATGACGATTCTTTCCACGGGCGAATTAAGGCGAATCTCCACGCCACGCTTACGCAATAGAGCCTCCCAAGCATCCAAAGCCTGGCCAAAACCTCCCCGGAGATACCCCAGACGCTCTTCCTGCTTACCTCCTCTAGAGCTCCCTCTTAACTTGAGCTTATTCCAGATCCATACCGCCGCAACCTGGTCCGCATAGCGCCCAAATTTGGATCTCAACAAAGGCTCCCAAACGGCCTGATAAACTCGCTCCCCGGCCATCTGCACTAACCAATCACGAGCGGTGATACTCTCCAGTGGCCGCCAGTCCTTGACGAACATTGTGCGAATATAAAGCAAGCCCAAACGGAAGCGATCGAATAGGCTAATATAAGAGAACTTGAGAAGATCGAGAGGGGTACTCAAACGGTAAATTCTGTTGACGAAATAGCTATTCGTTGTCGGCAACCACTCAAGCTTTTCTCCCAAGCCCAGTCGATCAATCAACTGAGCCATAGCGAGGTCGCTGGTAAAAAGATGGTGATAAAACTTTTCCAGATAAACTCCCCCCACCCTAAAAGAGCCTGCAAGCCCTCCCAAGGAGGCCTCCCGCTCAAAGATAGTGCAAGCGATACCCTTCTCTGAGAGGGCATCCGCTGCACTCATCCCGGTTATTCCTCCTCCAATAATCGCTACTCGCATGTCCTTTCACTCCCAGTTTGCTTAGCTGCCCCCAGAGTGCATCCGTTTCACTTGCCACCAAATCCCCGGAAGGCGCCGAAACTTGCCCCAAGCGCTTAGGTGTGCCCGACGGTGAAAAACATCCCCTCCATGGGCTTCAATGTCATCAAGGATAGCCATATAAAGTTTGGCTGCAGCAGCGATAGCAAAGCGTTCTTCAGGGTGTAGAAAAGCGATCCCTGGCCACGCCTCTCGGTAAAGCTGCCGATTACGCGCAATCTGAAAACGCATGAAACGCCGCCATCGCTGATCTGCCCTTCCCTCTGCAACATCCCGCTCGCATAGGCCATAAGCAGCCAATTCCTCTCGAGGAAGGTAGAGCCTTCCCATTCGCCAGTCTTCGCCCACATCTCGAAGTATATTAGTCAGTTGCAAGGCCACTCCCAGCTTCACCGCATAAGGAATAGCCTCTTCTCCCGAAAAGCCGATGATATGCATAGGCATCAAGCCTACCGTCGAGGCTACTCCATAACAATAAGCCGCTAACTCCTCGAAGGTTCGATAAGAAGAAATCCTCAAATCCTGAGCTACTCCATCGATGAGCTGCTCGGCATATCCCACTGGGATGCGATATCGCAGCATTGTATCAACCCAAGCAAGAGCAACGGGATCACCGTGCGGCGGGCTAAAAGAGCGTACTATTTTCCGCCAATTTTCAAGCTGATCCCGGGGTCTTTTTGAGGGCAATCCACCGAATCATCGCAGGTCCTGCAAAAAGCACAAAGCGCTTGGATAGCCTGACGCTTGGCTGGGGGTAAAAGCAATGAAGCTAGATAAAAAGTACGACTGTGCGATCTAGTGATCTCTCGACAATGAGCATATGCCCATCCCAAACTCCCCGTATCGAGAAAACGACTCTCCTGGTAGACGACTCCCCGAAAGGCTTCCACAGCCCTAGCAATCAGCCTTTGCTCCCAGGAAGCAGGATGTAATGAATCGGAGCGGATGTTCTGCATGATGGCTCCCTACAGAAGACGAATGACCCGTCCAGTATCTGCCGCTTCGGCCGCTTCGATCGCAAAGGAAGTAACCTCAAAGGCTTCCTCGGCAGGCACAAGCAGCTCACCTTTTCCCTCCAAAGCAGCGACCAAGTCACCAAAGAGGGAACGTCCAGGATCTTGAAGAGGCCAGGAGGGTACATCTTTTTCAGCTGTAATAACATGTAGTCGCGTCCCATGGTCGCACACTTCGAGCACTCCACGAGACCCTGCTATTCGCAACCGGTCATCTCCATGGGTAGGAGCCGCCTCGGGACGCAAATAGTCCAAATTAAAGATGGCGCTTCCCCCATTCGCAAGTCGTGCAATCACTGTAGCCACGTCCTGACAACCAGGCCGCTCCTTATGAACAAGGTTCGCATGATAGGCAAACACCTCAGCATAATCTACTCCAGCAACCCAGCGTGCAAAATCAAAAGCATGTATCCCTACCCAAGTCATTGTGCTACCATATTTTGCTCGATCAGCATACCACTCCGGCCGCACTCCCCAGCGATAGGACTTTTGCGCACTGATAAGATACGGCTCCCCTATAACACCCTCCTGAACAAGCTGCCGCGCTGTATAAAAGGTAGGCCAATAGCGCATGACCAACATGCTAGCGTAAAGAAGACCCTTCTCCTTCACGAGCTGACGCAGCTCGTTCAAGCCTTCTATCGTCTGAGCAGCGGGCTTGTCAGAAATGATATGACACCCCCGTCGTGCCGCCTCAATACCCACTACATTGTTCAGGTCATAACGTGCACAGATCGCTACGATATCCGGTTCCTCACTGGTCAACATCTCGCGCCAATCCTCGTAAGGCTTGGCACCGAAACGGGCAAAAGTAGAAACATCCTCTCCAGGGAAAGAAGGTGCATACCCCACAAAATGGACTTGGGGAAAATGAGCAAGCTCATTCAAAACTTCGCCAACGTGCCCCGAAGCACCCACGAAAACCAACTTGTAATCCGCCATCTCAGCCCCCTTTGCGAACTCGAAACATTGTAGCCATCCAATGGCGAAAGTTGTCCCCCTTCTCACTCAAATGAGCAAAAAGGCGCCCCATCAAGGTATCACGAACCTCACTGTAAGCAGGCTCATCAATACAATTGTGAAGCTCATAAGGGTCTTTGGAGAGATCATAAAGCTCATTCACATCAGGAGGATTCACCACCAACTTGTACGAGCGTGTGCGAATCCCCCGCTGAGGATAGGGGAAATGGTGTCCATGGAACTGCATAAAAACCTCTTGAGGCCAATCCTCGGGAACTTGGCCCTCCAATAGTGGCACCAAACTGCGCCCATCGACATGCTTGGGGATAGGCACCCCAGCAATGTCCAAAAAGGTAGGCATAAGATCCATTAGGGTGACAAATTGATCACAAACGAGGCCCGAAGGGGTATGCCCCGGCCAACGCGCCAACATGGGGATGCGATAGATATCATCATACATCATTGGGCCTTTATCACTCAGACGGTGATTCCCCACAAAACCAGCATGGTCTGCTGAGAAAAAGAGTGCTGTATCCTCTGCAAGGCCCAACTCATCCAACGCTTGCAGGATACGCCCTATCTGTTCATCTATGAGGGTAACATAGCCCCAATACATCGCAACGATTCTCTGCCAGACCTCCCAGGGATACGTGTCAAAGGCCCAATGCAAGGAGTACCATTTGTGTACACGAGGTTTACCCTCAAAAGTCTCCTCCATCGAGGGCGATGGCTTGACTAACGAGGGGTCATACATCTCGGCATATTCGCGAGGAATAAAGTAGGGAAGATGGGGACCAAAGAAATCTGTCCTTAGAAAGAAAGGTCGCCCATTTTTATGATAGTCCTCTGCGTATTCTCTGAGGCGCTGAATAGTCAGTTCAGCCAGAAAGTAAGGATAAGTTCCTTCTACAGGCCCCTCATAGATGCCGGCTAAAGGCAACGAGGGTTCTCCATTGGGGAAGATTCCACGAATTTCTCCTCGCACAGACCATTCCGGCAAGTGATGCTCTTCCAAATAAGCTCGATAGGCAGGATGATCTTTCGGGGCATCCCAACCAGGAAAGTGAATGCCCTCAAATCCGTAATACTCGGGCCCACGGGTGACCCCTACATGCCATTTACCCACAACACCACAGCGGTAACCGGCCTGAGCAAGATAGTGGTTAAAAAGAACCAACCCTTCAGGCAGCTCCCAGGGATAACCCACATTGCGTTCGAAATTGGCAAGCATCCCATGCTTGTGTGGTTCCATCCCTGTAAGCAATGTCGCCCGTACAGCTGTACAAATCGCCGTATTAGTAAAAGCCCAATCGAAACGCACCCCTTCTGCCGCAATGGAATCAAGATGAGGGGTACGGCATACAGGATTACCGTAGCATCCAAGGGTATCTCGACGCTGCTGATCTGTGAGAATAAGCAAGATATTTGACACCTTTGCCATCATTCTCCACCTTTGAACTTTTTAACCGCGTAGTTTATCGAACTCGTCAAGCATCGCCATAAAGTTATCGTAAGAGGTCCCCACCGCAATGCTATGGGACGAGCCAAGAATGAATCCTCCCCCACGCTTGGCTATTTCTAAAGCGCGGCGTACATCCTGCCGGACCTCCTCAGGAGTACCAGAAACAAGGTGCTCTACCCAAACCCCGCCCCAAAGGGCCATCTTCCCAAAAGTTGCCTCTCTAACCCGCTCCAGATCCATCTGTGCTGTAGGCTGAATAGATTGGTAACAATCCACCCCCGCTTCCATAAAAGCATCTAAAATACCCCAATTGTTGCCGCAAGCATGCTGGACAAAGATTAGGCCAGCTCGGTGAGCCGCTTTGACATTCGCCTCAAGCGCAGGGTAGCAAAAACGCCGCCACATCGCTGGAGACATGAACGTTCCTGAGCGGAAAGCCCAATCTGTGCCATCCATCACTCCGTCATACCCCCGGTTCACCCAATGGGCCTGCTCCACAGCAGCGCGCGCCAACGAAGAACGCACAGCCCGCTCCATCAACTCAGGCTCTTCGGCCATCAACACCAGGGAACGCTCCATGCCTCCTGGCTGCACCCACTCGGAGGCCAGAGGAAAAGGGCCTAGGATAAAACGCTCGTCCCCGAACTCGGCGACCACAGCATCAACTAGCTCGAAAACCGAAGGATCTGGCTCTTCATACTCGAACTCTAAGGGAAAGTCCTCAGCACGAATCTCCCTGGTCCACTGTTGTGGGTCATATACCAAAGTGATATCGGCCGTGATCTCAGAGTATTTTAATATCCGTCCATCCGAATATTCCCAGGTTACCTCATCAATCCTCCGAGGCGCCTCCGGCCGATATCCTTTCGGAGGGACCAATCCCAGAGTCATTGCGCAAAGATTAATGATGTCGTAAATGTCGAGTTTCCTATAAAGCGCGATAGTGTCCTCAACCAAACTCTGCACAACCTCATCACGCCTACCTTCCCAATAGGCAATCTGACATTTTGCCTTGGCCCGAACATACGTCTCATGCCCGAGGATACGTTCCACAGTGTCATAATCAATGGCGAAATCCCCCAGAGGCACCTTATCCGGAATGCCTCGCAACATTGCTGTACGGGCTCTCTCCTTCGAATTCATATCCTCCTGCTCCTCACAAAGTCAGTCTATTATGGCACAATGAACAAGCACGGGCAAACCTACACTACTCGGCAATTCCTGTTGCTTTTCGTCTCCCTATTCTCTCAAACCAATCTCCATAAGAAGGATCAGGAACCTCCAAGGCTTTATCGAACCAAGGAAACCTTGTCTCATCTATTTGGGAACAGAAAAAGCGCTCCCGAGACTCGTTGCGTCCATTGATTGCTACATGTTTATAACGCAAACTGTGCGGACTGTATTCCAAGCTCAATTGCAACTCTGGTTCAATATAGCGAATCCGCCGAATATAGAGATAGTACTGATCGATAACGCGCCCTGTAAGGGCCCTCTGGCGAAAGCTCTCAAAGCTTCCCTCCGCTACAGAGCCAGCTTGGGCGACAAATCCATTAAATGCCTCGACAATCTCCATCTCGCTGAAATCCCGCGGAGGGCCCTGATAGTTGTAAAAAGAGATCACAGCGAAGCCATTCTCCATTCCCAACCGCACCAAATAAGGGGTCTGAAAAACCCGACCGAGCAAGGGCCACAGAGCAACAAAGCTACGGCCGAAACGAAGATAAATCGTCTTCACCTCCGTAAAGGCCCCTTGAAATCCTTTCATTTTGTGCTGGCCGTACCAAACCTCGTCCGGCAGGCCTGAGGTCTCTGCAGGGATAGCCAAGGCTAAGCGTAACTGATGGATGGCATGACGCTCGAACCGCTTGGGCTGGCACGCATAGATGGCCAGATTGTCCATCTGAGCGGTAAAAACAGTCCCCTCTTGATAGGTGCAATGTCCTGTACTTTGGCGCCCCACAAAAGGATAAATATTTTCTCCCCCTATTGTGTTATCATTCAAAAGGTAACGAGCGAAAAGGGTCACTTTATCCTCTGGGGAACGAACCTGCATGTTGCGGCGGGCAGAATAGAAAAAGAGCTCACTGTGCCCTCCATCAAGCCACCACCCAGTAGAGGTTCCAAGAGCATAATCCTCCGTCATATAAGCCCGAAGCAAAGCTTGCTGGCAAGGCCAGTTCCAAGATGTCAGTCTCTTTTTCGTCAGCTGGCCATTCGAAGCCAACTGGCTTGTAAAGACAGCCTCCTCCGCCAATTCAACGCTTCCCCTCACCCTATAGGGATATTTCTTCTCAAAAAGAAGATCCTCAATTTCTTCCCCGGGATGCTGGTAGTCCGGAATCGCATAAAAAATAACATGATATTGACGAAAAGAAGGGGCATCAAGATATCCTGGCCCCGGAGCATCTTCATAGTAACTCAAGGGAGACAAAGCGATGCGCTCCCCAAAAACCATATATAGGAGAAGGTGAATGCCTCGCGGTAACCCAGTAGAATCAGGCATGTAAGCCCGCGACTGTGGCCCCCCGAAACCACAGGAGGGCTGATGCCAAAAACAGGCCACCTCTAGCCACATACGCCTGAGGGCCTGTCTGGCCAACTCCACAGCCTGAGGGGTCTGCAGTAAATTCACCATCTCTTGGAAACTAGCGATAGCGATAGGTGTATACGTACTGCTGACAAACTCGGAGGAGAAACCATTCCGGATTAACTCTTCGCGAAGTTGCCAAAGGTTAGCCAGCCCCTCTTCAATCAAGTCCTCCCTACCCAATAATTCCCCCCCAGCAAGCATAGTAAAAGTTCCCATGCTCACCTGGTTGTAATTCATCCCCCAAAAAGAATGGATGTGATCGACGAAATGATCTGCCTGGGAAGCAACATAATCAACAAGAAAATCGATCGTTTTCTCATCCAAAAAGCCGCGATAATGCAAAAGGAGTTGTAAAGCCGCCATAGGAGCAAACTCGCAAATCCTCGGCATAGAGGCGAGAATGATTCGGTTCCCTTTGGCGCGTTGAGCTCCGTCGCCAAGGAGAAAAGGAACCGCGTGAATCAATCGCTCTCTCAATGCTGGCGGTCTGTCTTTGCCGATCCAGTGCCCCTCCTCATCAAAGCAGGGATCCAAAGCTCTCCGATGCAATTCAAAGAACAATTGCCGGCGCGCGTTCTGTTCTTCTGACATTCTCCTCCCCCTCCTGAAATGACTAAAGATAAACCCCATCATTCGAAAACAGGACAAGCATACCTCTCCAGCAATACCCGTCAAGTTTTAGATAGCGGCACCGATAAAAGAATTAAAAAAAATCGCCTCGCACAAAGGATGCACGAGGCGAAATGAAAAAGCTCCTTGTTTAGTGCTGCTTTAGGCTGCTCGCCAGGAAATGAACAAATTCCTCGTCAGCTGAATCCTCAGGGATAATGATCTCCTCTTCCTTGCGAATCACTTTAAGAACCGGTTCCCTCACGCGCTTTGCCCCGATGCCCAAAAAGCCGCCCACCTTGCGAACGCGATAGCACGTCAGGGTATCCCCCTCCAATTCCACTTCATACCCTTGACCAGAGACCTTGGCCGATACCTCGGTGTAAAATTGCCGCAGCGTACCGTGGCTCGCCCAATTCTTGACCTTACGCAGTTCCTCTTCCATCTCGGCGCCTCCTTTGTAAAGAGCGATCCTCTGCTAGAGAGGACTTCTCTAGCAAACCGACCCCCAAAGTATCACTCGGACTCGCACCAGAGCAAATCTAATCCTATTATAATCCTCTCGCTTCCGAAAGGCAAGCCATCCATGAACATAACGAAACGTCAGGCCTCTAAATGTATTTCTCAGCCAAAGATCAAAAGACAAAACGCAGCAACGAAACGATCAGAGCCAGCATCCCTCCCAAAAGGATAAACAGGGTCAACCCTCGAAAAAGACAGCACCCCCAAAGGGGCCTCCGAAGGAGACGCCTTGGGAGCCAAGGTCGTACCGGCCTCGGACGAAATCCTCGAAAGAACCTCCCACCTCGCATCACAGCACCTCCTTAGAAATCCTGGAGGAACTCCTCACAAGACCTTCCCGTAATCTTTTGAGCCCAATAAGCGTTCGTCCGAAAAAGACTATCAAAAGTGCCTGCATCAGACCAAAAACCCTCAAGCTCTCGCCATTGCAACTCCCCCAGCTGGATATATTTATTGTTTATGTCCGTGATCTCGAGCTCGCCCCGCTCTGAGGGAGTGATCTGCCGGATAAAGTCAAATACGCGAGCATCGTAAAGGTAAAGACCTGTCACTGCATAGCGACTCTTGGGCTGAGAGGGTTTCTCTTCAATGGCAATGATCTTGCTGGGATCTTGGGGGTCAAAAACAGGTACTCCGAAACGCTCTGGATCTGGAACGCGACGCAGAAACACCATGGCTCCCTTTTGGAAGCTCGCCACGGCCTCAGAGATGTCCGCGTCTGTCGTGTTGTCACCAAGAATCACAGCGATATTGCCACCATCGGCGAAATCCTCACAGAGGCTCAGTGCGTCCGCAATGCCCCCCTCGTGTTCCTGATAGGCATACTCCAAATGTGTTACTCCCAGCTCCTTACCATTTTTGAGAACACGGATGAAATCTCCTGCATAAGGTCCTCCAGTGACTACCATAATCTCCGTGATACCCGCCTGCACAAGCGTAGCGATCGGATAAAAGATCATTGGCTTATCGTACACCGGCAAAAGGTGTTTATTTGTCGCATGAGTAAGAGGGTAAAGACGCGTACCCAAGCCACCAGCAAGCACAACCCCTTTCATAACAGTGTTTCTCCTCCTGAGCTCATTAACGCTGCGCCTCATCTACCATAGCCAAATAGTTTTCTACGGGAATGTAACTAGGAATTGAATTACCTGACCCAATAGCAAAGCGGCCCCGGGGGTGACAAACCTCTATAAGCCGCCGCACCTCAGCACGCACAGTCTCGGGATCTCGGCGCCCCAAGATATCCACATCTATACCTCCAAGAACACCTATCCGATCCCCATACCGCGCCTGAAATTCCTCAATCGGAATGATAGCATTCTCAAAGGAGTGCTTGGCATCGATGCCCACATCCTCTATCAGATCATCCATCACTGCCTCAATGTTTCCACAAGAGTGCAAAAAATAAGGGAGACCATGCTCATGAGCTAGCTGGGCATATCTCCGGTGCCAAGGCAGGGTATATCGCCGCAGCACATCTGGAGGCACCAACGTGGCCGAACGGAACCCCATATCGTCACCAGGGAAAATGGCTATTACGTTATCAAGCTCAACAAGCTGCCGATAAACATCCCACATCAACTCTCCCAGTCGCTGGGCGACAGCCTCAACTAGATCCGGCTGGTCATAGAGAGCATAACAAAGCCCCTCATAAGAAAGGATCCCCGAAAGATGTTCAAAGATTCCTCCAGCATGGCAAACCATCAGCCCCATACCATCAGGAAGATGCGTGGCAAGATACTCATAATTGGCAAAAGTCTCCGCAGAGACAGAAGGCCAGGGGTACTGCTCAAAATCCTCCCAATTGGTAATAGCCCCTTTGTGAAGGTCCCGCCAATGGCGAGTACCATCCAACCCTGTTGGATCCTGTCCCACAAGTTCTCCCTCTCGGAATGGAAGCGACTCTTCATATCGCACGAAATCGTAACCCATAGCCCGCCAAAAGGCGATAAAGTTATCCAAATATTTCTCCATTGCCTCACGGTTTTGGGGATCGCGGTCCACCCATTGGCGGCCAAGCAGATGAGTTATAACGGGCTTTAATATCACGTCATCCACCAAATACTCAACTAAAGGTGGTCGCTCACTTTTCTCTTTACCTAGAACCACATTGATAAAACGTTGTGCATCTGGACGTGCCCTATCCAAAGGGATATGCTCATACTGTTCCACGAAGAACCCCCTACATTACTGTATATCCACCATCAACTAGCAAAAGATGTCCGGTGATCAGATCAGCCGCCGGAGAAAGGAGGAAACGCACCGCTCCCAAAACATCACGAGGAGTGCCAAAACGACCGAGAGGTATCTTGGGCAGGTTTTCCTCAATAAAACGAGGATCCTGGAACATGCTCGTCGTCAATGGAGTGGAAACAAAAGTGGGCCCCACAGCATTCACCGTAATCCCATAGGGCCCTAGCTCAAGAGCAAAGACCTTGGCCATATGAGCCACACCCGCCTTGGTAATAGCATAAATCGAACGGTCCTTCATCCCCACAACGGCAAGCTGAGAAGCAATGTTGACGATCTTGCCTCTACGCTGCTTTACCATCTGCCTGGCTGCTATTTGAGAGCAGAAAAAGACCCCTTTTAGATTCACCGCAATGAGCTTTTCCCATTCTTCCTCTGTGTAATCCAAGACGGGCTTACGAATATTAATCCCTGCGTTATTGACAATAAAATCAAGCTTGCCAAACTCGGCCACAGCCTTGGAAACCACCGCCTCAATAGAAGCCAAATCCGTCACATCAAGGTCCAAGACCAAAGCCTGCCGACCTGCACAGCGCACCTGGCGCGCCGTATCCTCGGCCTGCTCCCGCTGTGCAGGCAAATCCCCGATAACAATATCCGCTCCCGCCTGGGCTAATCCGATGGCAAGCTCTTTCCCTATACCATTGGCCGCCCCAGTAACAATGCCCACTTGTCCATCTAGCCGATAACTCGGTCCTTCACTCACTGCCGCCTCCCTATCCAGTCCTCATTCCAGGCCTTGTCACAATTCTTTTTTAGACACCCTTAAAACCCTTTACACATCTAGCATGGGCCTCTATACTAAAATCACATTGCCAAGTGGCTCGATTATACCTATCAGCCTTAACCCAAGCAAGGATAACTAACCTGGGAGCATCCACGCGATGGCCCAAATGTTTCCAAAGAGAATCAGTCCTCACACTCAGAGCAAAGCAGAACAGCGCCTTTACCAAGCCTTTAAGGAGCAATTACCCGACAGCTTCCTTGTTTTTCATTCTGTGCACTGGCTTTCCCGGACATCCCGGGACGGCGAGGCGGACTTTATCATTGTACATCCTTCCTATGGCGCTCTCATCTTGGAGGTTAAAGGGGGCGCTATTCGCTACGATGGCGAGCTAGGCCAATGGTTCAGCAATGACATCCCTATCAAAGACCCCGTCCTCCAAGCTCAGGAGAACAAATTCCGCTTTCTGGAAAAGCTCAAGGGCCTCCCCTCCTGGAACGTTCCTTGGATCACACTAGGGCACGCAGTGGCTTTTCCAGACGTCCAAGTGGACCACGATCTTTTACCCGCCTTGCCAAAAGAATTAGTCCTTGATGCTCTGGCGATACAAGACCTTTACAAATGGGTTTGCCAGGCCTTTGCCTATTGGCAATCTCAGGACTCTTTGAAAGAACTCCCTTCAACTGCTCTAGAAACCATCCGCCACCTTCTCAGTCCCTCTTGGGAATTACGTCCTTTGCTCAAAAACATCTTGAAACGCGAAGAAGAAGAGATCTTTCGGCTCACAGAAGAGCAGTTTTCACTCCTTGACTTTCTCCAAGGCCAACGTCGTGCTCTCATTGTCGGTTGTGCCGGCTCTGGGAAGACTATGCTCGCCCTCGAACGGGCACGACGGCTAGCCTCAGAAGGATTCCAGGTTCTTCTCACTTGCTTCAACCGCTCACTAGCCGAGAGACTAAGAGAACAGGTGCAGATCCCCGGAGTGGAAATCCAGAACTTTCATCGATTAGTGCCCGCCTGGGTACAAGAAGCCAAACTCCAAGAAGAACTCGCTCATCGGGCTGCCCAAGTAGACGAAGATTTCCTCTTTGCCGAAGTCTTTCCAGAGTTTCTCGTCAAGGCCGTGGACATCATAGGACCCCGTTATGACGCGCTGATCGTCGATGAAGGTCAGGACTTTTCCGAAGTGTGGTTGCTTGCGCTTTCCACTCTCCTCAAAGACCCTGATCGAGGTATCATCTACATTTTCAAGGATGACAACCAAAATCTCTTTCAGCCCACGTTTGAATTGCCTTGGGAGATGCCCTCCTATTTTCTCTCGAGAAATTGCCGAAACACCCGCCAGATCCACCGCGCAGTGATTCGCTTCTATCGCTCATCCACACTACCTCGAGCCATTGGGCCAGAAGGGCGCCCGCCAGAGGTTCGTTTCTATAGTAATCCTCAGGAGCTCAAGCACCATCTTCGAAATTCCCTCCACCGTTTGCTACAAGAAGAAAAACTCTCCAACACGGACCTGGTTGTTCTCTCAGCCCACAAGAGAGGCATTATCCAGCCTGGACAGCGCTTTGGAAACTATACACTCACCGAAAAATGGCCCCCCGCCCCTAATGAAATCTTTTGGTCAAGCGTACAATCTTTTAAAGGCCTAGAAAGCCCCATTGTCATCCTCGTCGAGTTAGATGCCACCGCCTATCCTAACCCTGAAACTGTGGCCTATGTGGGAATGTCACGGGCTAGGAACCATCTTATTGTTTTGGCCGATCAGGCCTTACCAGCCCCTATACATAAAAACCTCATAGAAAAGAGCGGCTGAGAGACCACTCAGCCGCTTTTGTAAGACGAAAACCCGCTTTTTAGTAAAGCTCTGCAATCTCCACCGCCCTGCTCTGGCGGGCCGAGGCATAGGCAGCGAGCGCCACTTCCAAAGCCCGCAATCCATCTATCCCCGTGCTGCGCGGGGGGCGCTTTTCGCGGACCGCCTGAAGAAAGTCTTCAATCATCAGCTCATCAAGGTTTGACCCCCACGGCTGCCAGGAAGGAGGCTCGGGCTTGGCAGGGTAATAGTGAATGTGCTGCCCAAAGAGATCCGCATATGCATTTCCCTTTTCGCCGATCACTCGCAGTGTCACATCCCCCCAGGTAGGAAAGCTTTTGGGACGGCTCCAACTACAATCCAACGTGGCAAAGCTACCATTGCTCAAATCCATCGTCAAAAAGCCGCTATCATCCCATTCTTGATGGAACAACCCATGGCCTATCTCCGCATAAACGCGCACATACTCTGCCCCTGTCAAACGCCGCAACAGATCAGCCACGTGCACGGTGTGATCGATAACTGCCCCTCCTCCCGAACGTTCCAATTGAATGAAGAATCCTCCAGGCATCGAGCCACGATTGGTTGTGCGCAAAGCCAGCACCCTACCTAGCTCGCCCGAGCGCACAAGCTGCCTCAATTCTTCAAAGGCGGGGCTAAAGGGGCAAGGAAAAGCTGTTCCCAGGATAAGCCCTGCGCGGTCAAAAGCATCGATCATCTCTTGGGCATCTGCAACTGTCGTGGCAATGGGCTTCTCTACGAGAGCATGCACTCCAGCACGCGCCGCTTGTAAAGCCATATCATGATGATCGGCATTGGCCGAAGTGATCACCACCGCATCTACTCGATCAAGCAAATTTGCAGGATCCTCTACAAAGGGAAGATCCAACTCTCGCGCTACTCGCGCCCCTCGCTCTGGATCCTCATCAGTTATTCCTAGCCAATCTATACCCCCACGCACACGCAGCGCACGCAATGCACGTACATATCCGTATGCATGCAAATGAGCAAAGCTCCACACTCCAACGCGCATTTCTATCCTCCTTATAAAGCCACGGGCTGATTGCTTTCCATCGCTTCCAAGGCTGCTAGGGCCAGGCGCAACGCCTGGAAAGCCTCTTCGGGGGTAATGAGGGGATCCTCTTCCCCGCGAATGCAGGCAGCAAAGTGCTCCATCTGAAGAGCATAAGGGCTCTTGGTAGTGTAGCTTGTGGGAACCTGAACCCCCGGCGCCTCCGGTGGCTGACGTAACTCAACCGAGAGAGCCGTAGAGTTCAGGCTGTCGTACGTCAACAGCCCCTTATCCCCCGAGACCTCTCCGAAGACGCGGAAATCTCCCACCTCGGCCCATGAGGCCTCAACGTGAGCCATGGCCCCGTTGGCAAAACGCGCTGTTATCAATCCATAGTCCAAATAGCTTGGTCGCTCTGGTGAGGAATACAAGCCCCTGGCATAAACTCGCTCCGCTGGGCCCAAAGTCCAAAGAAGCCAATCCAAATCGTGAATCCCCATGTCCAGAACAACACCACCGCTCAACTCGAGCTGGTTGTGCCATCCCCCGCTACCTCGCGGGAAAGGGGCCACCCGAGCCATCCGAACCAAAGCAGGTTGCCCCACCACCCCTTCTTGAACAAGATCATGAAGCCGACGAAATTCGGGGAAAAAGCGCACTACATGAGCAACATGCAACTGCACCCCTGCTTTCTGAGACGCCTCGATGATCGTCTCCGCTGACTTTAGATCTCGCGCGAGAGGCTTCTCACAGATGACATGTTTGCCTGCATTTATCGCGGCTAGAGTATGGGGCTCATGAAGGAAAGTTGGAGTGCAGATGACCGCCACATCAACATCGGGTGCTGCCAAGGCTTCCTCCAAGGACTCATAGGCTTGCCCCCCTACCCGAGCTGCTAGCTCTTGGGCCCTTGAGAAGGTACGGCTCCAAACAGCACGTACTTGCACCCCCGGTACATCTGCCACACAAAGACTATGGATGGTGCCTATGGTGCCGGCTCCAAGGATAGCAAGCCCCAAAGGTTCTTTTTCGTCCATAATCCCTCCATACTCATTCAACCTTGATACTAGCGCTATCCTACCCTGACCGCCACAGCCCGTCAAGTCTTTGACCCTTGACAACGTGTTAGATTTTGCTATAATAGCGAGCACCCACTTACTGAGTGAGCGCTCATTTATTCAGTCAAGAAAGGTGGCAAAGATGCTTGAAAGCCTAGCCCGCAGGCAGAAGCAAGCAGAAGAACGGCGCAAGCAAATTCTCGCTGCCGCAGCTCGTGTTTTCAGCCGCAAAGGATACGACAGAGCAACTACAAAGGAAATCGCCGCAGAAGCTCAAATCTCCGAAGGCACCATCTACAATTATTTTGCTAGTAAACATGACCTTCTGATGAGCATCATTAAAACTGTTGCCCCGGGGCTCTTTGAAACGCTTGATCTGGACAATGCCGAACAAATCAAGCAACGCTTTGTTGGGGGCTTAGAGTTCCTCTTTTCTTTTGTAGAGGAGAACCAAGAGATGCTCAGTGTACTGGCAAGCGAAGCCTGGCGCAATGAGGAGATTCTCGAAGAGTGGATCATCGTCGGAGGCAGAGAACTTCTCAAACGCGCCGAGACCAGGTTAAGGCAACTTATCGATTCTGGAGAGCTCCGTCCAGTAGACCCTGCCATAGCGGCGCGAGTGATCGTGGCAACAGGAGTTGGATTGTCCCTCCCCGTTCTTTTGGGAACCCTTGAATTCTCCGGACCAGAAGAACGCCGCAAAACCGCCGAGCAAGTAACAGACCTGCTCTTGCATGGCTTACTGGCATAGAGGAGGCAGCACCATGTTCCGACGCATCTGGGCCGTAATGCAAAAACAATTCATCCAAAACTTTCGAGACCGACGCACCCTCATGGTAGAGCTCAGCGTTCCCATTCTCATGCTCTTTCTCTTGGGATATGCCGTTGATGTTCAGGTGGATCATATTAAAACAATTGTTGTCGACCACAGCCGCGATCAGCGCAGCTGGTCTTTTTTACAAGCCCTGGAAAACTCGACCTTCTTTGACATTGCCTACTACGTCGAAAGTGAAAAAGAAGCTATCCGCGCTATCGACGAAGGGCAAGCCCAGGTCGCTGTGGTGATCCCCCCAGAATTTACCTCTTCCATAGAGCGTGGCGACGCTCAAGCCCTGATCATCATTGACGGATCAGATACCATGACCGTTTTCTCTGCTTACAAGGCAGCTCTCATCGTTGCCCAAGATTATTCCGCCAAGTTACTAACTCAAAAGCTAGAGCAAACCTTCCCCTCTGCGGACACTCCGCTTCTCCAACCTCTCGACGTGCGAACTCGGGTGCTCTACAACCCGAACATGAAAAGCGCCATCTTTATGGTGCCAGCCATCGTAGCCATGATTCTCCAGAACCAAGCCATGTCGCTTACTGCTCTTGCAATCGTCAAAGAGCGAGAAGCTGGCACTATTGAACAGCTCCTTGTTACACCTATCCGCCCCATGGAGCTAATGATTGGCAAAATGATTCCCAATGTCATTATCACTTTTGTTAACATGCTCACCATCTTGGGGCTTGGAGTGTACTTTTTCCACGTACCTTTCAATGGCAACATCTGGCTTTTCCTTTGGCTTGCCCTCCTCTTTATGGTCTCTTCCCTTGGATTGGGCATCCTTGTCTCGACGATTTCCTCCTCACAGCAACAGGCTCAGCTCATTGTGGCCTTTAGCTTGCTCCCCAGCTTTGTTCTTTCCGGTTACATCTTTCCTCGGCAAATGCTCCCCAAATTCGTCCGTTTTGTGGGGGAACTCATCCCCATCACCCACTTTTTACAGATCTCGAGAGGGATCATTACCAAAGGAGTGGGACTCCAATTCCTCTGGGATCAAGTCATTGCCTTGGTCATTTACGGAGCAGTGGTCTTTGCCCTAAGTGCAAGTGCCTTCAAGCAACGCCTGGAGTGAAACATCATGCCCCCCGAAGAGATGATCGTTGTGCACGATATCCACAAATCGTTTTATAGTCGCCAGCATCGCAAGCGCATTGAGGCTGTTGCCGGCGTCAGCCTCCAAGTTCGCCGAGGAGAGACCTACGGACTTATCGGTCCTGACGGCGCTGGCAAGACCACTATGATGCGTCTGTTGAATGGCCTATACGTGCCCGACAAGGGATGGGCTCGAGTGGCAGGCTTTGATACTGCCAAACAAGCCAAGGAAATTCACCGCATCAGCGGCTACATGGCCCAACGCTTCGCTCTGTATAATGACCTCACCGTCATTGAAAACATTCGCTTCTTTGCTCGAGCCCACGGATTAAGCCGGGCCAAGTGCGACGAGCGCATCCCCCAGCTGCTGCACTTTGCCGGTCTGGAGGAATTCCCCAGCCGCCTGGCAGCTCACTTGTCCGGGGGAATGCGCAAAAAGCTCGCCCTTGCAACCATGCTCGTCCATGAACCAGACATCGTCTTCCTTGATGAACCAACTTTAGGGGTGGACCCTGTCTCACGGCGCGAGTTCTGGGATTTGCTTACCAACCTGCGGATAGAGCGCGGATTGACCATTTTCGTCTGCACTCCTTACATGGATGAAGCTGAGCGCTGTCACACAGTGGGCCTGATCCATGAAGGCAAGCTCGTTGCCCAGGGGTCCCCAAAAGAGATCGCTAGTCTTCTCCCTGGGGAAATGATCGAACTGCTCCCCTCTCATCTCATCGCTGAGGAAATAGTCTCCTCCCTTCCTGGTGTGCTCGAGGTACAGACTTATGGGCGCTTGCTCCGCATCTTTGTAGACGATGCAGGCCAACGCACCCCTCAAATTCTTCAAGCGCTCCACGCGCGAGGAATCGAAGCCCAAAACGTCCGCCAGGCTGAACCGGGAATGGAGGAAGCTTTCATCTATCTCATCAAAAGGTTCAAGCGAGGAGAAGGCCAAATACCATGAGCGGCGAAGCAATTTACGTTGAGAACCTGACAAAGCGCTTTGGCAATTTTACGGCGGTAGATAACATCTCCTTTTCCGTCAAACGTGGGGAGGTCTTTGGCTTCCTGGGGCCCAACGGAGCCGGCAAGACCACCACCATCCGCGTCCTTTTGGGGCTCCTCATACCAAGTAGTGGGCTCGTTCGAGTATTGGGGCATGAACTGCCGCGAGAGGCAAAGCTCCTTCACGCACGAGTAGGGTACATGTCTCAGCTTTTTACCCTTTACAACGATCTGACTGCTAAGGAAAACATCCTCTTCTACGGTCAAGTTTACGGGCTGAAACGTCAAGAACTCCACCAGAGAATGGACGAAATCTTGGAGATGGCCGGGCTCAAAGGCCGGGAAAATGAGCTTACCGCTGGGCTCTCTGGCGGGTGGCGGCAACGCCTGGCCCTAGGTTGCGCGATCGTCCATCAGCCTGAATTGCTTTTCCTTGACGAACCGACCGCGGGAATGGATCCCGTCTCAAGACGAGAATTCTGGGGATTGATTTACCGCTTTGCTGAAAAGGGCACCACTGTCTTTGTGACTACGCACTATATGGATGAAGCAGAACACTGTCAGCGGCTCGCCTTTCTAAGCCGAGGGCAGATCGTCGCTCTAGGATCTCCAGATGAGCTCAAATCTTCACAGATGCGCGGTCGAGTCCTCGAGATCGACTGCGACAATGCGGAACGCGCAGTGCAAGTGCTGCGCCAAGCTATCCACGAGGGCAAGCTCGTCGGCGAGCAGGTCACCCTCTATGGCGCTCTCGTTCACATTGTCGTGCCAGAGAGTAGCTCAGCCTGCCCTTTAATCCACACCACCCTGCAAAATGCGGGAGTAAAGGTTCGCACTGTCCAGGAGATTCCTCCCTCTCTGGAAGATGTCTTTATCTCTTCCGTCAGCGAATATCGCAGTCTGGAGAAAGGGCTATCATGAAACGAAAAATCATTGTCTTCACTTTGCTCTTCCTTGGGCTAACCGCTTGGTATCTTTTGGCTTATGGCCAAGAAAAACCTTCCTTGGAAAATGTGCTCTCTCCTTTTCATCTCAAGGAAGAAAAAGCCACTGAACCAAGTGCCTCAGGGGTAATAGAAGCCACAGAGGTACGCCTTTCTTCACCCAAAGGGGGCAAAGTTGCCCAAGTGCTCGTCAAAGAAGGGGAAGCCGTCTCCAAAGGGCAAAAATTGCTCTCTTTTGATCGCACATTTTACGATAAAAAAATTGCCCTGGCCCGCGCTCAAGTCAAGGTAGCCGAAGCTGCCCTTGCTCATGCTCAAGCAGGCACCCGACCAGGGCAAATTGCCATTGCCGAAGCAGAGCTCCAACGCGCCCTCGCCGCCCGCGAGGCGGCCAAGAGCGCGCTGAACGATCTCCTGCTCCTTAAAGAGCATCAACAAGAGTTGGATCTTCAGATCGCCGTGGCTGAGGCTCAACTCGAGGCGAAAAAATATCGCCTTGCCCAAGCTCTCGCCATGAAAAACTCCGCCGAGATATCAAAGAACCTTTATGAACACCTACAGAAAGTGATCGAAGAGTGGTCGTATCCCTTCCCAGCTCCTGGGATCCCTTCTGAGCTCAAAATGGCTCCTTACGAGTGGTGGAAAGCATGGGCAAGCGTAAATGCCGCCCAAGAAGCTCTCGAAGGACAACAAAAGCTGCTTGCCCACCTTCAGGAACTCCGCGCTCATCCTCAGGAGCTAGAGGCCCAAATCGACGAAGCTCGGGCAGCCCTAGAGCAAGCCGAAGCTGCCGTGGAAGCCGCTCAAGCCCAGTTAGAAGGTTATCGAGCGGGGGCAACAAAAGAACAGATCCAAGCCCTGGAAGCCAAAGTAGAACAGGCCCAAGCTGCATTGGATGCCCTTTTACTTCAAGAAAAAGATTTGGAAATCCGTGCCCCTTTGGATGGAATTGTCCTTGGTAAATCGGTTCATGAGGGCGAAGTATTGGCTCCAGGAGCTTCGGCTTTTATCTTGGCAGATCTTTCACAAGTCAAGGCAACTGTCTATATTCCTGAACCAGATCTTGGCCGTGTCCGCGTAGGACAAAAAGCCTACATCACAGTGGACGCGTGGCCAGGGCGTACCTTCAAGGGAGAGGTCACCTACATCGCCAATGAAGCCGAATTCACTCCACGTAACGTTGCTACAAAAGAAGGACGCACTCTGACATTCTACCGCGTTGAAATCACTGTCAAAAATCCCAAAGGAGATCTCAAACCTGGCATGCCTGCAGATGTAGTCTTTGAACGATAACGAACATAGAGGAGCAAAATGATGCGAAAAAAGCTGCTTATCGCGATCCTCATCCTTGGATTATTCTATCTATTGGGGCTTGGCGTCTCCTCTGAGGGAGAAGAACCCTTGACGGCTTCCGGCGTCGTCAAAGTAGAAGAGATCCGCATAGCATCGGAACTACCAGGTCAAGTAAAAGACCTTCTTGTGCGTGAGGGCGACCAAGTTTCTGCTGGCCAAGCACTCGTCATCCTTGAAAACAAAGATATTGAAGGAGCCCTTGAGCAAGCGCAAGCTGCCCTCAATTCTGCAAGAGCCGACTTGGATCTCACCCAGGCAGGACCGCGAAAGGAAGCCCAAAAAGCTTTGGAGGCCCAAGTACAACTGGCCAAAGGACGAGTACAAGCCGCTCAGTGGCGAGTGGAAAACGCCCAAGAAGCTAGAAACAATCCTCAGGAGCTCAAGACGAGACTCATTCAGACCCAAACCCAGCTCCAACTTGCCAAACAAGCCGTCGAGGCAGCCAAGGCTGACTATGAGAGAACCCTTTACCAGCGAGACCGCAAAGATTATGGTTCGCCCGAGTGGAGGATGCTCTCCTTCATGGCAGAAGCCCGGAAAGCTGCCTGGATAGCAGCACAAGTAGAGGAGCGAGCTTCTCTGATTGCTCTCCAGCATTTGCAACAGATGATCGATAACCCACTCACTTTGGAAGCTCAATTACACAAAGCAGAAGGAGAGCTTTCCATAGCTCAAGCAGAGCTGGCTATTGCCCAAGCCCACCTACGCGATCTCCTCGACGGCGCCCAACCTTCCGAGATAGCCCTTGCCCAAGCTAAGGTAGATGTGGCCCAAGCCCAACTGGAGTTGGTTCGGGCGCAAATAGCAAAACTTATTCTCCACGCCCCCACATCAGGAGTAGTCATGGAAGTCACTACACATAAAGGGGAAACTATTACCCCCGGAGCTCCTCTTCTACTTTTAGGGAACCCCTCCCAAACAACCGTCACCGTTTACATTGCTGAGCCCCAACTCGGACGAGTGCACCTGGGCCAGCGCGTCGCCGTTACTGTGGATAGCTTCCCCAATCGAGTCTTTGAAGGGCAGGTATCTCGTATCGCCGAGCAGGCGGAGTTCACTCCCAAGAACGTCTCAACCAAAGAAGGAAGGCGCAATACTTTCTTTGCCGTCGAAATCCGAGTGGAAAACCCCGATCTTGCGCTCAAATCGGGCATGCCAGCCGACGTCACCTTCCGCTAGCATCCTCAAGATCAATTAAAAAGGGCCAAGGAGCATTTAACGCCTTGGCCCTCTAACCAACCCCTTTACCAGGTCCTTTTTTAAGGATTTTTGGCCTCGTTACCATTATTCGCGTGTCCACCCAATACCTGACGGATCTCCTTCCCTTCCAATATTGGATGATCTTTGTAGAGGTAGCAAGCCACAGCCCGTTTCTCCTCTACGCGATACAAGGGAGGACGCGCTTCGTGGCAGATATCCATCACAAAGGGACACCGAGGAGCGAACTTGCAACCCCTGGTTTCCCGCTCAAGAACTTCACCTTTACCAATGGCAAACCCTTGGCCCCATTTTCTCTTCGGATCCGGCCAGGGGATGGAACCCACTAACAACTGTGTATAAGGATGCTTGGGATCCAAAATAATGGGGTCAATATCTCCAGCCTCTGCTACCGAACCCTGGTAAAGGATCATGATGTCTTCGCAGATATGATAAGCCGTTGCAAGATCGTGGGTAATGTAAAGAATCGAAATTCCACGCTCTTCCTTCAAAGTGCGCAAGCTCTTGAGGATCGTCGCCCGCAACGAAGCATCGACCATAGAGACCGGCTCATCTGCAATGATCACCTTGGGGTTCAGAATGAGCGCACGGGCAACCGTAAGGCGCTGTCTCTGCCCACCACTCAACTGATGGGGATAACGCCCTAACGTTTCATCAGGCCGTAGCCCCACGCTGAGGAGGGCTTCCTCAATCATCTGTCGCTTCTCCTGGCGAGACTTGGCCAAGCGCATCTTGCGAATGGGAACCTCCAGAATGTGGTCCACCTTGTAGAAAGGATTATAGACCTCAAAAGGATCCTGAAAGATCGCCTGTACTTCTCGCCGAAAGGTCCGCCACTCTTCTTTCGAAACCTCCCAAAGGTTCTTTCCTCGGTAGAGCACTTCTCCTTTGGTTGGCTTGATGAACCCCAAAAGCAACATGCCCATCGTCGTTTTACCGCTACCGCTCTCTCCGGCGATGGCTGTGATCCTCGCTCGCCCATCTCCTACAGCGATATAGTTATCCTCCAAGGCCACCGTAGACCTACGGCCAAACAGGCCTCCAGAATAGATCTTGGTGACATTATTAAACTCTAGCAATGCTGTCATCTTTCACCCTCACATACATAGATGGCGAACTAGTCATACAAGTGGCAAGCCACAAATCTTCCAGGCTCCACTTCCCGCAACTCTGGAATCTCCTGAGAGCAACGATCAAAAGCCTTTGGGCACCTAGGATGGAAAAGACATCCCGAAGGCGGCTCCAAAAGCGAAGGAGTGATCCCTGGAATACCAGTGAAAACTCCCTTCCTACCAAGGACGGGCAATGTGCTGATGAGCAACTCTGTGTAAGGATGAAGTGGCTTGGAGAAAACGTCCTCGACCTCGCCAATCTCTGCAAGTTTCCCGGCATACATAACGGCAAGGCGCTCTACGGATTGGGCCATCAAGCCCATATCATGGCCAATCAAAATCATCGAGATCCCCAGATTTTCTTGAAGATGCTGAATTGTCTCCATCACCTGACGCTGCACAACCACATCCAGCGCGCTCGTGGGCTCATCTGCTATGACCACTTTGGGATGCAAAGAGATGGCAATGGCCACACAGACGCGCTGCTTCATCCCACCACTAAGCTCATGGGGAAACATCTCAGCAACTTCGTGCTCCAAGTCTACCGAATCCAGCACTTCATAGACCCGAGCCATCATCTCTTGCTCACTCAGCTCAACCCCATGATCTTTCATTCCATCGATGATCTGATCCTTGACTCGCATCACAGGGTTCAGCGAGTTCATTGCCCCCTGGGGAATCAAGCTAATTTCACTCAAGCGACGCTGCCGCATCTCTTCCTCAGAAAGCTTGGTCAAGTCCACCCCATCAAGGAGGACCTCTCCTCCCTCTATGCGGCCAGGCTCCTTGATCAAACGCATCAAAGCCATAGCCATAGTAGACTTGCCACAGCCAGATTCCCCAACGAGCCCCATACGGATGCCCGACTCAAGATCAAAGCTCACACCATCTACAGCTTTAACCGCACCCGCCTCGGTATGGTAATACACACGAAGATCTTTTACTTGCAAGATCGGGGCGCTCATACTCTCCTCCGAACCCTTGGATTGGCAAGCTCATCTAGCCCGGCCGAAACCAGGAAGAGCCCCACAAACATCAAGACGATCACAACGATGGGAGCCAATACCCACCACCACATCTTGCGCACAAAAGCGCCATAATACATCACCCAATAGATAGTCATACCCAATGTCGGCTCGCGCATAGGGCCAAGCCCCAAAGCCTCCAAACCCAAGGAAGCGAAAACCGCGCTAGTTACCGAGCCTACCAAACTGGCTCCTAAAAACGGCAACAAGTTGGGCATCAACTCCGTAAAGATGATCTCCAAACTACCTTCGCCGGAAAGCTTGGCCACGCGCACAAAAGCTCGTTCCTTCAGGCTCAACACCTGCGAACGGATTGTGCGGGTTGGCCACATCCAAGCCAAGAGCGACACAATAAGGGCCATCTGGTTCGTATTCATCCCTTGCCTGCCCCGCAACGTCGAAGCAATGACAACAAGGACAAGCAATCCCGGGATCGTCAACAACACGTCAACCACCCATCGGACAACGGTATCCAAAACCCCGCCATAGTACGCGGAGGCAAAGCCCAAAACAACCCCAACGCTCAAGCCGATGATGCCGGCCATGAGCCCTATCTTGCCTGTTAGATAGGTTCCCATACAAGTTGCCGCAAAGAGATCACGCCCTTGGCTATCAGTACCAAATGGATACTCGCGCGAAGGGGGTTGATTCGGCTTTACGGCCAGAGGATAGGCCTTTGCCTTATCGATGCCAAAGAGACCCATCATCGCGAGGTATACTAAAATCAAAAGCAGGAAAATACCCAAACCCAAGCGCTTGTTACGGCGTAGATAACTCCAAAAAGCAGCCATCTTACTCTCCCTCATACCGGATGCGTGGGTCAAGCAACGGATAGATCAGGTCCAAAATCAGGGTTGCCACACCAATACCCACAATGACCATAAAGACAATCCCATAAATAGTGAAATAATCGAACTGGCGAATCGCATCCGCCAAAAGGGACCCAATGCCAGGATAAGCAAAGACCGTCTCTACCAGCACTGATCCCGAGACCACCCTGGCCAACGACAACGCCAAAGAGGTAACCTGCGGAAGCAGAGCATTGCGTACAGCATAGCGCAAAAAGATCCGGCTCGGTTTGAGCCCTTTGGCCTCCGCCAAAATCATATAGTCCTCTCCTTGGACAGTAACCATCATCCCACGCATTCCCAGCGCCCAGCCACCGATGTTAGCGATAATCATCGAAAGCGCTGGCAGGATGGAGTGATACGCAACATCGAGATAGAAGGAGAGACTTTTGTTCGGGATCGTCCCCAGCGTATACCCCCCTCCCAAAGGGAAAAGCTTGGCGCGGAAGGCCAAATAATAGATGAGCACAAGGCCGAAAATATAATAGGGCACCGCAGAAAAAGTCATCATAGGAGCAACAAGATACTCAAGAAACCGCGGCGACTTGGGCCAAGCGATGAGGGCCCCCAACAAGTTCCCTATCAAAAACGAAAGAATAACTGTGACAGACAAAAGCCCCAGCGTCCACGGCAAAGACTCGCCGATCAGCTCCATCACCGTCTTGGGGTAGTTTGCCAACGAATACCCCAAATTGAAGTGAAGCATATCCCAAACATAGTTGAGATACTGCTTCCAAAGAGGCTGGTCCAGGCCAAACTTTTCCTCATAGGCCTTGACCATCTCCTCAATCCCCTCTTCGATGTACCCACCGCTCTGAGCGAGCTGCAAAACTTTTTCTCGTACAGGGTTCCTTGGAGCAAGCTTGGGGATGAAAAAGTTAATCGTCGCAGCAGTCCAGAGAGTAAGGAAAAGCAACAATACCCTACGAAGGAAGTACCACCACCGCACGGAATGCCTCCCTTGGAGCGAAGTTTTCCTCAGTCAATGAACATACATAACTTAGAATACTCCACGAGGGGCCCTGGACTCCCAGAGGCCCCTCGCGACTCTGCTCGGAGCAAACCAAAGGCCCAACCTACTTGGTCGGCTTGATGTGCCAGAGGATCAACGGGAAGGTCAGGTGCCAGAACGCACCGTTGATGTAGGGGTTATCCTCTGTTGGCCAGTTGGTCCAGTAGGTGGTGTTCATGGGGATCCTGTGGAACCACTGCATAATCTGCACATCCGGCAGTTCACGCAGATAGATCTCCATGGCCTTGCGGAACAGCTCCATCACCTTGGGGTCACCCATTGGCACGGTGGCCATCTCATCGACGATCTGGGTGAACTCATGGTTCTTCCAGCGCCAGGGGCTGCCCCAGCCAGACTCACCCGTAGGCCGCACTTTACGCTCGTTGTAGAGATTCAAGGTCAGCCACGGATCTGCGATGCTACCACCATGGCCATTCAGCCAGGAGTCAACGCGCCCCTCACCGATGCGCTGGCTAAGGTCTGCCGGCATGCCAAAGGAGGCCTCAAAGCCACCCTTGCGCAGCTGCTCCGCGATCACCGGGCCTACGTCTGCAAAGATCTGCCAACCGCCGATCTCCATGGTAAAGCGCTTGCCGTCCTTGGTCCAGAACCCTTCCGAATCCTTCTTGTACCCATTCTTCTCCATCAACTCGGCAGTCTTGTCGAGGTTGCACTCGAGCGTCGGGTACTTTTCCAGCAGGTCCTTGATGCCATCGATATACTTCATCAATGACGGGTAGTAAGGATAAGGCACTGCGGTGGGCATACCCGCACCCTCGTAAGCCACCTCGATCATCTGATCGCGGTCGATGGAGTAGCTGATCGCCCAGCGAATGTCCGGATTGCTCCAGGGCTCCTCCAAGCAGTTGAAGCACAAGGAGATGGGCCACCAGTCCACATAGCCATACGGCTTCTTCCGCCCTGAATGGGTGATGATGGCCGGGTTCTGCTCCAAGATGGTCTTGATAGTAGCAGGACGCAAGTCCAAGCAAGCATCGAGTGTGTTATTGATAGCCAGCTGAGCCGCCTTGGTATCGTCAACCATTGGCAGAACGAGGATACGCTCCGGCGCCGGCAGCTCTTGCAGACCGACCTCCGCAGCCCACCAATCATCCCGCCGATCCAAGAACTTTTGCGTGTTCGTAAAGTAGGTGTAATGGTAGGCACCCGTCACCACTGGCCACCCCTTCTCCGGATCGTAGAAGAGGAACTCGGTAGGATCGTCCACATCCTTAAAGATGTGCTCAGGAACAAGATAGGTGCCAGTATCGTACTTGAAGGTCCAATAATGGAAGTAGAAACGCGGGTTCGGGGCCTTGAAGGTCATCTTGACGGTATAGTCGTCAACAGCTACAACATCCGTCACCCATTCTTTGAAGGTCTGCGAGTTGCGAAGCTCGGGAGCATGCTTGATGAGCATCTGCGTGGTAAAGACCACATCCTTGGCCGTAAAGGGCACCCCATCGCTCCACTTGGCCCCCTTGCGGATATGGATGGTCAATTCAGTATAGTCGTCGTTCCACTCGTGGCTCTCAGCCAACCAGGGAATATACTCATCCGCAAAGGCCGAATAGTACTGGAGCGGCTCGATGCAGGCAGCATCGCCACGCTGATGGGTATAACCCGTTGCATAGGGGTTGCCGATACCCGCGTTCTTCCAGGTGCCACCGCTACCACCAAAGTAAATCACGAACGTTCGCTCACGGGGCACCCGCTTGATGCCCACCTGCTTCTCAACAACCTTAGTAACGACCTTCTCTTTCTCAACAACCTGGGTAACGACCTTTTCTTTCTCAACAACCTTGGTAACGACCTTCTCGACGGGCTTTTCTACAACGACCGTCTCCTTGACCACCTTGGGCTGACAGGCGGCAAGCATGGTCCCAGCTGTTGCAAGGCCAGTAAGGGCCAAAAAATCCCTTCGACCGATCTTCTTTGCCATAGCCTTTCTTCCTCCTTTGAGCTACGCTAGCAACCAAAAACGTGACGATTCCAATCCTCCGCTGGGACCAAAAGCACAAGCTCTTGGGCCCACACTAACCGAGCCATTCTCAGCTCACCCAACTCTGCTCTTTCCTCACTCCTTCCCCAGATACCCACCTCCTCCTTGTAATTTGCATGTAAAGCGAAACAGGCAGGCAGAAGCGATTTCTCCCTTCAACCTGCCTGTCCTACTCATGTTCGCAAATATAGGACGAAAGCCTCAAGCCAGCCAAACTCCATTTTTCCCGTCCTCATTCCCCAAGCCATCCTAGACCTGCTCTTTTTCTCCTTGTGTTTCTCAACGTTGAGCACCAATGAAACTATAACACAAGGGCTTTCCTTTGTCAAGGAATTTTAAAGAACCCGAGTGCAACCAAGCTATACACTATCATTAAGTTTACCCAACGCATATTATAACACTCGCCAAATCTTTTGGCAAGTGCTCGCTCCCTCCCCGGCCTTAACTCAAGATTTGTCTCTAGCCGCTAGCAAAAGGTCAGGCCGGTCTGTCAAAATCGCATCTACTCCCCAGTTGAGGAAGCGGTACATCGTTTCTACATCATTAGCATAGAAAACGTTCACCAGAATACCTGCCTGGTGCGCTTGTTGGACCAATTCAGGGGTGAGGTCTTGGGCAAAAAACTGGACGAGATCACTATGTATACGGATGGAAAGCTCAAGATAGTCCCCCTCCCTTTGGTGGGTCATATTGCACACTCGCAATTCAGGACAAAGCTCTCGAACCAAAGCGATCTGCTCCGCACTTGTAGCAATATAGGCCTGATCTACCTTGCCCTTTTCCTTCAACTGAGCAATGATGCCTCTTGTCACTCTCCCCTCAGGCCAAGCATGAATATTCATTTCCACGCCCGAGGGAATAACCTCCAGCACCTCTGCCAACGTCGGTATGCGCACCCCAGAGAAGTGAGGAGCCTTCCATCTCCCTGCATCCAACGACGACACCTCCGACCACCTCATCTCAGCAAGAACTCCACGGCCATCCGTCGTGCGATCGACGGTAACATCATGAAGCAGACAAAGCACCCCATCCGCTGTGCTTTTGACATCGAACTCAACTGCATCTACCCCTAGTTCAACAGCTTTCTCAAGGGCAAGCACCGTGTTCTCTGGGTAGCGCTCTGAAAAACCACGGTGAGCAATGATCTTGACCATTATTCACTATCCCTTCTCAGATTGTGATGTATTCCTTGTCCGCCTCGAACATCTCATCCACCATCTTGCGAATGTCCGGCAAGGGCAAAACGCTAGCAGTGAGCGGATCAAGCTGCACGGCCTGGTAGATGTATTCTCTGTTCCCTTCCACAAAGCCACGCACAGCAAGTTCCTGAACATTCAAGTTCGTACGATTAAGCGCTGCTAATGCCGGCGGCAACTCCCCCACATGGCAAGGATGCAATCCGGTACCATTCGCAACAATGGGCACTTCTACAACGCTCCCCTCCGGCAAGTTCGTGATGAGCCCTTTGTTGGGTACATTTCCATTGAAAAGGAAAGGCTCATTCGTCTCAAGAGCATTGAGGATATATGCAAAGTATTCATGTGAACGCTCCATAGGCACGGGCATATCACTGTAAGCGAGTTCGCGCTCTTCTTCATCGCGCTTTCGACGCCGCTCTTGGACACGTTGCCAGCGCGCAAGAGGATGGAGATCTTCTGACACTACTCCCCACATTTTAGGGCTCGTATATCGCCTGATAAGCTCGCTTGTGCGTCGGAAATAAGGCATATACTCCGCATTATGTATAGAAGATTCGGAAACAAAAGCGCCAAAATGTTTTAGGATTTCCCATTTGACGATATCACGCTCATAGATCTCGGGATTCTCCATCGCTTTCCAGATGAGAGGGTAAGCGTCTTGCCCCTTCCAGCGATACTCAAGAAACCAAGCCATGTGGTTGATTCCAGCCGCCCAATAGGAGACCTCTTCAAAAGGCGCCCCTATATACTCGGCCAATTGCCGAGCCGTCCCTTGTACAGAATGGCAAAGCCCCACATAGCGTACACTGCTCAGCTCGGCGACGGCCCAAGAAAGCATCACCATTGGATTCGTATAATTCAACATGAGCGCATCAGGGCAAACCCGCTCCATCGTCCGAGCAATTTCGATAATCGCAGGGGCGTTTTTGAGAAAGTAGAAAACACCCCCCGGGCCCATTGTATCTCCGATGGAATGGATCACGCCATATTTATAAGGGATAGCGACATGGTTCATGCTATCCCCCACTCGGATCGCTACAGCAACATAATCCGCCCCATCCAAAGCCGTTTGCAAGTCTGTCGTCGCCTCTATCCTGGCCCCAGTCCCAACCTGGCGGACCATCTTGTGGCCAAGAGCAGCCATAACCTCCAGCTTCTCTGGATTGATGTCCATCAAAGTTATTGTGGCGTCCTGTAAAGACGGCCATGTCAGCACATCCGTAATCAGCCGACGTGCGAAAACATGGCTACCAGCTCCTATCAACGTGATCTTGGGCATGACTCTCTCCTTTGAAATTTTGCCTTCAATATAGGATCTTTTCCCGTGGCTGGCAACGCCTGCCCCAACATTTTCCCAGTGGACGTCTCTCAATCATTTCACTATAGTGACGACCAAGAGATATAACCTGCGAGGTGAGGGAATCATGAATTACCAAAAACTCCATCAGGAAGCTCTCGTCATTGACTCTCACAATGATACCATTGTTGCCCATATACGACGTGGCAATTTGAGCCTTTCCGGGAAAGAGGTGCCCCAACACCATGCGGGGACCATTGCCTGGCTACGTGGCCCTTGGCCTGGCTCCTGGGAAAAGCAATCTCTGCAAATCGACTTTTCCAAGATGCGGCAAGGTGGCATCGACGCCGCTTTCTTTGCCATCGACGTAACGCTTGCACCCAAAAATAGACTCACCTATGCATTAGATGGCTTTGGATTCCTTTTTCACGATCTCGAGCTAACCGGTCACCCTGCCCGGATCGTCCGTACCACGGCAGACATCTTGCAAGCCAAGGCAGAGGGAAAGCCGGCCATTATCATGGCCATCGAGCACGCCGATTGTGTAGAACGCAGCCTCAATGTGCTACGTATTCTCTACGAATTAGGCATTCGCAGCATTGGGCTAACACACAACATCAGCAGCCAGGCTGCTGATGGCTGTATGGAGGCCCGAGAAGGAGTAGGGCTTACCCAATTTGGGGTACAGCTTGTGCGAGAGATGAATCAACTAGGCATGCTTGTAGACTTGGCCCACGTGAGCCCTAGTGCCTTTTTCCATGCTCTAGAAGTGAGCGAAAAGCCTGTCATCTTCTCCCATGGCAATGCCCGAGCCCTTTGCGATCATCCCCGTAACCTGACCGACGAACAATTGAAAGCCCTAGCTCAAAAAGGTGGGGTCATCGGCCTGAGTTTCGTTCCCTTTTTCGTTGACGCAGAAAAACCCTCTCTAGATCGCTTTCTGGATCATATTGACCATATCGCCGACATCGCCGGAATTGAGGTGATCGGGCTCGGCAGCGACTTTGATGGAGGAGGAACTCTTCTCACCGATGCTACCGAGATGCCCCGAATCACCGAGGGGCTTTATCGTCGAGGATACACCGAGGAGCAGATCCGAAAGATCCTCGGAGAAAACACCCTACGCGTGCTCAAAGAGACCATCGGCTGAAAGAAGAACTTGCTAGCTTTGCCAAAGAAAACGTGCTAGAATGTCAAAATGATCGATTAGGAGAAAAGAGCATGCTCAAAAATCATGTGAAGCACCGGTTAGAAAAAGGGGAACCTGCCATTGGTATTGCGGTAGGGCTCGGCGCTCCCCTAGCTGCCGAGTTTTTCTCCCTTCTGGGATTTGACTTTATCCTTGTAGATAACCAGCATGGAGCTTGGGACGACCAGAGCACGATGTTTGCCTTTCGAAGCATCTGCCTGGGGAAAGCCATCCCCATGGTTCGAGTGCAGAAAAACGACTTTTACACCATCGGAAGAGCTTTGGATCGAGGAGCCATGGGCATCATCGTTCCTATGGTGAACTCTGCCAAAGAAGCGGAGCAAGCTGCCCAAGCAGTACGCTTTCCTCCCAAAGGAGGGCGATCCATTGGGCCCTTTGCAACGGCTTTCTTGGGCACCGACTATGTCCAAGAAATCAACCAAGAAGTCTACCTTGCTGTACAGATCGAATCGATCTCTGCGGTGGAGCACGCCGAGGAGATCCTCTCCGTCGAAGGAGTAGACGGGTGCTGGGTAGGGCCTGGAGATCTGAGCCTTTCCATGGGCGTCGATCTTCACACTCCCGAAGGGCGTACCGCTCACGAGGAGGCTATCTTGCATGTGTTAGAGGTCTGCAGGAAAACCGGCAAAGTCCCTGGCATCGCAGCAACCCCTCAAACAGCCAAATACTGGCTAGATAAAGGTTTTCTTTTCATCAATGTAGGTGCTGAACTCACCCTCTTGCAAGAGCCAGCAAAAGCGCTTCTCCAAGAGCTCAAAGGCTCGTAGCTTAAACAAAAGGAGCATGGCAAGGAGAAATGGCAGAACAATACGGTTGGACAGGCAAGATTCTCCTGGTTGATCTTTCCAGTGGGAAAATTGATCACCTCAATACCATGGATTATGTTCCATCCTTTATTGGCGGGGTGGGAGTAGCAGCCAGAATTGCTTGGGACATGCTCAAGCCTGGGATCGGTCCATTTGACCCCGAAAACCCCTTGATGATTATGGTAGGGCCCCTAACGGGTACGTTGGCTTCCGGAGCTGGGAGAGTTGAGGTCTTGGGTATTGCTCCCCAACAACACCCCCCTGTATTCTCCCGATCTGGGATGGGAGGCCATTGGGGAGCAGAACTCAAATACGCAGGTTATGACGGGCTCATTATCACTGGCAAAGCTGAAAAACCCGTCTATCTCTGGATCGGAAATGACAAAGTAGAGATCAAGGACGCTTCGGAGCTCTGGGGGCTAGGGATCTATGGCACCACCATCCGCCTACGAACGATCCACGGGCCCAAAACGCGAGTGATTGCCTGTGGGCCAGCAGGGGAACAGCTCTACCGGATCGCCGTGATTCAGACAGAGACCGGCAATGCTGCTGGCCAAGGTGGCTACGGCGCCGTGATGGGCTCCAAAAATCTCAAAGCGGTAGCCGTAGTTGGCACCAAAGGGGTGAAAATTGCCCAGCCAGAGCGTTTCCTCAAACTCTGCCTTGAAGCGAGCCGCGAAGGTCAGACCCCGAACAGCAGGGAAATTGATGCCTCACCTGGGATAGACTACCGAGTCAAGAAATGCGGCTTTTGCATCACTCCCTGCCGACACCGCTTATATATGAATGCTTCTACAAAGGAAAAGCCGGGGCTATATACGGTCGCTATGCAATGCTGGGATTATTTTCGAGCTGATTTGCCCACACGCCTTCGGGCCCGCACCATCACTAGCGACTTTGGCTTAAATGGCTGGGAGATTTCCTATGGCATCATTCCATGGTTACAACTTTGCAAACAACACGGCCTGATCGACAAGATTGACAACGTCGATATCCCTGCTCCTGATAAACCAATCCAATACCTCAGAGATGTGGCTCCTTATACAGAGGAATTCCTCCTCGCCCTACTCCACAAAATCACCACGCGAGAGGACGAATTGGGAGCAGCGTTAGCAGACGGGGCTTGTTACGCTGCTGAGAGACTTTTTGGCGGGAAGGGGATTCCCTTATTAAACCATATCTATCCTCGTAATTGCGGACAAACGGAGCACTGGGCCGGCCACTGGGGCCCTGGGGGTAACGTCTACTGGCCTTGGTGGCTCCCTCCCCTCTTACAGTGGTGTGTAGACACACGAGATCCTGCTAATGATAGCACTCACCAGTGGACCGAGCACGTTCAGTCTTACCTTCCGGAAAGAGGGCCTTACCGTGGGCCATTTCCGCTAGAGAAGGTCCGTGCTGTCTGTGCCAAAGTGTATGGGCACCCAGATGTAGGCAATCCTGCCTTTGAATATGATCCCCCTGAGCTGAAAGCGATCCCTGCCATCTGGCACCACGATCGCGGCATGGTAGTTGACTCGCTCATCCTCTGCGATTATGAACACACTCGGGTCTTTAGTATGGAAAGCCCTGACGGCATGGCAGACACCGCTCTAACGGCCAAACTTCTCTCAACAGCTACGGGCGTCCAAATCAGTGAGGCAGAGCTACACCAAGCTGGGGAGCGCATCTGGAATACTCTGCGAGCCATTGACGTACGTTTCTTTGATAGGAATAGAGCAATAGACGAATCCACTCTCGATAGCTTCATGCATCCAGGGAAAGATGATGGGGTCATCCTGGATCGAGACAAATTCCTTCGAATCCTGGACAAATATTACGAGCTCCGTGGTTGGAATGTTGAAAACGGCTGGCCCACCAGGGCCAAGCTGGAAGAGCTAGGGCTCAAAGAGATTGCCGATACACTGGAAAAAGAGGGAAAACTCGGATAGCTTTTTTACAGATAGATTCAGGGAGAAGAGAAAAATGCTCACTTCGAGAGAACGGGTGCTGATGGCCGTAGAACACCGCGAACCAGACCGAGTTCCTATCGATCTCGGCGGACATCGCTCCTCAGGGATCATGGCCATCGCTTACAACAAACTAAAAAAGTTTTTGGGCATATCTTCGGGGGATATCTACGTCTACGACTTTGTCCAGCAACTGGCCATTATCGAGCCCGAAGTGCTCGACCGCTTTGGCGTTGATACCATTGAGATGGGTCGTGGATTCGCTCTAAACCCCGAAGACTGGCATGACTGGGTTCTTCCAGACGGAACCCCCTGCAAGATTCCCGCCTTCATCCATCCGGTCAAGGTAGGCAACGATTGGCACGTTTATCATGAAGATGGCACTCTCATTGCCATTCAGAAGGAAGGCAGCCTCTATTTTGAGCAGACTTTTTATCCCTATGCAGAAAAACAAGAGGAGAGCTTTGATGACCTCCCCTCAGCACTGGAAAAGTCCATGTGGGTTGCTTTAGGAAGCCCTCCCGCACCCATTGGTTTTGATAAAGAGGGCTTAAAGAAGCTCCGCGAAGGGGCCAAAGCGCTCCGAGAATCTACTGACCGGGCGATCATCGGCCTTTTCGGAGGGAATCTATTAGAAACCGGGCAATTTCTCTTTCGCAACGACAACTTTTACATGCTCCTCGCGGCCGAGCCGCAACGGGCTCATCGTTTTTTGGATAAACTCGTTGAGCTCCATCTCGAGAACCTAGAGAAATTCCTCTCCGCTGTAGGCCCTTACATCGACATTATCCTCTTCGGCGATGACTTGGGCATGCAAACCGGGCCTCAGATCTCCCCTCGAATGTACCGAGAATTTTTCAAACCTCGGCATGCGCTCATGTGGCAAAGGGCGAAAGAGCTCGCAAACGTCAAAGTAATGTTGCACAGCTGTGGAGGCATCTATCCTTTGATGAGAGACCTCATTGAGATCGGGCTAGACATCATTCAACCTGTACAGACCAGCGCCCAGGATATGGAGCCAGAACGGCTCAAAAGGGAATTTGGTCGAGACATCTGCCTTTGGGGTGGAGGATGTGATACCCAATCCGTTCTACCTAACGGAACCCCTGAAGAGATAGCTGCCCATGTACGTGAACGGGTGCGCATTTTAGCTCCAGGAGGAGGCTTTGTCTTTCAACAGGTCCACAACGTCATGGCAGACGTGCCCCCTGAGAACATCGTTGCCATGCTCGACGCGGTAAACGACCAGAGATAATCTTCTATCTTTAGGTCAATTTGCTGGGGTATTCCCTCACCACTATAATAAGACTCGTAGTTTTCATCAGGGTCTTATCAAAATGAAGGGGGTTCTATGATTTCCGTTACGCAACTGCGCAAAGGGGTTACCTTCGAGCTCGATGGCGAGCTATATCGCGTGTTAGAATACGATCACTATAAACCGGGTCGGGGCAACGCCTTTATTCGCACCAAGCTGCGTAACTTGCGCACAGGGGCCACGGTGAACCGCACCTTTCTTTCAGGTGACCGAGTGCAAGAAGTGCGCCTAGAACACAAGACTGTGCAGTACCTCTACACGGATGGAGAACTCTATTACTTTATGGATATGGAGACGTACGAGCAGCCTGCCCTGAGCAAGGAAATCCTCGAAGACGTCATCCCCTATCTCAAAGAGGGAATCACTCTAGAACTCGAGCTTTATGAGGGAGAACCCATCGGTATCGAACTGCCCATCACTGTGGATCTCGAGGTTACAGATGCCCCGCCAGGGTTTGCAGGAGATACCGCCGCCAGTGCTACCAAAGAGGTGACGCTGGAAACGGGCCTCAAAATCCAAGCCCCTCTCTTCATAGAGGCAGGCGACGTTGTTCGGGTGGATACACGCACGGGAGAATATGTCACTCGGGTGTAACGAGCTTTAAGCCCCTCTTTCTAGAGAGGGGCTTGCTTTTTTCCCCCTTATCATTTGTCTCTGGAGACTGATGGTTCTACCTGTGAGATAGGAATCACTATAAGCGAAAGCGTTATTCTCTTCCCCAAGGCCTTTTCAAGATCATTTTGCAAACCGATCACCCAGTCTCGCTCGACCTGCTCCTCCGCCTGCACTGATACTTCTAAATGGATCTGTCCTCGCTGCTTTTCAATAATGCGCCAACTCTCCAAGCGAGCCCCCTTTAGCTGCTCAACCCGCCTTTCTACCGTGTATTGGACCGTTCTTTGCAGATTCAACTCGCGCACCGAAGCAATGCTCAACACTGCCAAAACAACTGTAACGCACCCCAGTAGAATAGCCGTTCCCACCAAGCCCCCCTGAAAAGTACGCCGACGCCTTTCCTCCCCCACTCCTGGGCGAAAGCCCATCCACATAAAGATCACCGCCGCCGCCGCGACACTGGCAACAAGGTTGGTAAGAAAGAGCAACAACGCCCCCAACGACGCTCGAAAAGCCCCCGCAACTGCTGTTAACCCTATCGTTGCCAAAGGCGGCACCAAGGCCACAGCGATCGCAACGCCGGGAAGAGCGCTCGCTACATTTCTTCGCGAGAGAGCATAAGCCCCTGCTGCCCCCGAAAGGAGTGCAATAGCCAGGTCAAGCAGTGTTGGGCGGCTCCGACGAAGCATCTCCGTTGTAACTTGGTCCCCTGGAACCACTATTCCCACCAAAGCGCCAACCCCCACCACAACCAGCGACCCTAACACAGCTGTCCGCAAAGCCAGCCGTAATAGCCACACATCCCCCTGCACGATGCCCATTCCCACACCCAAAAGAGCCGTCATCATCGGAGCCATGAGCATGGCCCCAATGATGACAGCAGAACTATCGAGTTGCAGTCCCAAAGAAGCAATCCCCGCCGCCAGGATCATCATAATGTAAAAATCCTTGTTTGTGCGGGATCCTCTTCTCACTTGCCGGTAGATCCCCACGCGTTCATCAAGGGTAAGCTGGGGAAGCAACCCCAGTAGCCGCCAGCGTGCCCGTCTGAGAGCACCCACCGCTCGAGGGTCATGCCGACGCACAATAATCAAAGGTAAAGAAACCCGGGCCGCAAGTTCTTGGGGAAGGTTGCCAAAAAGCAATCGATCGAGAAAGCTCTCTCGCGTTGCTCCGATAAGCACTAGATCATAGCCCTGCTGTGCCTCCTCTAAAATCCCCTCCACAACTCCCGAAGACAAAGTAACAAGGGGGCGCAGCCGCTTTACCCCTTTCCAAGGCTCCAAGACAGAACGAAGAATATCCCATTGAGCAGAGATAGCCGTATGCCCTAGGCCAGGGTTCGCCACACGCAAGGCCGTTACTTTGGCAGTACGACTCAAGTCCAGCGCTAGCCTCAGAGCCAAAGAAGCGTTTGGCCCTCCACCAGAGGGAACAAGGATCCGCTGCAGATGAGCCATACGTCGTGCAAAGGCAGAAGGGGGCTCCGTTACCCGCACAACCGCCACATCGCAGGGCGCATAGGTAATGACAGGGTCCAGCGTGCGCCCCAAGAGATATCGTCCTCGTGCTGGCTCCCCCCTCCAATGAAGGAGCAGAAGGTCAGGACGCAACTTGCGCGCAAAAGAAAGGATCGCCTTCCCTATATCTCGGCCTGCTACAACTTGGGGCGTGGTGACAACATCCGTCATATCGGAGGGAACCTGCAACCACGAAGGAGCCTGGGCAATAGGGCCCACATATAGGGGAACCACACAGCCCCCGCGCGAGCGAGCTAAAGGTACCGCTACGGATAAAAGCACTATAAATTGACCGGGCTCCCCCACAGCAACAAGAATTGTATAAGACCTAGAATCAGTCTCTTCTCTCACTCTACGATCGGTCATCAATTCCTCCCGGCCCCCATTGTAGTGCATTCCTCTGCGAAGGACAATCTTCCTTAAGCCCTACTTGCCAGGCACTCAGTCCTTCACTATAATGCCGGTCTTGTGGAGGCAGGGCAGCCATGTATATCTATGTGGACGTCTCTAGTGCCGTTCACGCCAAAGCAGGGCTCAAACGGTACGCAGAGAACCTTGTTCGGGAACTTAGTCCCCTCTTGGGAGAGCAACTCCGATTGTTCCAGAATAGCTTGGGGCGCCGCGGCCCCCTTCCTGGATGGCAAGGGGCTCCTCCCAAAGGGGTACGCCTGGGCTACAAACCATGGCGAGCCCTTGTTCTCTTTGGGCAGATAGCTCACCTTCCTCTAGACCATTTGATCCCTCAGGCAGCTCTTTTTCATGCCACGGAGCACCTCTTACCTCCCTTCTTCAAGATCCCAACAGTTCTAACTGTCCACGATCTCATCTTTGAACGCTACCCCGAATATCACAAAAAAATGAACTATCTTTATCTGCGCGCAGCTATGCCTCTTTACTGCCAGCGCGCCACAGCAATCATTGCTGTCTCCGAAGCCACCAAACGGGATCTTTGCACATTCTACAAGATTCCTTCATCCAAAATTGCTGTCATTCCAGAGGCTGCTGCCCCCCACTTCTATCCACAATCGAGAGAAAAAATAGCCGCCGCCCGGAAACGCTATAAACTCCCCTCTCGATACATCTTGACAGTGGGAACTATTGAGCCCCGAAAAAACCTCATCCGGCTTTTAGAGGCCTGCACGCCTCTTTTTCATAAAGGGCTCTTGGATGGCCTGGCCATCGCGGGCAGCAAAGGGTGGCTCTACAAAGAGTTCTTTGACCATCTGAGACGTTTCCCTTATCGTAAAAAGATCTTTATCTTGGGCTTTGTCCCTGAAAAAGACCTCCCAGCCCTTTATTCTGGAGCCCTTGTCACGGTCCAGCCTTCGCTTTGCGAAGGGTTTGGGCTACCCGTTCTAGAAGCCATGGCCTGCGGCTCCCCCGTTTGCGCAAGTAACAATTCGAGCTTTCCTGAGGTAGGTGGTCAGGCAGCCCTTTATTTCGACCCCGAAAATGTTGCCGAGATCAGCAAAACGCTCCAAAGGGTTCTCGCAAACGAGGGTCTGCGTCGGGAAATGCGCTCTAAAGGCCTAGCTCGGGCAGCTTCTTTCTCTTGGGCTAGAACTGCGCAAGAAACGGTATCTTTATACAACAAAATCCTCGAACAAAATTCTAAAGGAGGGAAATCTGCTCCATGAAGATCATCTTAGCTCCTGAGCGTAAATGCTACGGTGCACCGCTCATTTTCAATCCTAATGAGGGCCGTACAATCATTGAACCTCCGGCCGCAGGTCGGGGGAATTGGGCTGGGGCTCCCAGTGTTCTTTTTGATGCCCATACTTCCTCATTCTATCTCTACTATCGTGTGCGCAGGCCCCGTCCTGTCCGCGGAGGTGAATGTTACATCGCCGAATCCAAGAACGGGATCAACTTCCACCCCATCTGGAGGCTCACCAAAGAAGACCTCAATTCCCCTTCACTGGAAAGAGCATGTCTCACCAAAACCCTGGACGATAAATGGTTGCTCTATATTAGTTATGTTGATCCAGAGGACAATCGCTGGCGTATTGACGTCATCGAAGCCGCAAGTCCCAGCGCTTTTGACGTTTCAAAAAGGCAAAAGGTCTTTACAGCAGCAGATGTAGGAACGCAGGGAGTCAAAGATCCCTGGGTCATGCTTGTCAATGGGCTGTATTACATGCTCGTCAGCTACGCGGTAGATCTGAGCTCCCTTTCCGAAGAAGAGCGTGCCCGCATGCATGCGACCGCAGATATCTACAACACAGGGCTCACCCTTTCAAGTACAGCCCTTGCAGTGAGTGGGGATGGACGGCATTATGAATGGCTAGGAGAGGTTTTTGCCCCCCGGGAAGGCATGTGGGATGCCTACGCAGCTCGGCTCGGTTGTCTCATACCAACACCTAATGGTTGGATTGGCTATTATGATGGGAGCGCCTCAGTAAAAGAGAACTATGAAGAGCGCACCGGCCTCGTCCACAGCTGGGACCTGCGGAACTTTTACCGACTCAGCCAAAATGGACCGATCCTCGTCTCACCCCATGGCAGTGGGAGCCTTCGTTATGTAGACGCGGTCGTCTTTGACGACGAAATCCATTTCTATTACGAATACTGTCGCCCTGACGGCTCTCATGAGTTGCGGCTCAGCCAGATGCGCTGGTAAACGACAAGGCCCTCAAGGTTCGGAACCTTGAGGGCCTCAAGCTCTTACTACCACCGAAAACCTTTAACGAAGGGTCCCTTTTTCAAGGTACTGCGAAAAAAGCTGTCCCCAGGGCGTTTCTTCACGCCAACGCTCATAGACGTGTTTTTCCTTTAATGGCCAGCGATAATAGTCATGGTAAAGCTCCGAAACGAGAACCGCTATATTCACCAACGGCGTATGGAAAAGGAGCTTTTGCAATACCTTTGTAGGCCCGTACCAGGAGAGCCACCCCAGAATACGGTGCAGGTTCACTCCTATGCTAAAGTTCCAGTTCTCTCCCGAAACGTCATCACCAACGATTTCGATCTCTTTAGGGTCCCCGACCCCCAGGCCTTGCTCATGGGCTAAACGGATATATCCAATCTCCATAGGGTCAAAGCCCATCATCTTGGCAGCTATAGCATCGATGGCCACTTGATCCCCACTGGCCAGGATGACATTTTTCACCACAGGCTCCATAATCCGAGGGCCTGTCCCGTTCCCCGCTGTTGTCCCGTCCATTACCGCAAAGATGCCAGGATGAATCTCTTTTTGTATATGCAAAAGGTCCACAAGAGTCTCATGAATCCAGCTATGGGTGTAATGCCGCTTGGTATTCAAAAGACCACCAAAGGCATTTTTCATCGCCCCTGTAGTCGTGGTGTAAATATGACACTTGACCGTCGGCAGATGAACGATGCTTTTGCCTACAAAATAGTCTGGAATTCGAATGCCTTTATTGTAAATGCGCGGTAGCACATTTAGCTGCGCTTTGGGTTCATAGATAACCCACTTCATATCGCTATCTTTAAAGTTATAAAGCACAGGAATGTTGTATCGGCGAAAGATGGGTACATAATTATTCAGATCTTCACCCTTGAAAGTATCAATCACCACCGTCTTGTTCTGCACACAGACGAGGTTTTCGTATCCTCGCCTCCGCAATGCCAATATTGTCCCTTCCAGCTGCCAAGGAGTCGTGTTCGCACTAGGGAAGGGAAAATGCCAAGAGATATTATCCTTCAAGATCACCGTCGTACCTTCTGGCAAGAACCTTTCCACCTCAGCCAACTCCAGAAGGCGATCGTAATCTTCTAAAACAGTTTCAGGAGTAGTTCTGAGCACCGCTACCTTTGCTCGCGTTGCCATCTAGCTTTTTCTCCTTCCAAATTCCCTTTCATTTCCTTGCTCATTGTACAACGCTTTGCAAGTAGGGCAAAATACCTCTGCCAAGCAATAGGGCTCAAAAGCCGCGCTGTGGACAATGGCAACCCGAACGATGCCGAGCAGTAAGGCTCCACCTACCTATTTTACATCGCACGCTCTAAATGGTATGCTCTTACTTGGGCATAATAGCATTTTAGAAAGGTGCCTTTTATGGAAACCACTCCTTGTTTCCACCTACTAACTGACTCGGAAGACATAGATCCAGCCCCCTTGGTAAGCACTGCGCTCAAAGCCTCCCGAATCGCTGAACCAAGTTTCTGCCGGTATTCCCAAGCAAAGACCAGACAGGACGTTGCCCAAGCCTTTCGAGCGGCAAGCCAAGACGGAGGCATCGTCATTCATGCCCTGGTAGATAACGCTCTCCGCCAGGCTGCGAACTTTTTCAGCCGGACATTAGGGGTACCAGCTCTCGACATTATGGGGCCGATCATTCTCAAACTAACCGACCTGCTCAACGTCTTGCCCAGCTCTCATCCTGACCTATTCCGACACTTAGATGAAGATTATTTCAGGCGCATCGAGGCCATCGAGTTTGCCGTTGCCCACGACGACGGCTTACGCCCTCACGAAGCAGAAAAAGCAGAGATCGTCCTTGTTGGCGTTTCAAGGACAAGCAAAACCCCCCTGAGTATGTACATGGCTACTCATGGCTGGCTGGTTGCCAACATCCCTATCGTACTTAATATGGAACCCCCTCCTCAACTCTTTGAGCTAGACCGCCGCAAGGTCTTTGCCCTCACCATTCACCCTGAGAGGCTTGCTTTGCTCCGCCGGGTACGCATCACCCGTCTAGGCCTTACAGGTCCTGAAAACTATGCGGATCTCGATTACGTACGTAGTGAACTACAATACGCCCGCGAAATCTTTCGCCGTGGAGGATGGCCAACGGTTGATGTGACCTCCAAATCGATCGAGGAAACAGCCGCCGAGATTATCCACCTGCGCAACGAGCATTTTCAAAAGGGCTAATACGCCCTCCCCGCAATTTGTACAAGCTTCTTAAGCGTATATAATCTGAAGATATCTGAAAATTCCTATTTATTCCGTGAGGAGTAGGGCATGCTTAAGACGCATACGTGTGGCCAATTACGCCTCCAAGATGTCGGGAGCACAGTTACCCTTGCCGGCTGGGTCCACCGCCGGAGAGACCACGGAGGGCTCATTTTCGTTGACTTGCGCGATCGCTGGGGGATCACCCAGGTGGTCTTTAATCCCGCCGTCTCCCACGAGGCCCATCAAACGGCTTCACAGTTGCGCAACGAATACGTCATTCAGGTACGCGGCCAGGTAAGCCGTCGTCCAGAGGGGATGGAAAACCCCAAAATGGCCACTGGTGAGATAGAGCTTCTCGCCCAAGAACTCGTTATTCTTAATGAATCTAAAACCCCTCCTTTCTATATAAATGAGGACGTAGAAGTTGAAGAAACTCTCCGCCTTCGATATCGCTATCTTGATTTGCGTCGCGAGCGGATGCAGAGAAACATCATCCTTCGCCATGAGACTATTCGCTTTATTCGCAATTTCCTCTGCGACCATGGCTTTGTAGAGATCGAAACTCCTATCCTCATTCGCAGCACCCCTGAAGGCGCGCGCGATTACGTCGTTCCCAGTCGTCTCCATCCGGGTAAATTCTACGCCCTGCCCCAATCACCTCAGCAGCTCAAGCAGCTACTTATGGTCGCTGGCTTTGAACGCTACTTCCAGATCGCTCGATGTTTTCGCGATGAGGATCAACGGGCTGACCGTCAACCCGAGTTCACCCAGCTCGACTTGGAAATGTCCTTTGTTGAACGCGAAGACGTTATGCAGATTACCGAAGACTTGTTCACCGCGCTAGTCCCTGCCATTTCAGAGAAACGCATCCTTCATTCCCCCTTCCCTCGCCTAACCTACAAAGAAGCTATGGACAAATTCGGCACCGACAAACCGGACATTCGCTTTGAGATGTATCTGACAGACCTTACCGATATTGTTCGAAACTCTACCTTTCGGGTCTTCCAAAGCGTCATTCAAGCAGGGGGCCAAGTGAAGGCAATCTGTGCCCCTGGATGTGCCGATTACTCGCGACGGCAGCTTGACGAACTGACAAGCCTTGCCCAAGAGCTCGGGGCAAAGGGGCTCATTTGGTTCGCCATCCGCGAGGGGGAGGTACGCTCTCCCATTGCCAAATTTCTCTCCGAAGAGGAGTTACAAGGCATTCTCACTCGCATGAATGCCCAAGTAGGGGATCTCATCCTCGTTATCGCAGATGCCCCATCCACTGTTGCCGAAGTACTAGGAGAACTACGGCTCGAAATGGGGGCTCGTCTGGGACTCAAAGACGACAACGTACTAGGTTTCGCCTGGATCACCGACTTTCCCCTCCTTGAATGGGATGAAGAAGCCCAACGCTTCACAGCAGTCCACCATCCCTTCACCGCACCTCTGGACGAGGATCTCCCCTTGTTAGAATCCAAACCTGAAAAAGTGCGGGCCAAAGCTTATGACATCGTTGCCAATGGTTACGAAGTAGGGGGAGGCAGCATTCGTATCCATCGGCGAGATATTCAAAGTCGTCTTTTCCGCGTGATCGGTCTCAGCGAGGAAGAAGCCCGCTTCCAGTTTGGCCACCTCCTAGAAGCCTTCGAATACGGAGCTCCTCCTCATGGGGGGATCGCACCAGGAATCGACCGCCTAGTCATGCTCCTGGCCGGAGAACCCAATATCCGCGAAGTAATGGCCTTCCCCAAAACGCAAAGCGCTGTAGACCTCATGCTCCAAGCACCAGCACCTATCTCTGAAGAACAGCTTAGAGAGTTGCATATCAAACTGGACCTGTAGAGAAAACTAGGATCCTCGTAAATGAAGAACGGAAAGCGCACTCCTCTCGAGATGTGGGAGCTCTCGCTCCAAGAGCTCCGGAAGCGCCTAGGGATTACCTTTCACGATGTAAGCCTTTTAGAGGAGGCCCTTACCCATAGCT
>JAGGYI010000026.1 GCA_021162655.1 Anaerolineae bacterium
CCTCCCCAGTGGTCTGCTCGCCACAGATGCCTGGCTGGATGATCTTGGCCCCACCAGAGAACCCTGGAATGTGGTGAGGCACGATGCTCCCCACCCCAATGACCAAATCCGCTTCAGGGGCCAGGCGGTGGACCTGCACATGCACTCCGCCTGGGGTCGTCCCCAGGTCCACGAGGAGAGAAGGCTCAAAAGCGTTATGGTTCAGCACCTGGATGCGCCCCACCACCTCGCGGCCAAACTTTTGCTCGATCTCGCTCGGAGTCATCGCCCGATGAGTGCCCAAGGCAATGAGCAGGGTGATGGCCTCATCGGGGATGCCTACCGCGTTCAGCTCCTCCAAAAGCACCGGCAAGATGCGCTCCGTAGGAGTGAGGCGAGTGCTGTCATCGGCAACGATGAGAACCTTTCGCGCCCCTCTCGCTAGCTCACGCAGGGGTGGCCCCCCGATGGGCTGGCGGAGGGCCTGGCCAACTGCCTGGGGGACATCCCCCACCACAGAGGTATCCCGAGGCTGAAAGACACCCAGCAAATTCCCCTGGGGCAGCGAGAAACAGCGCTCCTCCTCGCCATAGGGGATGCAGACGCGCACGGTAGCCATCCTACATTCCTCACATAGGCAGGAGAGCTTGGGCAGCATCCACCAGGGCTTGGGCCTTCTCCGGCGAATCCCCCTCGGCAAAGATGCGCAAGAGGGGCTCCGTCCCCGAGAAGCGCAAGAGCACCCACTGGTCATCGTCGAGGAAGAACTTGGTGCCATCCAGAGTAGAGATGCGCCGGATGGGATAGCCAGCGATCTCCTGGGGATTCTTTTCCTCCAAGATCTTGGGGAAAAGCGCCCGCATCTCGGGAGTGGCGGGCAAGTTGCGCTCCACCACATAGAGGCGGCCGATCATCTCAAAGACGTTCTGCAAGAGCTCAGAGATCTTTTTGCCCGTCTTGGCGAGCATCTCGACGATGAGGGCTGCCGAGAGGATGCCATCCTTGCCCAGGATGTGCCCGCGGATGGTCAACCCGCCGCTGCTCTCCCCTCCAAGGATCGCATCGTGCTCTTGCATGGCGGCGGCGATGTGCTTAAAGCCCACGGGCACCTCGATACACTTCTCGCCAAAGCGCCGAGCCAGGCGGTCGAGCATGTGGGTTGTGGCGAGGTTGCGCACCACCGGGCCCTTTTCTCCACGCACCTCATGGAGATACCAATAGATCAGAACGAGCAGGTCGTTCACCGAGATATATTCGCCCCGCTCATCGACGATGGCGATCCTATCGGCATCACCATCGGTGGCCAGGCCCAGGTCGTACTTGCCCTCGCGCATGTGGTGGATGAGCAACCCCAGCGCCTCCAAATTAGGAGCCGGAGAACGCCCGCCAAAGAGGGGATCACGGCGGCCGTGGATCGTCGCCACCCGGCAGCGCGCCTCGGTGAGGACGATGCCGATGGTCACCTCAGCGACGCCATACATAGGGTCCACCAAGACGCGCAGGCCCGCCTTGCGGATGGCCTCCATATCGACAAAGGATTCCACGGCGTCCACATACTCGTTCGTATAATCTTTATAGATGACTTGGCCCGCCTCAAGGGCCAAGGGCAATTCGATCTTGACGACATCCTCCTGAGCCAGGCAATTGGCCTCATCCTCAATGGCCCGTGTCTCCTCATCCAAGAGAAGGGAGCCATCGCTCTTAAAGACCTTCAAGCCATTCCAATCTGGCGGGTTGTGGCTAGCGGTAAAGGCCAAGCCGTAGTAGGCCTTGCGCAAGGCCGTGGCATAGGTGATGAGCGGAGTGGGAGCATCCTCCGGAAGGAGGACGGCGCGGATGTTATTCCCCGCAAAGACCTCCGCCGCCACCTCGGCGGCCCGGTCGGAGAGGAAGCGCCGGTCATAGCCGATGAGCACTCCCTGTTCTTCGGCGTCCTCGCGGATGATGCGGTTGGCCAGGGCTTGGCAGAGCCGGCGCACATTGTGCATGGTAAAGCCCTCGCCGATGACAGCCCGCCAGCCCCCCGTGCCGAACTTGATGATGTTCTCCTCTTCCAAGCGACGCGGCCTGAGGATGCGCTTTTTCAAGATGAGCTCGGCCGATTCCAAATCCTCCGGGGTATTGATCCCCAGGACCTCATCCTCATCCACCGTGCGATAGCACTCGACGCGCCGCCCCTGCTGGACAAAGGCCCGCACCACCGCCGTGAGGGGATAGCCACGCGCCGCATTGCCCCGCGCGAGCTCCTCCAGCGTGGCAAAGAGGGGTTGAGCCTTGGCTACATAGGCCCCCAGGTTCAGCTCGCGGATGCGCCTCTCCTGGGCGCTGGCAGCCGCCTCTTCCACCACATCGATAACGCGGCCATCCTCCGCCCGCACCACGCGCCCATAGGGAAGCTGAAGCCCCGTGATACAGGAAAAGATGGTCAGATCTGCCTCCTTGAGCCAATGCCGTAGGAGCATGCCGCGCAGAGAAGAGAGGCGGAAAAGAGGGGTATCTCCATAGAGGATAAAGAGATCACCAGAGTAATCTGCCAAGAGGGGTTGCACCTGCTGCACCGCGTGCCCTGTGCCCAAGGCCTCCTCTTGGAGCACCAAATGATAAGGAGCATCCCCAAGGTGCTCCTTGAGCGCCTCATGGGAAGGATCTACAACGATATAGGTGTCCTCGGGCCTGGCAAAGTGGCGGGCCCATTCGAGGACATAGTCAATGATCGCCCGATCTCCCAGCTTCTGTAGGGCTCGGGGTTGCCCAAAGGGCGACTGGGCCCCCTGCCCCGCCGCGAGAACGACAACCTTGATTTCCCTGTGCCTTTCCATCTAAACCCCCGAAAAAGAAAGATGCGCTACCATTCCTTTCGACCCAAAAGCAACCTAGTTTAGCCCACCCAGCTGGGCTCTGTCAAATACTGCTCGGCTTGAGTTCCCCGTCCCCTTGTGTTAGACTCTGCCCCAGAGGGCGCTCTGGCCCTCGCAGTTTAACCTGTCTATGAGGAGGCACGCCCATGGCGGAGATGATGAAAGCGGCCTTTTGGATGGGGCCGGAAAAGATTGAAATCCGCGAGGTGGAACGGCCCACCCCCGGGCCCGGCGAGGCCCTGGTGAAGGTGGCCTATGGCGGCATCTGTGGGACGGACCTGATGATCTACCTAGGCAAGCATCCCCGGGCCAAGGCCCCCCTGGTGCTTTGCCACGAGTTCTCGGGGACGATCGTCCAGGCAGATGGTGACGCCCTCGCCCCCGGCACCCCGGTGGTGATAAACCCCCTGCTGACCTGCGGCCAGTGCTATGCCTGCCGCAGCGGCATCCCCCACGTCTGCGCAAACCTGGGTCTGGTGGGCATCGACCGCGATGGCGGCTTTGCCGAGTATGTCTCTGTGCCGTTGCAGACGGTGCGCCCGATCCCCGAGACGCTCCCCCTGATCGAGGCAGCGCTCATCGAGCCCCTGGCGGTGGCCGTCCATGCCGTCCGCGCTTCGGACCTGAGCGTGGGCGACCAAACGGCCGTGCTGGGAGCAGGGCCGATCGGCAACCTCACCGCCCAGGTGGCCCGGCTGGCCGGCGCGCGGCAGGTGTTCGTCTCGGAGCAGAGCCCCAAACGCGTGGCCCTGGCCCAGCGGCTGGGCTTTGAGGTGATCGACGTGCGCGAAAAGAACACGGTGGAGGCCATCCGCCAGGCGACCGAGGGCGTGGGGGTGCCCGTCGTCTTTGAGACGGCCGGCGTCCAAGCCACCATCGACGACGCCGGCCAGGTGGCCCGCATCGGTGGGCAGATCCTCCAGGTGGGCATGCCCAAAACGCCTCCCACGGTGGACATGACCACCCTCCTCTTCCGCGAGATCCGCCGCACGCCCATCCGCGTCTACCGAGAGAGCGACTTTTTCCGGGCCATCGCCCTGGCGGCCACAGGCCGGCTGGACCTGCGCACCCCCGTGACGCACATCCTCCCGCTGGAGGAGCTGGAGAAGGGCCTGGAGCTGGCCCACGAGGCCACCGAATCCTGCAAGATCCTCATCGCCCCCAACCTGTAGAAAAGACAAGGAGGGGTGTGGAAGAGCACTTCCACACCCCTCCTCTTTGCGGAAAGGAGCGCCAAATGGAGATCAAGACCTTTCTGCGCCGCACCCTGGAGGAGCTGACCGCCCTCGACGGCGTCTCGGGTTTTGAACAAGAAGTGGTGCGCTACCTGCAAAAGGCCTTTGCCGAGCTTGCCGACCAGGTGGAAGTGGACGCCATGGGCAACCTCTATGCCATACGCAGAGGAGCCCTCGAGGGCCCTCGGCTGATGATCTCGGCCCATTCCGACGAGATCGGCGGCATCGTCAAAAGCATCGACCCGGAGGGCTTTTTGCGCTTTGACACCCTCGGCGGCGTGCTGCCCGCCATGCTGGTAGGGCGCCGCGTGCGCATCCGTGGGCACCTGGGGGTGATCGGGGTGAAATCGGGCCACCTGCAGAGGCCCAGCGAACGCGAGCGCGTACTGCCCAGCGACGAGCTCTATATCGACGTGGGAGCGCAAAGCGCCGAGCAAGTGGCCGAGATGGGCATCGCCGTGGGCGACCCGGTGGCCTACTAG
>JAGGYI010000129.1 GCA_021162655.1 Anaerolineae bacterium
CCAAAGTAGAGCGCATCCCCTATACGCAGATACCCCACTTTCCTCGTTCCACCGTCGAGGGTCATTCGGGGAGGCTTGTCCTAGGATGGCTAGGCGGGATGCAGGTGCTAATGATGCAGGGCAGAGCCCACTATTACGAAGGTTATTCGCTTGCCCAGATAACACTTCCCATTCGGGCTATGCAGATGATGGGTATCGATATCCTCATAGTCACGAACGCCGCAGGGGGACTGCGTAAGGATTTTCAACCGGGTGATCTGATGGCCATCGTTGATCATCTGAACCTCGTAGGAATGGCTGGGCACAACCCCCTACGTGGCCCCAACGACGAACGTTTTGGCCCTCGCTTCCCAGATATGTCTCGAGCTTATGACCCTGAGCTTCTCGATCTCCTTAGGGCGGAAGCGAAGGAACAAAACATTCCTCTTCGAGAGGGGATCTATGCAATGGTAGCAGGCCCCAGCTTTGAAACCCCTGCCGAAGTGCGTTTTCTGCGGAGCATCGGGGCAGACGCGGTGGGCATGTCTACCGTACCAGAGGTCATCGTTGCCCGCCACGGAGGAATGCGCGTGTTGGGCATCTCGCTCATCAGCAATATCGCCCAGGACTCTCTCCACCCTACAGGTGAAGGTCCCTCCCATAAAGAAGTTCTCCAAGCGGGTCGGCGGGCTGTCCCTCGGTTGGCATCCTTGTTAGAAGGCTTCCTCAGACGTCTCTCATGCTCTTCATAAGGGAAGGCGCCTGTGCTGAACATTTTGGGCTTTTTCCTGGAACTAATTGATCGGCATGCTTTCTGGCTTTATCTCGCCTGTTTGGTTGTCATCCTCTTTTACGTGCGCTCCTATATACGCGCCCATCGCGATCGTATCAACACCATCTTTACCATCGAAAAAGAAGTAGCAGCCCATCGCGAAGGGCGGGCGATGACGAATATAGGAGCCGTCTTGGGCGTCGTTGTCGTCATTACTGCACTCAAATACTATGTCGTGCCCACCATCAACGTAGAAGAGTTAGTTCAACCTACCCCGACCATCACTTTGGCCATTCCTACCCGTGCCCCTACCGCCACCCCAACCAGTGTCCCTCCCACTCCAACGCCGCGTCCTCGCCCCACTCGACGGCCTGTGCGTGTGCTTCCTACCGCCACACCCACTCCGTTGCCGCTTCCACCCTGCCCTAACGAAAACGTCCGCATCACCTTCCCACGAATGGGAGCCGTTCTCTCAGGACGCGTGCCTATCCGTGGCACAGCGAACCACCCTCGCTTTCAATTTTATAAAGTTGAATTTGGCCAAGGAGAAAAGCCTACTACCTGGCACGTCATTCACGATATTCACAAAACTCCTGTGGTCAACGGGCTTCTCGAGGAACTCGATACCACCGTGCTCCCCAATGGAGTATATTGGATCCAGCTCACCGTGGTGGACCAAACGGGCAATTTCCCTCCTCCTTGCCAAGTGCGCGTCACCATCCAGAACTGAGCTAGCATACTATGAGGCCTATCCTCACATGCTTTTCTCTCTGCATCCTTGTTTTGCTAATTAGCTGTTCTCCTCACCATGGAGGAGAACAACTTTCTCCCACTTTGCAGAAGCCAACAGAGACGAGCCATCTCTACCCCACAGCTGCATTCAACGTCCCCAGCCCCAGTCCAAGCGCCCAGTCATTGGCAAGTCCCTCTCCGACAGCCACTCTCGCTCCTTCGCCCACTCCTAGCCCCAAGCCCAGCCCTCCCAAAGTACTGCGGAGCTATCCTATCGATGGAGATCAGGCCGTACAAAAGGAATGGCCTCTCGTCCTCATTTTTGATCGGCCAATGGATGCAGCTTCGGTAGCTACCCACTTGCAGATCTCTCCCCCCACGGAGCTCCACCTTCGCTGGCTCTCACCACAGCGGCTAGAATGTCTTCCCACACAGGGTTGGCAAGAGAACACTTGGTACAGCGTACAGCTTTTACCGGGCGCTCGAGACCTACGTGGGATACCTCTTGAAGAGAGTTTTTCTCTCCACTTCCGTCGAGGAGGGCCAGGTGTGCCTCTGCCTATTCTCATGTACCACCACATCGCCCAACTGGGCAAAGAGGCCTCAGCTGGTCAGCGCAGGTGGACAGTTTCACCCCAAGCCTTCAGCCAACAAATGGACTATCTCTCCTCACATGGCTGGCAGAGCATTTCCCCTGAAGAGCTCGTCGCCTACCTTACTAAAGGGGAACCCCTCCCTCCCCGTGCCATCCTGATCACCATAGACGACGGCTATAAAGAGATCTATGACCTAGCTTATCCTATTTTTCAAAAAACAGGTCTCCGACCAGTGCTCTTTATTGTCCCCAAATATATAGGCTGTGGAGCCTATCTCTCCTGGGAGCAACTCCAAGAGCTGGCCGACCAAGGCTTTTGGATAGGCGCCCACGGCTACGATCATTCCGACTTGCGGCGAGTTAGCGACAAAGAACTTGAACATCAATTGGGCGACAGCCGCCGCTTGTTGGAGGAAAAGCTTGGGATCCCCGTGCGCTCTTTTTGCTATCCCTATGGAAGCTACGATGCACGCATCCTGGCAGGTCTGCGAACCCATGGCTATGTGGCTGCCTTTACCCTCAACCCAAGCTGCTACCAGCAACCTGGAGAACCCTACCGCCTCAGCCGGCTGCGCGTCTCATATGAAATGACTTTGGCTGAATTTACGCAACTTTTACCACGATAAAGACGTCTTATACGCAAAAGAGAGTGCTTTTTGCCTTTACATTTGAAACGTTCTGGAGTAGACTGGGAGCAGCCGTCGCTTAAACGGACCCTTTACAGAAAAGTTCAAGCTTCAGGGAGAGAATGATGCAGAATCCTCATCCGCTTCGCCATCTGAGGATATGGTTTGCGCTCACGGCTATCCTAGTGGCTTTTATCATCACGGGCTGTAGCGCGATGGATCAACTCAGTGAGGCCCTTTATCCCACAGAGGCCCTCGGCGGGAGAACAGCCCTTCCCCAGCACTCGCTGCAACCTGTGACGCCTTTACCCAAGCCCTCTGCAACCCCTTTACCTGCACCAACTTTTACTTGGCCTGTACCCACCCACACCCCCATTCCCCATCCCCCCAAGCTCCCTTCTGTCACTCCTGCCAAACCCACAGTGGAAGCAGGCTCAAAGCAGCACCTTATCTTTGCCAAGGAGGGGAGCATCTATCGGGGGAATTATTGGGGAGATGCACCAATCGAGGTGGCTCTCGTTCCTCAACTGGAAGCCTGGGCTTTTGCCACAGGGAAACTAGCCATTGCCCGGGGGAAAAGCATCGAGCTCATCGACCTGAGCAAAGGAACTCTCCAGGCTTTCAACGCTCAGGTGACCGCCCCGGTGGCTTATGCTCAGGTGATCTGGGGAAGCGCAGGAAATGAACTCCTCTACGCTGCAACTATCGAGGATAAAACGGCCACTTCTTTCGGCCGTAGCATAGAACTGCACGCCATTTCCCCTCTGGACGGTAGAGAATTAGGTAAAGCTCTTGTGCACAATGTTACCAGCATTCGCCTACTACGCTACGACGAGCCCTCCGGGCTTGCTTACCTCCTCTCTTTTGGAGAGGACCGCACCCAAAGCAAGCTAGAGATTTACAATGTGCGCCAAGGCAAGCGTGTTCAGAGGCTTGAGCTCAAAGGAGAAGAGGAAGCCGTTATCTCCCCCGATGGACATTACCTTCTCACTGAGGGGCTCGATCCTAAAATACAACGGCGCCTGCTCAGGCTCTATGACATCTCTCAGGGAGGAAAGCTATATCGCAGTTGGAGCCATCCTCCCAAAAGCCACAGTGTCGCTCACATCTGGGCTCCAGACGGGCGATATGTTGCCTATCTCCTCCAAGAGGGGCTTTCATACGATTCAAGCAAGGGCCTAGGTATATGGGTGCTAGAAGTGGCGACGATGCAGGCTCACCAGGTACTTGAGGAAAATGCACCGTCTTCTTCCCTGGTTAGCTGGACACCCGATAGCCGCTATATCATCGGCTACCACCGAGGTGCAGCTGGTGAGGCCTACTTTTACGCCGTGCGGCCCGACGGAGGAGACCGACGCATCCTTCCTCTTCCTTCCACAGCCCAGTTACTAGGTTGGATGGAGCTTCCAGGCGGAGCCCCCATCCCCAAGGTCACCATCGACCCCTGGCGAGTACGTTTCTTGGATACTCAAGGGGACCCCGCCTCATTAGCTCAGGTGGTGGCTGAATTCGTGGCCGCTCAGCCTCACACCGAGGATAAAATTCTCTCCCAGCGCATGGCCGAGTATCTGCGGCAGGCCGGCTGGGAACCAGGGCTATCACAACCGCAAATCAAGCGACTCTCAAAAGGGCTCTTTATCGCCCAGCTTCCTCCTTTCTCTATCTGCCTACTTGAAGGTGGCAAAGCCCAGGTGGTAGCCAATGGCAATGTCATCCTCGATGCCCGACTCGAGGGGGATGATCTGGGTTTGATCTTTGGAGTAATCAGCGCCAATGCCGTTCAGCCTGCATTTGAGCTGCTTCGTCGGCAAGAGGATGGTTCCTGGCGGGTACTTTGGACGCCTCAGGGACATCGAGATTGGGTAACCACAGATGGAGAAATTCAGTTCGTCGGCAAAGGACTTGAAACCCTCCGGGTGCGTGGTTCCTCCTTTGGGCTAGACCTCGGAGAAGACCAAGTTTTCAGCGAGTGCCATGCTTGCCCCCATCGCTGGCTGACGGCCACCTGGGTACGCCAGGGAGATCGCTACGTACGAGAGAGCAAACTCCCTGCCGGTGCCTCACTGGGTGAAATCTATTGGGAGATGACCGAGCTACGCCCCTACGCCATTCTCTATGAGAGCCTGCGCCGAATGCGCCAAGGGCTACCCGTCGATGAGCTTGTTGCCAGCCCAGCAGTAACAGCTCAAGCCCAGGCTCTGGGCTTGCTCGAAAAAGGGCTACTGCTCTACCCTCAAGAGGAGCGTCCTGACAGCGTACTCTTTAGCGATCTACAAAACCGTTTCCGCTACATCGCTCGCATCCAAGGCGGCAAGGTCCTGAGCATCGAACCGCTCAAGTAGGGTGCATTTAGCGAAAATTTACGTTCAAAACGTAAAAAGTGTGTATAATTGAGGTACACTCAAGTCTGTCATGGTATTAGAGCAAATACGCCATAATTGGGCTAGAGTGATATAGTTTGCAATTCAGGGCTTTGCTTCCAAGGGTTGCCACGGTAGAAAAAGGCAACTCGGAGATGAAAGGGGGTCAGTCGTGAAGGTGTATAACACTTGGCAGAGAGGAATATGGAAGATAGGCTTGCTCCTGGCATTGATTCTCAGCGGTATACTGGGAGCTGCCGTAGGGGTGTCGGCGAACCCAAGCCTACCTTGGCGTGGCGAATTTTACAACAACACCAGTCTCTCCGGCTCTCCCGTGCTTGTGCGCGATGATGCCACCATCGACTTTGATTGGGGCTGGGGCTCCCCAGGAACTGGGGTCAACGCCGACCAATTCTCCGCACGCTGGACGACCTTTATGTACTTTAACGGCGGGGACTATGCATTCCACGTCACAGCAGATGACGGCGTGCGACTTTGGGTCGATGATCAATTGCTCATCGACCAATGGCACGACCAAGCCCCAACCACCTATGACGCAAGCAAGAACCTCTCCACGGGATACCATAGCATCCGTCTTGAATTCTATGAGAACGCTGGTACCGCTACCTGCAAGCTTTGGTGGAACCGGGTTGACGGCGGCGGAGTAATAACAGAGTGGCGCGGCGAGTATTACAACAACACCTGGCTGGGTGGCTCCCCCGTAGTCATCCGCAACGATAGCAACATCAATTTTGATTGGGGCTATGGCTCACCCGCGCCCGGAGTAAATGTGGACAACTTTTCCGTCCGCTGGACCCGAGATGTCTACTTTGATACCAGCACCACCTATACCTTCTCCGCTACGGTCGATGACGGTGTCCGTGTCTGGGTTGACGGCGCCCTCATCATCGACAAATGGTATCCTCAGTCTCGCACCACCCACACCGGCTCAATCTACCTTACAGCAGGCACTCACCAAGTGCGGGTAGAATATTTCGAGCAAGGGGGGGTAGCTGTTTGTATTCTGAACTGGACCGGCGGTGGGGCTCCCTCTCCGCAGGAAATCATCGTTGACGACAAGGATGCAAACTTTATTTGGGGAGGACCCACAAGTAGTTGGTATGGGCGCAACACGGGGTACCGAGGCCACCTCTACTGGACCTGGAATAGCCGCACTCAACTCTACAACTGGGCCAAGTGGTTCCCCCACATCACCAGCCCAGGAAACTGGGAAGTGTTTGTCTACATCCCCAACCGTTACCACGGCAGCAAAAGTGCCAAGTACGTTATCCACCACAATGGCACCCAAGACGTCAAAGTAATCAACCAGAATATCTATAACAATCAGTGGGTTAGCCTAGGTACCTATTACTTTGCCGGGGGGCCCAACGAATACGTCTTCCTCGGCGATAACACAGGGGAAACTTATGCTACACGCTTTGTCGGCTTTGACGCCGTTAAATTCGTCAAACAGGGCGGCGGCCCAGCACCTACTCCTCCGACCCCAAGTTGTAGCATTACCCCCATCCTGGGCTTTGGGCGCGTTTGGAATACCTACGCCAATGTACGCAGTAAACTAGGATGCCCCACCGAGATGGAGAAAGGGGTCTGGGCAGCAGAAGAATCCTTCCAGAACGGCTACATGTTCTGGCGCCAAGACACGAAATACATCTATGTCCTCTACAACAACGGCACTTGGCAAGGTTATAATGACACGTGGACCTCTAGCGAACCCGAATGGGATCCCTCTATTGTGCCACCACCTGGATACTATCAACCCAAGCGAGGCTTTGGCAAAGTTTGGCGAGAAAACGCCGCGGTACGTAACGGACTTGGTTGGGCTACCACAGAAGAGCGAGGGTTCTACGCCTCCGTCCAGGGGTATGATGGCGGGCTAATGATCTGGAGCAACGCCAAGGGCATCTTTGTTCTCTACAATGACGGCACCTGGGAACGGTACGACTGAATGCTTATACACGCCAAAGGGGCCTGCAAAAATGCAGGCCCCTTTGCTTTACAGAGATAATCTCTCAGCTTGCGCCTTCCAAAACCTGGGCAAGCTCCCTCTGAAAGCGCTCCACTCCAAAGCGTTGAGCATGGCGTTGAATGTAAAGAGGGTCAAAGGTATACTGATCCAGCCTACGAACAGCCTCCGCCAAAGCCTCAGGCGTAGGTTCGTGGAAAAAAAGCCCTGTACGTCCCTCTTCGATCGTATCCAGAGCCCCACCAGCAGCATAGGCGATGACAGGCCGCCCTGCTGCCATGGCCTCCACTGGAGAAAGGCCAAAGTCCTCCTCCCCGGGGAAGAGAAAGGCCCGGCAACGCGCCATCTGCTCACGCACTTGGGCATCACTGGGCAGATAGCCCAAGAACTGAATATTGGACCCCGCCATGGCTTCAAGCGCTGCCCTGTCGCGCCCATCTCCAATGATTCGCAGAGGCAACCCCAACAGATTAAAAGCCTGTACAGCGAGATCAATGCGTTTGTAGGGCACTAGGCGAGAGACGATAAGATAGTAGTCCTCTGGCTCGGCTGGCAAAGGCGACAAATCAGTTCTCACTGGTGGATGAATGATGCGAGATTCACGCCGATAGTACTTGCGAATGCGCCGCTGCACAGTGCGCGAAATGGCAATAAATTCATCCACTCGCTCCGCTGCCAGTCGATCCCACTCACGCAGTCCCTTGAGAAAAGGCTGTAATGCCGCCCGCACGATGGGCCCTACCCCTTCCCTCTCGATGTAAGCGTGGTAGTTCCAAAGAAAACGCGTCGGCGTAAGGCAATAACAAACGTGCCGCGTCTCAGCTGGCGTGATCACCCCATGGGCAAAGGCACTGGTAATACTGAGCACTACCTCATACCCTCGCAGGTCCAAGCTCTCAAAACCAAGGGGATAAAGCGGCAAGAAAGGCTGAGGCCAGTGCTTAATCAGCGGCAAACGATCCAAAAAAGTCGGACGGATGTCCCAAGAGCGATACTTGCTGGGCAGAGCTTCTGGCCGGTAGATGGACGTATAGATGGGAGCCTGAGGATACATCTCATGCACGACTTCAAGAACCCGCTCTGCACCACCATATTGATTCAACCACGAACAAACGATAGCCAGCTTCAAAGCTCCCCCTATTTACCGATGCAAAAATTGCTAAAGATGGTTTCCAAAAGCTCCTCACTAGCCGTCTCCCCGGTGAGCTCTCCGAGAGCATCGATGGCCTCAGTCACATCGATGGAAACGAGATCGAGGGGCAACCCTTCTTCCAAAGCATGCAAAGCCTCGCGCACGTGCTCTAAAGCCCGCTGAAAGAGCGCCCGATGGCGTGGATTGCTAGCCAATGGGGCCTCGCTCGTCACCACCTGGCCAGAAAGGACTACCTGGATCAAGAGCTCCTCGAGCTTGGGGATGCCTTCCCCCGTCAAAGCAGAGACAGAGATATGAGGTGCACCCGGCAAAAGGTTAGCATAATCAGAAGCTTGCGGAAGATCAGACTTGTTCACTACTACCACCGCTGGCCTATCTCCTACGAGTGTGGCAACTTGGTGATCCGCCTCACTTGGCTTCTCGCTACCATCGAAAACCACCAAAGCCAAATCGGCCTGCTCCAGCGAACGACGACTCCGTTCAATGCCCAGGCGCTCAATGATGTCCTCTGTCTCATCGATAATGCCCGCCGTATCCACCAGAACAAACGGAATGCCTTGAAGGTTAATCGTCTCCTCAAGGGTATCACGAGTAGTCCCTGGAATAGGGGTAACAATGGCTCGCTCAGCCCGCAAGAGTACATTGAGCAAACTACTCTTACCCACATTGGGGCGCCCCACGATAGCTGTACGCACCCCTTGTCGATAGATGAGCCCCCGATCGGACTCTTGGAGGAGCTCCTCCAACTGCTGGGCCGCCTGTAAAAGATCCGGCGAGATATCCTGAGGGGGAATATCCTCTTCGGGAAAATCTATTGTGGCTTCCAAATAGGCAAGCACCTTCAAAAGAAGGCTCCGCACTTGGCGCACACGTTGAGAGAGCCGACCAGAGAGCTGAGCTATCGCTACACGCAGCGCAGCTTCCGTCTTGGCTGAGATCACATCAAGTACTGCCTCTGCCTGGGCCAAGTCAATGCGTCCGTTCAAAAAGGCTCGCAAAGTGAACTCACCCTCCCTAGCTGGCCGGGCCCCCATTCGCAAACAGAGAGCAAGTATCTCGCGCAGAGGGACTATGCCTCCATGGGCATTGATTTCGACCACATCCTGACGGGTATAAGTATGCGGGGCACGCATGTAAGAAAGGAGAACCTCATCCACCACTCGGTTCGTCTGGGGATCTACGATATGCCCATAATAGAGCCGGTGGGACTCGATCCCCCTCTCCCAAGCCCGACCAGCTGGACGGAAAAGCTGTCGAGCGATTCCCAGTGCTTCCGGACCACTGAGGCGCACAATGCCTATTCCACCATAGCCAAGGGGGGTAGAGATAGCAACAATCGTATCATCGAGGGTATACATGGAAGGCTGACCTTAAAATTAAGGGCTTGAGGGGAAAGGACTCCGCTCCTCCGCAGAGACGGACTGAGCCCGTGAAACAAACTTTTTCATCCGCTTATTAAACTTGCTCCGCGGAAGCAACACCCGACGCCCGCACTTGCAACATTTGAGCCCGATATCCGTACCAATGCGGACCACCTCCCATTCATAAGAGCCACAGGGGTGCGGCTTGCGAAGCATAACGATATCTCCCACGTGCACGTCAAAGAACCTCATTCCCC
>JAGGYI010000126.1 GCA_021162655.1 Anaerolineae bacterium
GAATATGGCGCTGGCTGTAACTTTTGTGCAGGGACAGGCTACCGAGGCAGGATCGCGGTTTTTGAGATGCTGGTGATGAACGATCAGATCAGGCGGCTCATCTTGCGAAATGCCAATTCGGATGAGATCCGTGAGGCAGCCATCGCTTCAGGTATGCGTACGATGCTCTACGATGGCATGATGAAGGTCAAACAAGGAATCACTACGCCTTCTGAAATGCTAAGGAACGTCTTTGCCTTGCACTGACGAAAGGAGGAGGTGCGATGGCCTATCGGTACATCGCTTACACTCCCCAAGGACAGAAAATTCAAGGGCGCATAGAAGCTGACTCGGAGGAGGCAGCTGAGGAGCTTCTTTGGAAGCAAAACTACACAGTTGTCTCTCTTCGAGAGGTGCGCGATAAGGAGACGTTTACCCTCTTTCGCGGCAAGATCAAGACGCGGGAGCTGATCGTTTTTTCGCGCCAATTGGCGACCCTGATCGAGTCAGGGATCCCGATTGTGCGTGCCTTGCAGCTTTTGCAGGATCAGGTGAGTGGCAAGCGCCTGCGAGAGGTTTTGGGGGAGATCATCATCGAGGTGCAACAAGGGCGCTTTTTCTCGGAAGCTATTTTGCGCCATGAAAAGGACTTTCCTGCCTTCTATGGGCGTTTGCTCGAAGTAGGAGAGCAATCTGGTAACCTTGAGATGGTCTTGCGTCAGTTGGCCCTCTATCTGGAAAAGGAGGAGGCCCTGGTGCGCAAGATCCGTGGGGCAGTAGCCTATCCTCTCTTCGTCTTGGTGATGGCGATCGGTGTGGTCTTTTTGATGCTCACAGTGGCTCTGCCCCCACTGATGAACCTCTTTATCTCTTTTGATGCGGAACTGCCTTTACCCACCCGAATCCTCTTGGCACTGACGAATTTCTTCTCTAGTTACAAGTTTTACATCCTTGGTGTAGCGACATTATTGATCGGGGCTTTTATCCTCTTTATCAAGACAGAACGTGGCAAGGAGCTCTTTGATAGATTTCTCCTCAAGATCCCTTTGATCGGCAATGTCATCATTCAGGGAGCGGTTGCTCGCATGTGTCGTTCGATGGCAACCCTTTTGCAAGCAGGGATCTCCTTGCCCGAAATCCTCGAGATGGTTATCCGTTCTCAGGGGAACCGAGTGATTCGCAAGGCGCTGGAAGATGTGCATATTCAGCTCTTGCAAGGGAATGGCTTGGCAGAACCCCTTTCGGAGCACAAGGTTTTCCCAGGGATGCTCATCCAAATGGTTCGCGTGGGTGAGGAGACGGGTGCGCTGGATACGAATATGCAGACACTCGCTCAGTTCTACGAGGATGAAGTGGATAGGGTCGTCGGGGCTCTCTCTAGCGCGTTGGAACCAGCCCTGACGATCTTTGTTGGCGTGATCGTTGGCTTTGTAGCTGTTTCTGTGATCATGCCAATGTACTCCCTGATGGGCTCCATCAAGTGAGCCCGTGGGGCGAGTTGTAGGGGTAACCCACCAAGGAGAGGGCAAGATGATGGGAGAACGAGGTAGTACCCTTGCCGGCACGTTAGTGAGTTTGATGATTATCGGGGTGGCTTTAGCTATCCTGGTAGCGGGGTTGGCTTTGAGCAGCGTGGGGGCTGCGGACGTGGAAAAGCAAGTGAGTGCTGAGACTTGTGCTCGACGTCAGATGGAGGCAATCAAAGCGGCACCCTATCGGCCGAACCCGACCGTTGAGCCTTATCCCACAGTACCGATTACAGGGCCTTACACTCTCACCATCGAGGTGCGCTATTGGCTTTCTCCGACAGGGCCTTTTGTCGATACGCCGCCGGCAGAGGATTCTGGTCTGCAGCGTATTGCTATCAAAGTGTATTCCATTAAGGCACCTGGTGAGCCCGTCTTTGTTTTGGAGGATTACAAGGGGGAGCGACCATGAGATGTCCACCTATCTGGCCAAAGCGCGAAGAAGGTTTCACTTTTGTTGAATCGATGCTTGCAACAGCCATCGGTGCGATCCTTATAAGCACCGTGGTCGTGCTTTTGTTCCAATTCAATAGCCTTACACGTCTACAACAAGATTCGATGGTGCTTAATCATCAATTGCAAGATATGGCCACCGCTTTGGGTAATGATATTACCAGTGCCATCACGGGAACGGTGGAGAACGAGGCCCAGAGCAAGACACTCAGCCTCCAGATACCAACGTATACTTTTGGCCAAGCGACAGACCCAGTGACGAGAACGGTGGTCTATACCTATTCGGAGCCACAAAAGACTTTGCTGCGTACTGAAGGATCGAACTCTATGACCATTGCTCGTTACATTTCTTCTCTGGACTTTGGACCTTCTGGGCCCGTTGGAGAGAAGGTCTGCATTACGGTGACCGTTTCGCTTAGAGGGCAGAGTCGCTCCACTGCCTTTGAGTTTTATCGTCGTCCTTCGGAATAGGAGGGGTGTTGCCATGATTGGGAAGATAGCCCGTCTGGTACGACGGTTTTGGCGAGACCAAAGAGGCGAAACTTTACCTTTTGCTCTTATTGCATTGGTTGTGGGAACTCTGCTGGTGAGTCCCCTGCTGGCCCAGGTGAGTTCGAGCCGGCAGGTTGCCGTCACGGCGGAAGAGGGTTTGAAGACGCGTTATGCTGCCGATGCAGGCGTTGAATACGCCCTTTGGGTGTTGGCTCATGATGAATCTCTGCGTGAGACATTGATGATGAACCCGGGGACTCCTCAAACCCTCAGCCTGAGCGATCAAGTGAATGGCAAAGACATCTCTGCTCAGGTGGTCTGTGTTGAGACCCGGTCTGACACAGAAGGGGGAGGCAGTGGTTCCGAGCAGTTGCTTTCCTGGGTCATTTGGGCCAATAGCCAGACTCGTTCGAACACTCTGGTCATTACAGGGTCGGGCCACCGTGTCAATGGAGATATTCATAGCAACAACAAGATCCGCATCACTGGCTCTGGCCATGCCCTTTATGGCTTGGTTGAGTATGTAAAGTCGATATCCGTCGCAGGCTCTGGACATTATATCGAGCCCATTCCGCCGGAAAACCCACGACAGGGTGGAGTGGGGGATTTCCCTCTATCTTGGAATATTGAGGACTTTCAACCTGGGGGCAAGTATGCCCAGCAAGCAGCGGCTGAGGGCAAGTATCATTATTACACCTCTGATTTCGATTTCAGTGGTACGGGCGTGGAGATTCCCGAGGGGCTGTATTACTGTGAGGAAGATGTAGACATCAGTGGTTCTGGTTTGACGGGCCACGTGACCATCGTGGCTCAGGGGCGTATCACGGTGAGCGGCTCTGGTTTAGCCTTTACCCCCTACGTTGCTGAATTGAGCTTTTTCTCGAACAAGTCGGGGGTGACGGCGATTAACATCAGTGGCTCTGGTAATATGGGGGGAACCTGCTTTGCCCCGAATGGGCAGATAGCCCTTAGCGGATCTGGGGCGCGGATCGATGGCGTGTTCATGGGTGACTATGTCAAGGTAAGCGGCTCGGGGGCCCAGGTTGGTTTAGCGCCTGTGCATATCCCTGGAGGAAGCTCGGAACAGGTCCTTTGCGGGATCTATGATATTCGGGTGACGGCAGGAGATACAACGATCACTGCTCGTGTGAGCGACTGTGGCGAAGGCTGGGAAATTCTCTCCTGGCATGTGAAATGAGCTCGCAATAAGGTTCTTAATTTCCCCTCAACTCGAGCTGCTCACCTAGAGTCATGGTGAGCAGCTCAAATTTTGCCTTAGGCCTTGACATCCTGGTGGGGGTGCATATTATAAAAGTTGGGGATCTCTCTCAAGTGTTTTGGGGAACTCGGTTCATCTCC
>JAGGYI010000283.1 GCA_021162655.1 Anaerolineae bacterium
ATATGATATCCGCCCCCTCACAGGACCTGGGAAGGTTCCAATGGCTTTTATCGATCGCCCCGAGCTCCTTGGCCCTCTTGAGCCGGCTGGGCTCTGGGTCATGGCCGATGATCTCTATCTCCTGCGTAAGAGACTTGAGGGCCAAGCCCACCGAAGTTCCAACAAGGCCCAACCCCACAATGGCTAACCTCACCGCTCACTCCTTTCCCTGAACGCCCCCTAAAGGGCTTTCTCTAACAATGCTCATCCGCCTCCTCAAGGGCTTGCAGCCATCCCCAGAGAGAAGGGTCCAGCCTCTGAGAGGCCGTTTCATGATCCTCATGATAGCGCACAAGCATCACCGTTGCCAAGGGGCAGCCCACTGCCGCACAGCGGGCCGCGCCGATCTCGGCATGGTGCAGGTGGATGTAAAAGGGATATCCGCGCCCCCTGGGATCCGCATCCGCCAGACGGCGCAGCCAAGCCTCATCCAAATCCTGCAGGAGGGCCGCCACAACCCGGTGAAAGAGCTTCAGCCGCCCTCCTGCTTTGCCCACATCATGCAAAAGAGCAGCTTGGGCCAGTTCGTTGGGGACCTGCATTCTCTGCTGGAGGTAGTGCAACACACAGAGCGCATGAAGCCGGTCCCCCCGTGACATCGCACAAAAGAGGGCATAGGCCTCCTCTGAAAGCAGGCGCTGCGCCTCCCCATCATCCAAAGGTACGAGGTAAGCGCCCACATAATGCAGAAACTGCCACCCGCGGCGCACGGCCTGTTTTAATCGCTCAGCCCAGCGCAAGGCCTACCCCCACTGCCCCAGCGCAAGGCGATAGAAAAAGCTCACTGGAGGGCCGATGAGCCGGCCAATGATGTTCAACCCAAAGAGCTGGGAAAAGATGACCACCGCCGCCAAGATGGTAAAACCATACCGCTCCAGCCCAGAGAGCCAGCGGCTGAGCCGCCAACTCCACTCGCTCCGGCTCAGGCCGAGCAGGCCCAAAAGCACGTGATAGCCATCCAACGGGGGCACGGGCAGGAGGTTAAAGAAGGCAAGGGCGATGTTGGTGAGGATGAAAGCGTTGAACAAAAGGGCGAGCGTCCAAGTCATGTGCCCCCAAGCGAAAACCGCCCGCGCCAGCAACCCCAGCCCCATCGCCAAGATGAGGTTCGAGGCAGGGCCAGCTAGCGAAACCAAGCCCATCCCCACCCGCGGGCCATAGCGCAGCTGGCGACTGTTGACGGGCACAGGCTTGCCCCAACCGATGCCAAAGCCCGTCAGAGCCGTCAACACCATCATCGCCGTGCCCAGAGGATCCAGATGCACGAGGGGATTCAACGAGATGCGCCCAAGGTAGCGCGCCGTCGGATCTCCCAAGCGATTGGCCACCCAAGCATGGGCGCATTCGTGCACCGTCACCGCAACAATAAGGACAATCAGAGTCACCACAAAAGAGAGGGCTGTCCGCCACTCTAAAATGAGGTAAGCTACAAACAGCCCAATGACGACGAGCCAGAAGGTACGATCCCTACCCAACCGGTTCCAAAAACGCTTGAAAGCTTCCATAGTAAGGGCATTATAGCACACTTCCCTCAATGTGCGAACTAGGCAGCACCCAAGCGCCCCTTGACGAACCCCTCTAGAGGCACTATCATCCTGAGAAAACCAAAGAGGTGTGGAGAGCAATGCAAGAACTCGTTTCCTTTCGGCTCTCTGGCCGCGTTGCCATCCTGACGATCTCCAACCCTCCAGCGAATGCCCTGAGCATGGCCACGCTGGACGCCCTCGAGGCCGCCTTTCGTCGTGCCCTCGAGACCCCCGAGGCCAAGGTAGTCATCATCACCGGTGAGGGCAAGCTCTTTAGCGCTGGAGCAAATATCAAAGAGCTCGCCGCCCTTCAAGGAAGGGCAGATGCCGAGGCCCTCTCCCGCAAGGGCCAAGCCCTCTGTGAACTGATCGAGACTTCCCCCAAGCCCGTCATCGCCGCCATCAACGGCCGCTTTGCCCTCGGCGGTGGCACCGAGCTCATCATGGCCTGCCACCTACGCTTGGCCGAGGCGAGCACCCAGATCGGCAGCCCCGAAGTGCGCCTGGGGCTCATGGTGGGCTGGGGAGGCTCACAACGGCTGCCCCGCCTGGTGGGTGTTGGGCGCGCCCTGGAGCTCTTGCTCACCGGCAAGCGGATTTCAGCCCAGGAGGCGGCTGCCATCGGCCTGGTGAACCAGGTTGTCCCCGATGGAACCGTGCTCGAGCACGCCCTCGAGCTTGCCAACCAACTGGCCGAGCTGAGTGCCCCCGTGCTGGCCGCCACTTTGGAGGCCGTACGCACTGGCATCCGTGAGGGCTTTGCTCGCGGCATAGAGGTCGAGGCCCAGAACTTTGGGCAGCTCTGCGAAAACCACGACTGGCACGAGGGCACGCAGGCCTTTCTGGAAAAGCGCCCGCCCCACTTTATCGACGGTTGACATCATGGGACCCTCGGCGAGAAAGCAGCCTGCCGCGGAGCATTCCCTCTGGCATTGGGGAATGCTCCTGCTGGGGATCCTGGCCGTCTCGACGGCTTCGGTCCTCATCCGCCTGGCGCAAGCGCCCGCCCTAGTCATCGGGGCTTGGCGGCTGCTTCTAGCCAGCCTTTTCCTCACCCCGTGGGCCCTGGGGGCAGCTCGCCGAGAATGGGGGTCCCTGCCCCCTCGAAGCTGGCTCTTTTTGGCTCTCTCTGGGCTGGCGCTGGCCATTCACTTTGCCACGTGGATCTCTTCCCTCGCCTACACAACGGTGGCCAGCTCAGTGATCCTCGTCTCGACGAACCCCCTCTTTGTAGGGCTGGGCAGCCACTACCTTCTTGGCGAGCGCATGGGGAAAAGGAGAGTCCTGGCCATCGCCATTGCCATGGTGGGCACCGTGATCGTGAGCTATGGCGACCTGAGCTTCTCAGGCAGGGCCCTGCTCGGAGATGGCCTCGCCCTCCTCGGTGCGATCAGCTGCTCAGCCTATCTCCTGCTGGGCCAGGCCGTGCGCAAAAAGCTCTCCACGCTGGCCTATGTCTGGCCTTGCTACGGCATCGCGGGGGGCACGCTGTTACTCCTTTGCCTGCTCAGCAAGCAGCCCCTCTGGGGATACGACCCCAGGACGGTATCCATCTTTGCCCTCCTGGCTCTCGTCCCTCAGATCATCGGGCACTCGGCCTTTAACTGGGCCCTGGGGCACTTCAGCTCCTTGATGGTCACGCTGAGCATCCTAGGGGAGCCCATCGGGGCCACCCTCCTGGCCTTCCTCATCCTCGGGGAGGTGCCACCACTGACGACCCTCTGGGGAGGAGTGCTGATCCTCGGGGGCATCTATCTCGCTTCGCTGGAAGAACGGGCCCGTCCTGGCCCTATAGACTTGTAGAAAGGGGAGTTCTCATGGGCATTGTTTGGGAAAAGCTCTATGCACGTCGACTAGAATGGATGACCACCTCGGTGATCCGCGACATCTTTAAAGTCATTCAATCCTCCGACATCATCTCGATGGCCGGGGGATGGCCAGAGGCGGATCTTTTCCCCGTGGAGCAGATCCAAGAGATCTGCCATTACCTCCTGCAAAAGATGCCGCGGGAATCCCTCCAATATGGGATGACGGATGGCTTTCCGCCGCTGCGCGAGGCGATCGCCGAATATATGACCCAGCTGGGCATCCCCGCCAAAAAGGAGAACATTGTCATCACCAGCGGTTCCCAGCAGGCGCTGGACCTGATGGGGCGCATCTTCCTGGACGAAGGGGATAGCGTCTTGGTAGAGAGCCCCACCTTTCTGGGGGCCATTCAATCCTTCAAGGCCTATGGCGTCCGCTTTGTTCCTCTGCCGCTGGATGAAGAGGGCGCCCGCGTCGAGCTCCTTCCCGAGCTCATCGAGCGGTACCATCCCAAGTTCATGTACCTCCTGCCCACCTTCCAGAACCCCACCGGGGTGACGATGAGCTTGGAAAGGCGCCACCAGGTCATCGAGATCGCCGAGGCGATGGGCGTCCCCATCCTGGAGGACGACCCCTATGGTCTGCTCCGCTTTGCCGGGGAACCCCTCCCACCCCTTGTAGCCTTGAGCCTCGCCCGGCACCCCCGCAATGCCCAAGAGGGCGCCTACCTGGAAGGAGAGGTGGTCTACCTGAGCACCTTCTCCAAAACCTTGGCCCCCGGGCTACGCGTCGCCTGGGCCGTCTGCCCCCCCGAGCTCGCCCAACAGTTCGTCATGGCCAAACAAGGGGCAGACCTGCACACCAACGCCCTCGCCCAAACCATCGCCTACGAGTTCTTGCGGCGGGGCTGGCTCTCGCCCCAGGTACAGCGCATCCGCGATACATACCTCGAAAGGCGCAACGCCATGTGCGCGGCCATCGAGGAGTACTTTCCTCCCCAGGTGCGCTATACCCGCCCAGAGGGAGGGCTCTTCCTTTGGGTGACCCTCCCCGAGGGGATGGACGCCACCGAACTCCTCAAAGAGGCTGCCCAGCGCAAGGTGGCTTTTGTGCCTGGGAGTCCCTTCTTTGTCGACGGGAGCGGGGCGAACACCCTGCGCCTCTCCTTTGCCAGCGTGCCCCCAGAGACCATCCGTGAAGGCATCCGTCGCCTAGGGGAGGTGCTCAAGGCCCATCTGGGATAATGCCCAGCTCGGCAGAAAAGGCACGCAACCTCGGGGGATGTGAGGTGTTTAGGTAATGGGATGGAATTTCTCAAAAACACTTACAAGCGTGAATACTTAGGAGGCCCACGATGGACAAACCCTGGATCGCCCATTACGAATCCCACGTCCCCCCTGTCATCGATATCCCCAGCACCCCTTTGGCGGATTGCCTTCGCCGGAATGCGCGCCGCTTCCCCGATCATCCTGCTCTCATCTTTTTCGATAACAAGATCTCTTTCAAAGAGCTCAATGATGCGGTGGACCGTTTCGCCGCAGGGCTACAAAAGCTTGGGGTCGCCCCTGGGGATCGGGTGGCGCTCTATATGCCCAACTGCCCCCAATACGTCATCAGCTATTATGCCGTCTTGCGCATCGGGGCGATCGTCGTCCCCTGCAACCCGCTCTACGTCGCCCGCGAGCTGGAACACCAGCTCAACGACGCCGGCGCACGGGTCGCCGTCGTTCTGAGCAGTTTCTATCCTACCCTCAAAGAGATCCGCGCCAACACGCCCCTTGAATATGTCATCGTCGCCAACATCAAGGACTATTTTCCCCCGGTGCTCAAAGCCCTCTTTACCCTCCTCAAAGAGAAACAGGAAGGGCATTACCTAGATCTCTCCACCGAAGAAGATACCGTCTGGTTCACCGATTTTCTTGCCGAGGCCCCTGAGGTGCCAGCACCCCTCCATGTGGAGATGAACGACACCGCCTGCCTGCTTTACACCGGGGGCACCACAGGGGTGCCCAAGGGTGCGGAGCTAACCCATCGCAACCTGCTAGTGAATGCCATGCAGTGCCAAGTTTGGCTTAATGTCAAGCCCGCCCGTGAGATCGTCCTGGCAGCCCTCCCGCTCAGCCACAGCTACGGGATGACCACTTGCATGAACCAGGGCGTCTATAGCGCCTCGACGATCATCCTTATCCCCAACCCGCGCGATCTCAAGTTCGTCCTCAAGAACATCGTCAAACACCGCCCCACCCTCTTCCCGGGCGTGCCCACAATGTACGTGGCCATCAACAATTATCCTGATATTCAAAAGTACGACCTCAGCTCCATTCGGGCCTGCATCAGCGGAGGGGCCGGCTTGCCCAAAGAAGTGCAGATCAAGTTTCAAGAGCTGACGGGAGGCAAGCTTGTGGAGGGTTATGGGCTCACCGAGGCCTCTCCTGTGACCCATGCGAACCCGATCAATGGGGAGAACCGCATCGGCACCATCGGGTTGCCCTGGCCCAATACCGATTGCAAATTGGTGGACGTGGAGGACGGGAAAACAGAGGTCCCTGTAGGGGAACCAGGGGAATTGTGCATCAAGGGCCCCCAGGTGATGAAAGGCTATTGGAACAAGCCAGAGGAAACCGCCAACGTCCTTCGTGACGGCTGGCTCTACACCGGCGATATCGCCGTCATGGACGAAGACGGCTACTTTCGCATCGTCGACCGCAAAAAGGACATGATTATCGCCGGTGGGTTCAACATCTATCCTCGGGATATCGAAGAGGTCCTTTATGAGAACCCCAAGGTCAAAGAGGCTGTAGCGGTGGGCATCCCCCACCCCTACCGTGGGGAGACGGTCAAAGTCTATGTAGTGCTCAAAGAGGGCGAGGCGGCTACCGCGGAGGAGATCATCCGCTGGTGCCGTGGCCGGCTGGCCAAGTACAAAGTTCCAACGGACGTCGAATTCCGCCAGGAGCTTCCCAAATCGATGGTGGGCAAGATCCTCCGCCGCGTCCTGCGGGAGGAGGAGATGGCCAAGCGAGCCGCTGAAAAAGAAGGGAAAAGCTAGCTCTCCCTTGCCCCATCCTTGGCGGGGTAGCTGCGGCTACCCCGCTCTTTTTTGACGCCCCCTCAGCTCACACTATAATGATTTGTGAAAATCATCACGGAAGAGGTGTGCGATGCCCCTGTACGAGTATTATTGCCCCCACTGTGAGCTCACCTTTGAGCTGCGCCGGCCCTTTTCCCAGGCCGACGACCCTGCCCCCTGCCCCCAGTGCCAGGCAGAGGATACCAAGCGGATGCTTTCCACCTTTGTCTGCATGAGCCAGGGAGGAACAAGCGCCTCCTCGGGAGGAGGATGCAGTGGCTGCTCGGCCAGCTCCTGCGCCGGCTGCAAACGCTGAGGCTTCCCCTTCCCCACCCTTGGCGCTTGGGCACCTGCCAAAGGGGATTTCACCCCCAAGCCAGGAGCGTGGTATAATCGCGCCATGCAAGAACCTAGAACTCTGAACGATAGCCCCCTGCAGTTTGACCTCCTCTGGGAAGGCCAAGACACCCGCGCCCGTGTGGGGATCATCCACACCCCCCATGGAGATGTGTCCACTCCTGCCTTTTGCCCCGTGGGCACCCAGGCCACGGTCAAGACCCTCTCCCCTCGAGAGCTCGTCGAGCTGGACGCCCGCATGATCTTGGGGAATACCTACCACCTCTATCTACGCCCTGGGGCCGACATCATCGCTCGCCTCGGCGGGCTCCACCGCTTTATGGGCTGGGAGCGCGCCATCCTCACCGATAGCGGCGGGTTCCAGGTCTTTAGCCTGCAGGGGCTGCGCAAGCTGGACGACGAGGGCGTCACCTTCCGCTCTCACATCGATGGATCAGAACACCGCTTCACTCCCGAGCTGGTCATCGAGATTCAAGAAAAGCTGGGCTCAGATATCGCCATGGTCCTGGACGAGTGCCCCGATCCCCTTGACTATGACTATAACCGCGAGGCGCTCCGCCGCACCCACCTCTGGGCAGAACGCTGTCTGCGGGCCCATTCCCGAGCTGATCAGGCACTCTTTGGCATCGTCCAGGGAGGCATCTTTGAAGACCTCCGCGCCGAGAGCGCCCGTGTACTCACGGGGATGGACTTTGATGGCTACGCCATCGGCGGCCTGAGCGTGGGGGAGCCCAAAGAGGACATGCTCCGCATCCTCGAGCACACCGTCCCCCTCCTCCCCAGGGAAAAGCCTCGCTACCTTATGGGGGTAGGCTCTCCTGAGGACCTCCTGGAATGCATCGATCGCGGCATCGACCTCTTTGACTGCGTCCTTCCCACCCGCCTAGCACGGAACGGGGCAGTGCTCACCCCCACAGGGCGGCTGAACCTACGCAACGCCCGCTACAAGGAGGACCCCACCCCCATTCAAGAGGGCTGCCGTTGCTACACCTGCCAGCACTTTTCGCGGGCCTATCTGCGGCACCTCATCATCAGTAAAGAGACCTTGGGCATCCGCCTTACCACCATCCACAATGTGCATTTCATGCTTCAGCTGACCCGCGACATCCGCCGCGCCCTACTCGAGGGGCACTTTGGCGAGTTCAAGGCCGCCTTCCTGGCCAACTATCGCCCAGCAGATCCCCTCGCCAGGGAAAAGAACCTCCAGGCTCGTCGGCGCCTGCTGAGGGGAGAGTAGAGGAGGCACCATGACGACCCTTCAGGCCGCCCTCTTGGGCGTTCTCCAAGGCCTCACCGAGTTCATTCCCGTCAGTAGCTCAGGCCATCTGGTCATCATCCCCTGGCTTTTAGGCTGGCCAAGCCCCGGCTTGAGCTTTGACGTCCTCGTGCATCTGGGCACGCTGGTGGCCTTGCTCCTCTACTTTCGCCGCGACATCTATGAGCTGCTCCTAGGTGCTTGGGAGCTCTGTCGCCGGCGCCGCCTAGAGACCTTCCGCGCCCGCCTGCTGCTGCTCATCCTCCTCAGTGCCCTCCCCGCGGCCCTGCTGGGCTACCTCCTGGAGGATAAAATCTCCCAAGCTTTTGAGACGCCCTGGGTCGCCTCGCTCTTTCTCCTGGTCACTGGGGGGCTTTTGTTCACCAGCGAATGGCTGGGGAAGAGGACTCAAACCATCGAACAGCTCGGCTGGGGGCAGGCCCTGCTCATCGGGCTCGCCCAGAGCCTTGCTCTCCTTCCGGGGATCTCGCGCTCAGGGGCAACGATCTCTGCCGGCCTGCTCTGCGGGCTTAAAAGGCCGGCAGCAGCCCGCTTTTCCTTCCTCATGGTGCTGCCGGTGATTTTGGGGGCCACGGCCTTTGAGCTACTACAAGCCGCCCAGGGCGGAGCGCTTGCGGGGAGTTGGCAACTGGGCGTTGGCTTCCTGGCCGCGCTCCTCAGCGGCTATGCCGCGCTCGGCTTTCTCATCCGCCACCTCCAGAGCCACAGCCTGCGCCCCTTTGCCTACTATTGCTGGGCCCTGGGCACTCTGGGGCTCATCCTCTCCTGGGTGCACTGATCCCCTTTACAGCGAAACAGCTCCCCCGTCCCCTACCCAAGGGTTGTGGTGGCGCTCATGGCTGATGACCGTCTCGGGGCCATGCCCTGGGTAAACGACCGTATCATAAGGCAGGGAGAAAAGCTTTTCGCGGATGCTTTGCAAAAGGGCCTGCTGATCTCCGCCGGGGAAATCCACCCGGCCCACGCCCTCTCTGAAGAGTAGATCGCCACAGAAAACCACCTTCTCCTGGGGAAGCCAAAGCGAGATGCTCCCCGGAGAATGCCCAGGCGTATGCAAGACATGCACCTCCAGCCGCCCCACTTGGAGAACATCCCCCTCATGAAGCAGCCGGTCGGCGATGATCCCATGTAGCCCCTGGGGAGAGAAAAGCCGAAAGAGCACCGGTGGGTTGGCCAAAAGCTCGGCCTCTGCCTCGTGGATGGCCAGGAGGGCCTCCGTTTGAGTACGCACAGGATCAGCGGCAAGGACGTGGTCAAAGTGAAAGTGGGTGAGAACGATATAGGGCACCGCCACCTTTAGCTCACGGATGGCCTCAAGGATGACGGGAGCATCCCCTCCTGGGTCTATCACCAATGCCTCCTTGGTCTCTTCACAACCAACGATATAGCAATTGGTGTGCAACCTCCCCACTATGAGCCTACGCAGGATCATCGCCCATCCCCGTCTCAAATTTTCGCAAACACACCCAAGATCATAGAATGTTGCCCTGGGAACGTCAAATAGGGTTTGCCCGGCAACCGCGCAGGGTGTATACTCGGCCTTTGTAAAAGCTCATCATCAGGCAAGGAGATCCATGCGCTTCTCATCCCTTTTTGGGCACACCCGCTACGAGGAACCCGCCGAAGCCCAAGAGAGGGGGCTGAGCCTGGCCCTACGGGCCGGCCTCCTTGCCCCCACCGCCCAGGGGAGCACGGCCTACCTACCCCTGGGCCAACGCGCCCTTGAGAAAATCCAACGCTTAGTGGAGGCCAAGCTCCAGAGCTTGGGAGGGCAGAAGCTCCTCCTCCCCATCCTGCAGCCCCAGGCCTCCCCCAGGGCTCACACTGGCTCCCTTCCCTTGGCAGGGCCAGGGGAGAGCCTAGCCCTCGCCAGCAGCTACACACAGGCCCTCCACACACTGGTCGCCCACATAGTGCGTTCCTACCGGCAATTGCCCCTGCTCCTCTATGCCCTGCAGCCCCTCTTTTTCTCCCACCCTCGAGGAAAGGGCTCCTGGCGCATCGAGGAGGAATGGGCGGCCGAGCTCTATTGCCTTCAACCCTCACCGGAGGCCCTAGAGGGGCAGCTCGGCGAGCTCAAAGAGGCCTTGCAAGAGACGCTGGCAGCCTGTGGACTCCAGGGGAGCTGGCTACCGGCCCCCGCCGGCGAGCTGTTCGCCATTCCCTATCCCAAGGGGCCAACGGAGGTGATCCGCTGCCCCCATTGCGGCTACGCGGCCAAGCGCGATGCGGCCCGCTTCTTCAAGGGGGAACCCCGTCAGGAGGCAGAGGCTCCTCTGGAACGCGTGCCCACTCCCGGCGCCAGCACCATCGAGGCAGTGGCCAAGATGCTGGGGGTAGAAAAGCGCCAAACCCTCAAGGCCGTCTTTTACTCCCTCCCTCACGGAGAGGTGCTCTTTGTCCTCATTCGCGGAGACCTTGAGGTAGACGAAGCCAAGCTCTCCCACCTGCTTGCTGGGGAAGCGCTCCACCCCGCCTCGGCGGAGGAGCTCCAAGCTGCCGGGTTGGTTGCCGGCTATGCCTCCCCCATCAACGTCCAGGGAGTGCGGGTCATCGCCGATGATTCCATCCTCACGGGGAACAACTTTGTCGCCGGGGCAAACGAGCCTGGCTATCACTTTAAAAATGTGAACTACCCTCGGGATTTCACCACCGATCTCATCGCCGACATCGCCCTCGTCAACGCAGGCTATCCTTGCCCCCAGTGCGGCGCGCCCCTCCAGCTCGAGCGCGCGCTCCCTCTGGCCTTGGCAGAGGCGCTCGCCCCCGCCAAGGCCCCAGCCACCTTTCTAGACCAAGAGGGCAAGGCCCAGCCCCTCATGATGGGGCACTGTAGCCTCTATTTGGGGAGAGTCCTGCTGGGTGCCGTCGCCCAGCACCACGACGAGGCCGGCATCATCTGGCCCATCTCCATCGCTCCCTACCAAGTGCACCTCCTCGCATTGGGAAAGCCCGGCTCCCCGGCCCAAGAGAAGGCCGAGGCCCTCTATGAGAGGATCCAGGGAGAGGGGTTCGAGGTCCTCTACGACGACCGCAAAGAGAGCCCTGGCGTCAAGTTCAACGACGCGGATCTCTTGGGTATCCCTCTGCGCCTGACGGTCAGCCGAAGGACCTTGGCCGCCAAAAGCGTGGAGCTCAAACCACGCTGGAGCGAGCAAAGCCGCTTGATTCCTGAGGAGGAAATCATCCCCGCCCTGCACAAAGCGCTTGCAGAAGAAGGCCAAGCGGGGTAATCTTGACCATGCTCATTATCAACGAGGAGAAAACAACGATGAAAAAGCCAAACATCCTCTTTATCATGAACGATCAACACCGCTTCGACCGTCTGGGATGTATGAGTGATCCTCTCATCAAAACACCCCATGTCGATCGGATCGCGCGAGAAGGAGTGACCTTTACCAACGCCTACTGTCCTTCCCCCGTCTGCGGGCCCGCCAGGGGAGCCATTTTCAGTGGAATGTACCCCCCGGCGTGTGGCGTAGTGAACAACTGGGTGCCCTTCCGGGGAGATATCGTCCTACTCACCGAACGGCTCCAGCAGCTGGGCTACCGCACCGCCGAGGTGGGCAAGCTCCACTTTGTTCCCCACATCAAACGTTTCGGCTTCCAATTCAAGCGCCTCCATGACGCGCACTATAACGTCTATGCCAACGATGCCCTCTACTCGGACTATGTCAAGTACCTGCAAGAGACGAGGTACCGCGACGATCCCGAGGAGCCCATCCGCAGGGCCGATGAAGACGAGGCCTGCTACTGGACGGGAGACGAATATCGCTTCATCATGGGCAGCAATTGGTTGGAGGAGAAATACCACTATAACACCTGGACGGCCGAAGAGAGCATCAAGTACCTGCAGAACTATCAGGGAGACGAGCCCTTTTTCCTCTTTGTCTCCTTCTTTGGGCCACACCAACCCTTTGAGCCGCCCACTCCCTGGAACACCCTCTACGATCCTGAGGATATAGAGCTGCCTCCGCAATTTTATGCCGGGATGGAGGACGCCCCCGTCTTTCAGGCCACCAAAGGCGCCTCCTCCCGTGAGCACAAGACCAAATGGAACGAGGCAACCTACAAAAAGATCATCGCTGCCTACTATGGCCAGATCACAATGATCGACCACTATATTGGCAGGATCTTTGCCCAGCTGGAGGCGATGGGCCTCTGGGATGAGACGATGATCATCTTTACAGCCGACCATGGCGACCACAACGGCCAGTACGGCCTCTTTTACAAGGGAGACATGTACGATAGCTGCGAAAAGGTCCCCTTAATCATCAAACCAGCCTTTGCCCAACAGGGAGGTTGGCAGAACAGCCGAGTTGTCAACACGATAGACCTTTTCGGCACCATCCTCGAGGTCGCAGGGGACCAGAACTGGGCCGAGGAGGAAGCGGAAAAAGGGCGCATCGAGGCCCGTAGCCTGGCCCCCCTCCTACACAAAGGGGCCGAGGTAGCCTGGGAAAATCACACCTTTGCCATCATCGGCGGCAACCCCGAAAGCAACCTCACCATGTTGCGGCAGGATCACTTGAAGCTCATCCGCCTTGCGAGGGAGGACGGAGAGGCCCTCTATGAGCTTTACGACATGCGAGACCCCGTCTACGAAGTGCGCAACGTCTATGAGGATCCCACATATGCCGCCCAACGAGAGGAATTGAAGGAAAAACTCGACCGTTGGTGGGCAAGGCAAAAAGCTCTCTACCCCCAAAGGGTGAAGAGCTATGTCAAAGAGAGGTAAAGGAGGCTTCTCTGCTGGCCATCTTCAGCCAGCAAAGAATAGAATCAAAAAGGAGCGTGCTTTATGACCAAGATCGCTTTCATTGGAGCGGGTAGCTTTGGCTTTACCCGGAATCTCGTTCGAGACATTCTCACCTTTCCCCTCCTCCGAGATGCCACCCTCGCTTTGATGGACATCGATGCCGAGCGGCTCGACTTTATCAAAAGAGCGGTGGACCGCATCATCGCCGAGGGGAACTACCCTGCCAAGGTAGAGGTGACGATGGACCGCGCCGAGGCCCTCAAGGGCGCAGACGCGGTCATCTGCACCATCCTCGCCGGCGGGGTCCAAGTCTGGCGCCACGATATCGAGATCCCTGCCAAGTATGGGGTGGATATCAACGTGGGCGATAGTCGTGGCCCTGCGGGTATCTTTCGCGCCCTGCGCACCATCCCGGTGATGCTCGACATCGCCCACGACATTGAACGCTACTGCCCCGACGCCATCTTTCTCAACTACACCAACCCCATGGCCATGCTCGTGCGGGCGATCATGCGCGAGACGGACGTCCTGGTGACCGGCCTCTGCCACAGCGTCCAGGGAACGGCCGCCATGCTGGCCCGTTGGATCGGCGCCCCCATAGAGGAGATCGATTACCTCTGCGCTGGGCTGAACCATCAGGCGTGGTACCTCAAATACGAGTGGAACGGCAAGGACGCCTATCCTCTGATCCGTGAGGCCGTGAAAAAGCCCGAGATCTATAACGAGGAGATCGTCCGCAACGAGATGTTCCTCCATCTGGGGTACTATGTCACCGAGTCCAGCGGGCACAACTCTGAGTACAACTGGTGGTTCCGTAAGCGCCCGGACCTCATCGAACGATACTGCACCCATGGCACCGGCTGGAACCCCGGCACCCATGCCTACATCCTCAAAGAGTACCTCAAGCGCGAAAAGAACTGGAAGAACGACATCATCAAATGGCTTGAGGACCCCAAGCCCCTGAATTTGGAGCGAGGCCACGAATACGCCGCCTACATCATCAACGCCTACATGGGGGGCGAGCCTTTCAAGTTCAATGGCAACGTGGCCAACAAAGGGCTGATCACCAACCTGCCCGAGGATGCCTGCGTCGAGGTGCCCGTCTATGTGGATAGGAGCGGGATCAACCCCATCCACGTGGGGGCGCTGCCACCCCAGTGCGCCGCCTTGAACAACATCACCGTCGCCTCGGAGGAGATGGCTGTAGAGGGCTGCCTGACTGGAGACCCCACGCTCGTCTTCCAGGCGATCGCCTACGATCCCCTCACCGCGGCGGTGCTCTCCTTGGCAGAGATCAAGCAGATGGTCAACGAGATGTTTGAGCAGAACAAGGACTATCTGCCCACCTTCAAACATTTCAAGGTCTGACGAAAAAAGGGGAGGAGCCAAGCTCCTCCCCCTTTTCTTCTCTTCCGGCATCAGCCCTTGATAACCCCCAGGGGCTTGGTGCGGGCCACCTTGCGTGCGATGCCCGCCTTGTGAACAACCTGAACAACCTGCTCCAGGTCCTTGTAGGCCGCAGGAGCCTCTTCTGCCAGGCCTCGCATGCTCCCTGCCCGCACGGTGATCTCGGCATTCTCTAGCTCCGCCCGGAGCTTCTCTCCGCGGATGCTCTTGCGCGCCTTGGCGCGGCTGAGGACCCGCCCCGCACCATGGCAGGTGCTCCCAAAGGTCTCTTCCATCGCTTTCTCCGTCCCCACCAGCACGTAGGAACCCGTCCCCATGCTGCCAGGGATGAGCACCGGCTGCCCCATAGCGCGGTAGCGCTCCGGAACCTCCGGCCGCTCAGGGCCAAAGGCCCGCGTGGCCCCCTTGCGGTGCACGCAGAGCTTGACCGTCCCGCCATCCACCTGGTGTTCCTCCACCTTGGCGATGTTGTGGCAGACGTCATAGAGCATGCGCAGCTCCACATGAGGGAGATGCCCACCCAAAGCCTCCTCGAAGCTTTGGCGGACAAGCTGGGTAATCACCTGGCGATTGGCCCAGGCATAGTTGGCCGCGGCACTCATCGCCTGAAAGTACTCCTGGCCCTCGGGCGAATCAAAGGGCGCACAGACCAGCTCGCGGTCAGGAATATGGATGCCGTATTTGTTGACGCTCTGCTGCATCAAGCGCACCGCATCCGTGCATACCTGGTGTCCCAACCCCCGGGAGCCGCAGTGAATCCAGACGCAGACCGTCCCCACCTGCAGGCCAAAGGCCTCGGCCACCTCTTGGTCATAGATCTCGACGACCTCATCGACCTCCAAAAAGTGGTTGCCTGCCCCCAGCGTGCCCACCTGTGGCCGGCCTCTTTCCAGGGCGCGGGCACTCACCGCCGCCGCATTGGCCCCCTCCATGCGCCCGCCATCCTCTGTGTGCTCCAGATCGTCGCGATCACCATAGCCTCGACGCACAACCCAGGCAGCGCCCTCCTCCAAGAGAGCCTGGAGCTCCTTCTTGGAAAGGCGCAACGGCCCTTCGGCCCCCACACCGGTGGGCACATTGGCAAAGAGGGTGCTCATCAGCCTATCCATATAGGGGCGGATGGCCTCCGCTTCGATAGAGCTCACCAACAGGCGCACTCCACAGTTAATGTCGTACCCCACCCCGCCGGGGGAGATGATCCCATGGGGCAGCTTGGTCGCCGCCACCCCACCGATGGGGAAGCCATACCCCTGATGTACATCGGGCATGGCCATGGTATAGCGCACCACGCCGGGCAGGGTCGCTGTGTTCACCAACTGCTCCAGAGAGCGGTCGGTCAGGGTCTTTTCCAAAAGGCGCTCGTCAGCATAGACGCGCGCCGGCACCCGCATATCGGAACGAAAGGAACGCGGAATTTCATAAAGGTACGGCTCGAGACGCACAAGGTCCTGTTTGCGCACCATGGCTTTCCTCCTCGCCTTGACCAAGAGAACGCGCTTTACCCTCAAACGTCAAAAGTGACGGTCGCTTCATAATACCCATCTGGGCGCTGCACAACCTGGAGGTCGAAAAACGTCGCCGCCTTGATCCCCTTCCCAAGCACGCAGGGGCGCTTCCCCCGGGCCCGTGCAGAGAGCCTGCTCTCCGTCAGCTCCTCGATCTCAAAATCCTCAAAACAGACCCCCTCGCGCTCGCTGAGGTAGAGCAGCTCATTGAGCCAATCCACCAAGAGACCCTCCAGGTCATATCCCGTCAGCTCCACAGCGCAAGAAAAGGGCTCGGCCCCCTCTTGAGGGGCACACTGCATGAGGGAGAACATCCCCTGGGCCGCATGAGCAAAGAGCTCTTTGGGATCCTTCCCATAGACCTGCAGAGCCAGGTCAGCCGTATGCTCGATCTCCTCAAAAGCCGGCAACGCTTCCTTGACCATCTCTCGGCACCTCCGCCGTGAGCAGCTCCCGCGCTCGTTGCACATCCTTGCGAATC